>NZ_JBQQBX010000006.1:0-284394 GCF_052245475.1 Streptomyces sp. 7N604 | reverse complement strand
CAGGCCCGCTGGACCAGCCGCTGGAAGACCGCCCTGAACGCCTTCGACATCACCTTCGACGGCCGACTCTCAGCAGCCCGTCAGTAACCCCAACCACCCTGGTTACACCGTTCGATTGACAGACCCGCCGACAGCGCTTTTGCTACGGATTCCGTGAGAGGTTCCGACGAAGGTTCCGTCACTGTCTGTGGCTCCGGTCTGTCGTCGCTGGTCAGCCCCGTTGTGAGCGGGTGGTAAGACATCGACTTCCCTCCCTGTACGACACTTCGCTTGGCCTGGTGATCGCTGTGGGTGATGGTGCGGCCGCGGCGTACGGGCGGCAAATAGCGGCGCTGCGCTGGCATTCGGGGGTGAGGAGCCGGGCCCCTGCGGAGCGCGGCGGGGTGATGCCGGGCGCGGGCTCAGAGGCGAGGACCCCAGGACCGCTGGGACGGCTCGTGCTGCTGGCGGGCGGTGGTGCACGCGGCGCGGTGGGGGCAGGGGCCGCAGGTGCTCTTGGCGAAGGTGACGACGATCGCGTCTTGGCCGTGCTGGCGGACGGGGTTCCAGTTGCTGCTGGTCCGGTCGGCGGGGCAACGGACCTGACGGGCCTTCCAGTCGACGTGGAAGGCGCTCTTGTCGTAGCCGGTGGCGGCCCTGGCCTGGGACGACTGGTCGAGCAGGACCGGGGTGACCATGGTGATGGCCTGGGTACGGGTGCTGTGGATCAGCTCGGCGGAGGGGTAGCCGGCATCGAGGTAGTGCTCGCCCGGTTGCAGGCCAGGTTCAGTCAGCGCGCGCTGGACCGGTTCGGTCGCCTACACGTCCGGGACGGCGGCGGTCGTGGTGCACACGTCCGTGATCAGATTCGGCCGTCTCCCGTCTCGGCTCGCACCACCGGCTTCGGCTTCGACGGGAGGGGCGCAGGCCTCGGTGAGATGGACCTTGTAGTCCCATCCAGAACAACTCGTCCCCCTGGCAGACCAGCGGGCATCGGGGTCGTAGGGGGAGGCCAGGCGCAGATGGCCGGGCGGGACGCCGTCCGTGTCGGCCTCACGCTTCTTGATCACCTCCCGTCCGCGTGCGTCGGTCCGGACGGTGAACGTCTGGACGAGGACCTGGCGCATGACGGCGACATGTTCGATCTCCCGCAGCCACACCGGAGCCGAGGGGTCCCACACCGTCCGGCACAGGGCCAGCGCGTGCTGGCCGAAGACCTCACCCAGCCCGTCCCGTTTCGTCTTCGACGACGGCATCGTCCAGCCGTTGATCCGCTCCCCGTAGCGGTGGGCGAGGTCAGGCACGCTCACCGCTACGGCCAGCCACCCGGGCGCGGCGGCCGCCAGGGCCTCCAGCGCGGCCCGCACGCTCTGGCCGGCCAACTCCAGCCGGGTCAAATCCCGCATCGCGCTGATCACATGGGTCGAATCGGTGCGCTGCTTGCCCCCGGCCGCCACCAGTCCGGCGTCCTTGCAGTGCTCCAAGAGCCGGTCGAAGACCAGCGCTCCATGCCGTGTTCGGCCAGCCGGGCCCGGAAACGGGATAGCACGCCGTCGTCGAACCCAGTATCCGTCAGCTCCGCGCCGATCGCGTACTTCCAGTCGATCGCCCGCACTGCCATCGCCGCGGCCTGCCGGTCGGTCAGGTTCTCCGCGAACTGCAATACAGTGACCAGCGACAACGCCCCCGGCGAGAGCCCCGAGCACCCCGCACCCCGAACGCACCGGCAAATGGCTCGTCCACGAAGACCTCGCCGAGCCGGTTCCGCACCCGCATCGCCAGGCTTCCCTTCGGGAACGCCGCACACGCCACCGCAATGGTCTGCTCCGGGACCGGCGGCAGTCCCCCCCGGCTGTAACGACATCGCTCACCCTCCCCGCGGACGCGTGGCAGAAGACGGCCACAGAGACGATCATCCCGCAGCGGCAGGACACAGCCCCGAGAATTGCGCAGCAGAGTCGGCAACAGCCTGGCAGCTCACCGAGTTGGCCGACGTGATCGCAGTTGCTTACCGGGGCCGGTGATTACCAACCACTTCCGCGAGAGATGTCCATCCGGCCAGCCTTCAAACTGCTCGGTGCGTCCGACCTCAGTTCCCAAACGGCCCCCTCCGGGCGGACCTCCGACGCCGAGTGCGCGTGGGCCGGACCGCGTTGTCACCGCCTTCATGCACCGAGGTCATCAGGACGGCGAACCACACCAGGAGGATCTGAGTCACCAGACCGATGATCAACGGCGCGATCAATTTGGTGCCGACGACGCCGCCACCACTGACGTCTGTACCCGTGGTCGTCGCGTCGACGGCGAGCATGCCCGTGTAGTGCATACCGCTGATGGCGATCCCCATGACCGTCGCCGCGGCCACGGTCGCCGTCTTTCCGGCCACCCGGAGCGTTGCCCACAAGGCCGCGGTGGTTGCGATGACGGCAATGAGGACGGACAGCAGGACAACCTGCCCCGAATATCGGATGACCCCCGGGAATTGCAGGGATGCCATGCCGATGTAGTGCATGGCGGCCACTCCGAGCCCCGACACCAGTCCGCTGCCGAGTAGGGCGTACCACGATCTGCGCACACCGGCGGCGAGCATGCCGAGTCCTACGATGACCACCGCGACGATCAGACTCAGCGTCGTGAGCGTTACGTCGTACCGCAATTCGACCCCGTGGACCGAGAATCCGAGCATGGCGATGAAGTGCATGCCCCAGATGCCCGATCCGAGGGTCAGGGCTCCCGCGGCCAGCCAGTTCCATCCCCTGCGCACACCTCGCGCGTGAAAGCGGCGGGCACAGGCGAGCCCGAGGGCGGAGCCCGTGCAGGCCGTCACATAGGCCATCACGGGATAGGCCGCGTTGGAGAACAGATGGTGCTGGACTGTCACGACAAGTCCCCTTGGATGCGAACCACGCGTCTCGACACGGCAGGACAACGGCAGTTGGCCCTTGCTGATGGCGACTTCAGAAGTGCTCGGTGCCGAGCACGTTACGCACGGCACTCGCCGCGCTCCACCCGTTGGGCAACACCGTTAGCTCCTCGAAATCTGACAGCGTTATCCATGAGAATTCACTCAATAATTCGACCGGAATCGTCCACGATTCTCCTGTCAAGGGTACGAAAATCCCGGACGCTCAGAGCGTCCGGTCAGCCGACGTGAGCCGTTCTGCACGGTGGAGGACCTTTGGGTCCCCCAGCACGACCAACCCGTCGGCGTGATGACGAGATCGGCGGTGCAGCTGTTGTCGGTGTATCCGTCGCTCCGAGATGTCGCCGACTGTCCGGCCAGAGCAGCGGACTTCCAAACCCGCACGCCGCAGGTTCGAATCCTGCCGCCCCTGCCATTGTGATGTCTCAGGACATCGGAAACCCTCGAACCTGCGGGTTCGGGGGTTTCTTTGTGTTCTTGGGGTTCTGGGGCTGGTAGTCGCGGGTGGGGTCGGTGATCAGCTCGCGCAGGAGTTCTCCGGTGACGGCGTTGACGATGCGGACGTGCAGGTCGTCGACGAGGAGGAGGACGCTGGTTCGGGCGTAGGTTCGTCCGATGCCGATGTGGTGGAGTCGGCCGCCCAGGCGCAGGGTGACCAGGCCGGATTGGTCGATGCGGTCGTGGCGGACGCGGGTGTGGGTGTCCGCGTCGCGGCGGTGGGCCGGTAGGGCCTTGGGGAGGGTGGAGTAGCTCGCTGCCGGGGTGGCGCGGTGGGGCAGGGAGCGGTGGGGTCGCTGGTGGTTGTAGGCGTGGACGAACCGGCCGATCAGGGTCTGCAGCTGGGGGAGGGTTGTGGGCTGGTCGGGCTGCGCGCGGAGCCAGTTCTTCATCGTCTGTTGGAAGCGTTCGACCTTGCCGCAGGTGGTGGGGCGGTTGGGGGCGGAGTTCTTCTGGGTGATGTGCAGGCGGCGCAGTTCGTGTTCCAGGGCGTTGCGGCCGCCACGGCCGCCGGAGAGGCGGGTGGTGAAGACCATGCCGTTGTCGGTGAGGGTGGAGGCCGGGATGCCGTGGGCGGTGATGGCGCGGCGGAAGGTGTCGAGGACGATCGGGCCGGTCACGCGCGGCCAGCAGGTCACGTGCAGGGCGTAGCGGGAGCAGTCGTCCAGCCAGGTCAGGATCTCGATGTCGGTGCCGACTGGGTCGGCGAGGCGGTAGTGGGTGAAGTCGGCCTGCCAGGTCTCGTTGGGCAGGGCGGCCTGGAAGCGGATGTAGGACGAGCGCGGCCGTTTCCTGGGCGCGGGGAGCACCAGGCCGTGGGCGGTGAGATGGCGGCTGATCGTGGCCCGCGATACCCGCAGTTGGTGATGGTGCTGCAGTTGCCAGGCGATGGTGTCGGGCCCGGCGTCCAGGCCCTGTTCGGTGAGCTCCTTGCGGAGGCGGACGATCAGGTCGACCGTGCTCGGATCGATCGCGGTCGGTGAGTTCTTCGGCCGCCGGGAGCGTGGCGTGAACGCCGCCTCGCCTTCGGCTCGATAGCGGGCCACCAGACGGCTGACCCAGCCCTGCGACACCCCGTACGCCCGCGCGACCTCGCCCTGGGTACGGCCCTCCACGACCACAGCATTGATCACCAGACGCCTCTTCGACATCGCCAGACCCTGCCCGCGCGGTCATTCCGATGTCTTGAGACACCCCATTCCTATGTTCTGAGCGAGCACACTGCCGCCCCTGCCACACCTCGACAGCCACTTGGGGCGTCCACCTGGTCGGCGATGCGCGGCCCGTACGCTGAAGTGCCCGCCGACGGATAGCCCCGGTGGACGCGCAACCGGATGACGGACGTGACCAGCGCGCGTGGGCGGCCGCGCCTCAGTGAACCGGCAGAGACCTGACAGCCCATCGGCCCCGCGCACGCACGCCAACTCTCAGACACACCTAAAGTGTTGGCTAAAGTCACGCCGTCAGTAGTCGCGTACGGCAGGATCACCGGCAACCACGGGGGGCACTCGGCAACAGCACCTCACTTCCATGGTGAGAAAGGACGCATACGTGACGGAATCCCAGGTCACCCCCCTATGGCAGCAGGGCCGCGAAGCGGTCATCGCTGCCGCGGCTCCTTCCGACTGGCGTGATGGACCGCCGGACTACCATCTGTCGCACACGGTGATGCCTCACGAGCGGACCAGCCGTTTAGAGGCCGGTTCCCTCGAGGCGGTCGTCGAGAGCATCGTGCAGGTCTTCGAGATGGAGGTCTCGCACAAGGAAGATCCGCGGACATGGGTCTCCATGGTCACGGACCGATTCCGTACCCGGGTCAACGGCGGACCCTGGGCCAGTGCCAACGACATCGCCGAGCAGGGCAGTTACAACATCCTCATCGGTGACAGCGCCTTCTACCGCCGTGAGGAGGAGAGCTTCGAGTCCCAGCACGCGGTTTTCCATCGCGCCTTCCCTCGGGGCTTCTTCTGGGAGGTGCTCGACGTCCTCTCCCCGCCCCCCGTGGTCACGTTCAAGTGGCGGCACTGGGGCAGCTTCGAAGGCGCCTACAAGGGCTTCCAGCCGACCGGTGAGAAGATCGAGATGTTCGGCGTGAGCGTCGCCAAGGTCAGTGACGACCTCAAGCTGCTCGAGGTCGAGCACTTCTACGACCCCAATGCCTTCCTGGGCAGCCTGACAGGCGGCTGCCCGGTCGCACACACCACCTGACACACTGGCGGGCTCACCCGGATCCCGGCCAGGAGGGCCCGCCGGTGGCCACTCCTGCAGTCGCGGGTGAGGCAGGCGCCGACGGCTGGCCTCATGACTGACACTTCATCCGCTGCATTTCGTCAACCGTCCGTCTCCCGAAGCGCAAATTCCCGATTATTGTGGTGGGCGCCATCGCTGTGACATGTGGCTTTCGCATGCTGTCCCCTTCTGCGTCGAGGATCCCGCAATACGCGCTGCGGCACGATACCGAGTGCCGCCGACGGGACACGAGGCGTGCGCCGACCCCTCGAGCCGGCGGGTGATCACCACGTATCTGTACAGGGGCGGGACCCGCGGGTATGCGGTCCCGCCTCGCCTCAAGCAGGAGAGTACTGATCCAGCTCCGGGACTCGGCCGGACCCGATGCGCTGGGCGGGCCGGGAACGGTGGACGGCGGCCCGTGCAGGTCGGCGCGGACGGCCTCGGCTGAAAGGGCGAGAGGCGGGCTCAGGTCTCGACTGAGCCCTGCGCTTGCCGAAAATGCCATCCGGCCAGGTCAGGCGGCATGCCAGTACTCGTGGAGGATGCCGCTGAGGCGATCGCGCCGTCGTATGTCGAGGCGGGCTATGGCCTCGGGATTGGCAATCGGCGCTGGCAAGGGATCCAGCGGGCGGGCGTTTGCGATGCCCTGATGGGGCCGGTGGGAGTTGTAGAACTGCTCGAACTCCCGCAGGGCGTAAAGGAGGTGTCGCTCGTTCCAGACCAACGTCGGTCTAGGAGTTCGCGTCGGCATGTCTGCACCCATCGCTCCATGATGTTCTTCGCCGCTTGTGTTACCCAGGAGGCGGTTGGGTGTGCGGTGGCCCCAGGATCCGGATCCGCCGGTTGGCGTGCTCGATGACCGTGAATACGTGCAGCCGCGCTCCGGTCAGGGTGACACTTGATCGCTCAGGTCGAACCGCGACCTCTTCTTACCCATTTCTCGCTCCAGCACCGTGATCTGATGACGCAACGAGAGGATCTCGATGTCCTTATCCTGGTCGCTCATCGGCAGCAGGCGCAGCATGGCGAAGGCGTTCGTCACGCCCAGGCAGGCCAGTCGGAGCAGCACGGCCGATCATCATGCCGCGCTGATCGACAGCCACGCGAGAGCGCTGCCCGGAGGGACCGCCGTCGAGATCCCGTACCCCGCGGACTGCCTCCCACCTGGGTGGATGAGGTTCTTGGCAAGCGCAGGGCCGAGCACTTCTCGTACTTCATGACCACGACCCTGCACAACCGCAGCCCCTCCACCGCGGTTCGAATCGGCCCCGTCATTTCGCTCGCCGCGTGGCGCATGGGGGCGCAGGAGCCAGTCAGCCCTCCGCTTTGACGGCCAGGACGGGGCACTCCGCGTTGAGCAGGATCAGCTGGGCGGTGCTGCCGAGGAGGAATTTGCCGACGCGGCTCCGCCTGCGCAGCCCGATCACGATCAACTCGGCGGTCAGCTCTTCCCCAGTCGTCACGATCTCGTCAGCGGGTGACCGTCCCGCGTCCGGTTGGCGGATCTCATGCTCCACGCCGTTATCCTCTAGCCAGCGGCGCAGCCGGTCCAGATTGTCCTGCCGTGCGAGGGCCCTGTCGACGTAGGCGTCTTCGGCTGCGGCGTTGACCACGACGAGCCGCGCGCCGCGTCTGGAGGCCTCCCGGGCGGCCTCGTCCACCGCGGCTCGTCCTTCGGGGGTGGCTATGTAGCCGACGACAACGGTCATGGTGTCTCTCCTGTTTCGGACTTCTGGCGCTCGTTGGGCCTGTAGGGCCTGTCAGTGGTCAGTCTTCGTCGGCGAAGGCGAGCTTGTGCCGGTCGTCGGCGTTTTTGCCGCGCAGCCGGGCGAGTGCCTTTGGCAGGTAGGGCAGTACGAGGGCTACGGCGGCCGCGAGGAGGAGGCTGAGGGAGAGCGGGCGCGTCACGATGACCGAGAGGTCGCCGTTGGAGATCAGCAGCGTCCGCCGGAGTTGTTCCTCCATCATCGGGCCGAGGATGACGCCGAGGATGGCGGGTGCGATGGGGAAGTCGAATTGCCGCATGAAGAAGCCGACGATGCCGATGCCGTAGGCCAGCAGCACCTCGGTGAGGTTCGCGGATGCCGCATAGACGCCCAGTGTCGCGAAGACGAGGATGCCTGAGTACAGCAGGGGCCGCGGGACTTGGAGGACCTTCACCCACAGGCGGATGAGGGGCAGGTTGAGAGCCAGCAGCATGACGTTGCCGACGTAGAGCGAGGCGATCAGGGCCCAGACCAGCTCGGAGGAGGTGTCGAACAGTTGGGGGCCCGGCTGGAGGTTGAAGATCTGGAAGGCCGCGAGCATGACGGCCGCTGTAGCGGATGTGGGGATGCCGAGGGTGAGCAGGGGTACCAGCACGCCGGAGAAGGAGGCGTTGTTGGCCGCCTCGGGACCGGCGACGCCTTCGATCGCGCCGCGGCCGAACTCCTCGCGGTGTTTGGAGCGGTGCTTCTCGTAGGTGTAGCTGAGGAAGGTGGGTACCTCGGCGCCCCCGGCCGGGAGTGTCCCGAAGGGGAAGCCGAGGGCCGCGCCCCGCAGCCAGGCGGGCCAGGACCTCGACCAGTCCTTCCTGCTGAGCCAGCCGGTCCTCGCACTGCCGTCTTCGAGGGGTGCGACCTCCTCCTTGTGGGTGCGCCCCTGCGCCAGCACGTGCAGCGTCTCGCCGATGGCGAACAGGCCGACGATGACGATGACGATGTTGACGCCGTCGTTGAGGAGGGGTACGCCGAAGGTGAACCGGGGTTGCCCGGTCAGGGAGTCCAGGCCGATGAGCCCGATGAACAGGCCGGTGACCAGTGACATCAGGCCGCGCAGCAGGGAGCGGCCGACGAGTGCGGTGACCGAGACCATGGCCAGGACGGTGAGTGCGAAGTAGTCGGGGGCCTGGAAGGTGACCGCGAGTTCGCCGATGGGGCGGGCGACGAAGGTGAGCAGGACGGTGGAGATCGTTCCGGCTACGAAGGAGCCGATCGCGGCGGTGGCGAGCGCGGCGCGGGCACGGCCGCGTCTGGCCATCTGGTGGCCCTCGATGGCCGTGGCCACGGACGCGGACTCTCCGGGGGTGTTGATGAGGATCGAGGTCGTCGATCCGCCGTACATGGCCCCGTAGTAGATGCCGGCGAACATGATGAAGGCGCCGGTGGGATCGGAGAAGTTGAAGGTGACGGGCAGCAGCAGGGCGATCGTGAGGGCCGGGCCGATGCCGGGCAGGACGCCGATGAACGTGCCGAGGGTGACGCCGAGTGCCGCGAGCAGGAGGTTCTGCGGCGCGAGTACCGTGCCGAATCCGTTGAGGAGGTCGCCTATGACGTTCACAGCGGGAGCACCCCTTCCGGGAGCCGGATGGACAGCACCTGAGTGAAGAACAGGTACGCGGTGAGCGACAGCGCGATCGCCACGACCATGTCGCGGCGCCACTGGCGGCTGCCGAGGATCCTGGCCGCCGCCATCCAGAAGGCGGCGGTGGCCAGGACGTAGCCCAGGGGTGCGAGCGCGAACGCGTACCCGGCCAGCACGGCGACCAGCAGCGCGAGGCGGCGCGCGCGAGGCAGCGCGGCGGTGGACGTGGCGGTTGCCGCGGGGCCGTGCTGCCCTGGAAGGCGGAGCAGCTGCTGGACGAGATAGATGCCGCCGAGGAACAGCCAGATGACCGCGACGGCAAGGGGCATCGCCCTCGGCCCCCGCAGGTCGAGGCCCTGTGGTCCGGGTATGGAAGAGGTCTGGACGAGGACGGTGACCCCGGCCGCGAGGAAGACCACGGCGACGATGGTCCTCGCGCGCGGGCCCGGTTCGCGGGTTTCTTCCACCTCCTCCGCCTCCTCTGCTTCCACCGGGTCCATGTGCTGTTGGTTGGCGGTCATGGTGCTCCTGTACAGCGGCTCGATCTCGGATCAGGTTCGGTGCGCGCGAGGCGGTGCCGGGGGAGGGGCATGGGGGGATTTCCTCCCCCGGCACCAGTCAGGTGGTGACGCCGAGGTCCTTGATGATGCCCTTCACCCGCGTCGTCTCGTCCTTGAAGATCGTTTCGGCCTCGTCGCCGGTGTGGTAGTAGTCGTCCCAGCCCTGCTGCTCGAGGACTCGCTGCCAGCCGGGGGTCTTGTGCATCGTGTCGATGACCTCGGTCACCGCGGTGCGTTCGGCGTCGCTGATACCGGGAGGGGCGACGATCGCCCGCCAGTTCATGAGCTCGACGTCGAACCCTTCGCCGGTGATGGTGGGGGCCGGGCGGCCCGCGACCTCGACCGGCTCGGCTCCCGAGGTGGCCAGGATCCGCATCTTGCCGGCGCTGACCTGTTCCTCGAACTCGCTCACGCCGGAGATCCCGGCGTCGATCTCCCCGGAGAGGATCGCCGCGGTGGCCTCACCGCCTCCCGCGTAGCCCGCGTACTTGACCTTGGACGGATCGACACCGGCCGTCTTGGCCAGCAGACCCGCGATGATGTGGTCGGTGCCGCCGACCGAGCCGCCGCCCCAGGTGACGGACTTCGGATCCTTCCTGAAGTCGGTCATCAGGTCCTTAAGCGTCCGGTACTTCGATGACGCCGGGACGACGATCGCCTCCGCCTCGGCCGTCAGCGTCGCGATGGGAGTGACCGCGCCCAGGTTCACCGGGGAGCCGCTCTGCTCGATGGCGCCGATCATGACCAGGCCGGTGGCCATCAGCTGGTGCGGATCGCCCTTGCTCTTGCCGGTGAACTGGGAGAGGCCGATCGTGCCGCCCGCGCCGGGGACGTTGAAGACCTCGACCGCCCGGTCGACCACCTTGTCGTCGCGGAGCACCTTCTGCATCGAACGGGCCGTGAGATCCCAGCCGCCGCCGGGGGCCGCGGGCACCATGATCTCGATATTGCGCTCCGGGTAGCCGTCGGCCGCCTTGGAGCCGGCCGCGTCACCGCCCTGCTGGCTGCAAGCGGCCAGCACGGTGGCGAGTGCCACCGCTGCCGTCGCTGAGCCAAACCTGCGGCGTCTGCGTCTGCTGCTGCCTTCCATGGAGTCCTCCTTGGACTAGGGCACTCGCCCACGCTGTGCGCCGCACCGTAGCAACGAACCATTGAACGGTCTAGATGAACCGAACAGTGGATTTCGAAGCACCTTAGGGCCTAAATGCGGTCCGTATCGTGGTAACTTGATGCCGCACAGTGGTTTGGTGGTGTTCATGGCGATGGGAGGAGCTGCATGTCCAATGACCGCGGCGATGCGGGGGTGCGGAGCGTCACCCGCACGATCGACCTGCTGGAGCTGTTCGACGTTGAGCACCCGGCGCGCACGGTGCGCGAGCTGGCCGAGGCCACCGGCCTGCCGAAGACGACGGTCGTACGCTTGGTCGCGACTCTCGTCCAGCGGGATGTGCTGGCCCAGCGGCCGGACGGTTCGCTGACCCTCGGCGCGGGCTTCCTGCGCTGGGCCCGCGTGGCCGGCTCCGTGTGGGAACTGCCGGAGCAGGCGCGGGAGGTGATGCGCGCTCTGGCGGAGGACACCGGCGAGACCGTCAACCTCTACGTACGCCAAGGTATGTCACGGTTTGTCGTCGCCCAGCATGAGAGCACGGCGACGGTGCGCAACGTCGTACCGGTCGGCACGCGGATGCCGCTGTGGGCCGGCGCGGCGGGCAAGGTCCTGCTCGCCGGGTCTCCCGATCTCGTCAAGGAGGCCGCCGCCGCCTCGCCCTACGGTCCCGAGGCGGCCGACTCGCTGCGGGCGGCCGCCGAGGCGGCTGCCGAGCTGGGCTACGCCGTCACGCACGGGGAGCGGGAGTTCGGCGCCTCTGGCGTCGCCGCACCCATCACCAATGGCTCGGGCCGGATCGTCGCCGCGCTGGCGCTCGGCGGACCGACGTCACGGTTCACCGCCGAACGCGTCACGGGATTCATCACCGCGGTCACCGAGGCCGCCCGCCGCCTCTCCGACATCGGGCTCCCGGGCCTGGAGGCACTCGGATGACCAACGCACGGGCGGTCACCGGGATCGTCGGGACCTCGCCCGCCGGAACCCGCATCGGAAGGGAAAGCGCATGACGCTGCTGAGCGGTATCCGCGTGCTCGACCTCACCAATGTCCTGGCCGGACCATTCGCCGGGTACCAGTTCGCCCTCCTGGGCGCGGACGTGGTCAAGATCGAGATCCCGGGGCAGGGGGACCTCGCCCGCAGACTCGGCGCCGACCCCGAACTGAGCGACCAGGGCCTGGGGGTGTCCTTCCTGGCACAGAACGCGGCCAAGCGCTCGGTGACCGTGAACCTCAAACACCCGCGGGGCCAGGAGGTCTTCGAGCGGCTCGTGGCCTCGGCCGATGTGCTGCTGGAGAACTTCCGCCCGGGCGTCCTCGCCCGCCTCGGCTTCGACTGGGAGCGGCTCCGGACGGTGAACCCCGGCCTCGTCTACTGCGCCATCTCCGGCTTCGGCCACACCGGGCCGATGCGCGAACGTCCCGCCTACGACCAGATCATCCAGGGCCTGTCCGGAATGATGAGCGTGACAGGGACCGCGGATACGGCCCCGCTGCGCACCGGATTCCCCGTGTGCGACACCCTCGGCGGCTTCGCCGCCGCGTTCGCGACCGCCGCGGCCCTGGTCCGCCGCGAGCGCACCGGCCAGGGCAGCCATCTCGACCTGTCCATGCTCGAAGCCGCGCTCTCGGCGATGGGGTGGGTGGTCTCGGACTATCTCATCGCGGGCCGAGTACCCAGCCCCATGGGAAACGAGAACGTCACCTCGGCCCCGTCCGGCACCTTCCGCACCGCCGAAGGACAGCTCAACATCGCCGCGAACAAGCAGGAGCAGTACGAGACACTGTGCCGCGTCCTCGGCCGCCCCGAACTGCTCACCGACCCCCGCTTCACCACCCGCGAGCGGCGCAAGGCACACCGCCACGAGCTGCGCGAGGAACTGGAGAAGACCCTCGCCGAGCGCGGCGCCAGGGAATGGGACGAGCTGCTCCGGGACACCGGCATCCCCGTCGCCCCCGTGCTGACCGTCCCCGAAACCCTGAATCTCGACCACATCGCCGAGCGCGGCCTGGTGCACTCCATGCCGCTGCCCGGCACCGCCGGTACAGCGGACTGCCACGTACGCCTGCTGGGCAGCAGCTTCCACGTCGACGGCAAACCCGTCGGTCCCGCCGCGAGACCGCCGCTGCTCGGTGAACACACGGACGCCGAGCTGAGGCACATCGGCTACACCGACACCGAGATCGGGCTGCTCCGGCAGGAGGGCGCAATATGAACGCCGCCCAGGGGACGGATCCCCTCGCCGCCGTCACCGACTGGTGGCAGACGTCGATCTCCGATATTGAGCCGGGTGTGATCCGGCTGCGCGGCTACCCCATCGAGCAGCTCATCGCAGAGATCTCGCTCCCGGAGATGGTGTGGCTGCTGCTGCGGGGGGACCTCCCCACCCGCGGTCAGGCACGTCTTCTGGAGGCGGCGCTGGTGGCAGCCGTCGACCACGGCCCGCAAGCACCCTCGATCGCCGCCGCCAGGATGGCCGCTACCTGCGGCGTGGGTCTGAACAACGCGGTAGCCACCGGCGTCAACCTGCTCGGAGACATCCACGGCGGAGCTGGCCAGCAGTGCATGCGACTGCTCGCCGAGCTGTGCAGACGCCTCGACAAGGGCGAGCAACTGGACGCCGTGGTCACGGAGTCTCTGGCCGAGCACCGGGCGAAGCACTCCTACCTCCCCGGCTTCGGCCACCGCTTCCACCCCCGCGACCCGCGGCGGGACCCCCTGCTCGACCTGCTTGCGGACGCTGCCGAGGACGGCACGGTCAGCGGTCGCTACCTGCAGATCATTTGCGAGCTGGAGCGGCAACTGGGCCGGGACCGGCCCCGCCCGGTCCCGGTGAACATCGACGGCGCCACCGCCACCGTCTACTGCGAGCTCGGATTCCCCGCGGAGCTCGGGCGCGGACTCTTCGTCCTCTCCCGTTCCGTGGGAATCCTGGCGCACGCCTGGGAGGAGAGCCAGGACGGACGGCGGATCAAGGGACCGATCCCACCGCCCCTGCTGCCCACGTACGCGGGACACCCGCCGCGCGACCTTTCACCAGTCAGGCGCTGGCGAGATTCCACCGAACGCACGGCCGACCATGCGTGAGCCCGGCCCACCCCATCATCGGCCTGTACCCGGTCGGCGGCGATCAGCATGTATTGGAAGCTGCCGCTCGTGTAGGCCTCGAGGAATACGTCCTCAACAGGTCGCAGTACATCGCGGACTCGTTGTTCCAGATCGCCTGGTAGGTGCCCGACGGGAATCCGGAACGACGGTGGCCGAGGGCACATGGCGGCGGTACACCGTTCATCCGCCGTTCCTCCGCCATCCCGAGGCGGGGAGAAAGGCGGAAGATCGGCGTCCGTACGGCGTACCGGCGCACTTCGCGCATCCCAAGGCTGGTGAAGCGCAACGGCCACCTACCGGGAGCGAGGCAAGGAAGTGTCCCCATCAGCGACCGACGACGTCATGACACACGAGCGCGGGAACGGACTCGTCCAGCACCGGTGGGTGAACCTGAGCAGGTACGAGGAGCCGCAGGTGCTCGCGCGTGAGGAAGTGCGTCAGGCCCTCAGGGGCCGAGCCTCCGATTCACGCATCGACGATGCAGTGCTCGTTGCCAGCGAGCTGGTGACCAACGCGCGGCAGCACACCGACAGCGGCCCCTCATGCATGAACCTGGACGTCTACCAGGACATCGCCGTGATGTGGATCCACGATCGTGGCAGGGACGCCGACACAGTCCGGCAGCGGATCTCGGCAGCTGGTCCGTGCGCCGAGATCCCGGAGAGCGGACGAGGTCTCTACCTCGTCGACGTCCTGGCCACGAAGTGGTTCGTCCGGCCGACCGCGGAGGGCAAGGCGGTTGTCGCGGTCATCGAGCTGGATGCCGCGGACACTACCCCGCCGACTCTCCAACAAGATCCGAGGTCCTGAGCGGAACGCTCGTCAACACGTCCCACCGGTATTCGCTGCCACAGCGCTGCAGCTCCACCAGCTGTACCTCGGCGACATGGAGCTCGACCGCGGGCAGGGAACGTAGTGAGGCGATCGCCTCCGCCACGGGGGCTGCCGGGTGTCGCCGGTTGTTGTAGGCCAGGCTGAGATGCGGCCGGAAGGCCGACGTCGGCTTCCTCGGAGCGATGCCCACACGTCGTCCCGCCTCCAGCAGCGCAGCATGGAGTCGTACGAGCGGCTCCCACGGGCCAACGGAGAGGCGTACGGCTCCGCGAGACCCGGCGAGCGGCATGGCCCGCAGGGAGAAGGCGCGCGGCAAGGCTTTCGCCGCGCTCTGGGCAAGTGCGTCCAACTGTGCAGGCGTCAGAGCATCCGGCGACCCGACGCGCGCGAGCGTGATGTGCAACCCGTCCAACGGCACGGCATCAAGGCCGAGAGGGGCCAGTGCCTTCTGGCAGCGCTGCGCAATATCGATAAGGGTCGAAGCTTCCGGGACGGTCAGCAGCCAGTGGTACGCCCTGGTGCGTCGGACCACCCTGGCCGGGACCAGTGGTCGGTTATCTCTTCCAGTGCGCTGAAGGCTGCCCAGTCATGCGCCGCGATGGCCGCCGGGTCATGTAGGTCGGCAGGAGGCTCGGTGGGAAACGCAGCGGGGTCGGCGCTGAGCACGGGAACCAAGTGCTCTCCTTCGGCATCACTGCGCCCTGGAGTGCGACATGGCCAGGGCTGCTGGCTGTGAGCTCCAGGCGCCCGGAGCTCGTCGTCATACTCGCGCACGACCGGCTGGTTCCGCCATCGCCGGGCCTGCTCACGGAGATCGTGGGATCGCTGCCACACCGACTTGATCGGTGAGTTTCCCGACAGGACGAGCCCCTCCCTGCCTAGAGCCATCGCGCGTTCAAGGTCCGGCGAACGCTGCTGCAGGAGGGCGGTGGAGACGTCGAGGCGGATCAGCGAGCGGCTCCACGAGGAGTCCGAGTGCTCGACGAGGTCGTCGATCTGCTGGGCGTCCTTCAGAATCTGATCGACGTTGCGGAGCGAGACGTTGGCCGTGATCGCGTTCGCGAGCGTCCTGGCGTATCCATACGGTCCGAAGGAGATACAGGATGTGATCCCGGCCGGCACGTCGTGGAGGTCGGACAACTCAAGATCTTGTCCGATGGCACGTTCGGCCCCTTGGCGGTCGCCGATCTTGGCGAGCGCGCGGGTCCGGCCGTTGGCCAGCAGCCGCACGGACTGGGCACTGCGCCGGGGGCCTGATCGGCCGCTGTGGCAGCGCACGCATCGGGCTCGGCGTAACGTCCCGCGTAGTACAAGCCGAAGGACAGCGTGCCGCTCGCCCAGAGTTCGGTCTCGGTGTCGCCGATCTCCCGGCTGAGGTCGCGCGCCTCGGCGCAGTACGCCTCGGCGAACGCGAACGTGCCGGTGTTGACCGCCCTGTAGCCCAGCAGTCCTGCGGCTCGGGCAGCGAGGCGGAACAGCTCCGGCCGCGCGCCTGGTGGCTGCTGGCCGCCCAGAAGCGTGTGCGTCAACTGTCAGAGTAAGTGAGCCTGAGCCCTCAGCCCCCTTGGCCCGTCGCGCTCAGTGTCCGACAATGCCTTCTAGGGATGAGCCGATGAAGGCGAGCGTCGCCGCATCCACATTGCCTGCGGCCAGGTGTGGGGCACGGGCGACGATGTCCTGGGGGCTCTCCGAGTCCTGCTGCACCGGCCACGGCGTGGGGGCATTCTGGTCCATGTCGACGGGTCGTGTCGGTGCCGGTGTCGGTGGCTTGTCCGTGGTGGCGAATAGTTGCGAGACTGGGCGAGCCGCGGATCCCCGACGTGCTCCGTGAGCTCGACGGCCGCACGCTCGTACTGGACCGCGAGGCCTCGTACGTCGTCAGATGACGCTGCTGAAGTATCTGCCGGAACAAGGTTCCGTCTACCGACGCCAACTCGCGGCATGATTGAAGGAATTGCGCGAGGTCACGGGACTCACCCTCAGCGAGGTCGCGGAGCAGCTCGAGGTCAACCAAGGATCGTTGAGCCGTATCGAGAACGGCGAGCGCGGCACGACGCCCGTCCTCGCCAGGGCACTGCTGGACTGCTATGGCGTCGACGATGCCGCGGTCGCGACGGCGTCGTCGATCTCGTCCGGGCCGACAAGGAGCAGCAGAAGTCCTGGTGGCGGAAGTACTCGACTGTCCTCACGGCTACCCGGTACGACGACTATCTCGCTCTGGAGGCTGGCGCGGTCGCCTTGTCCAGCTACCAGCCGATGCTCGTGCCAGGTCTTTCGCAGACCGAGGACTACGCTCGCGCTGTCATCTCCCGGATGCGGATGGACCTGACGCCCGGGCAAGTCGAAGCGCTGGTCAAGGTCCGCATCGAACGACAGAACAGCCGCCTTGCCGGCGACCAGCCGGCCAAGCTCTGTGCCATCCTCGACGAAGCGGTCATCCACCGCACGATCGGGTCAGCGTCGGTCATGCGCGACCAGATGCAGAAGCTCTTGAGTGCGAGCGAGCAACCGAACGTCATGGTCCAGCTCCATGGTCCAGCTCCTGCCCTTCTCCCTCGGAGCCCATCCGGGGCTGTACGGCCCGTTTGTCATCCTCGCCTTCCCCGACCCCACCCCGGACCTGGTGTGGTTGGAGAACCCCAAGAACTCCGTGTACCTGGAAGCACCCGACGACGTCGAGAACTACCGGGAGGTCTTCGATCACCTGAGGGCCTGTGCGCTCTCCCCGGCGGAGACGCGCACTCGCATCGCACAGATCATCAAGGAGCTTCACCGGTGAGCACGCCCGACGCCCTCTCACAGGACATGGATCTCTCCCATGCGTGCTGGCGAAAGAGCTCCTACAGCGGCGGAGCCAATGACTGCGTCGAGATGGCCGACCTCGGACCGTACGTAGTGGTCCGCGACTCCAAGAACAAGCACATGCCGCCGCTGGTTTTTGATCGGAGCGTGATGGCTGAGTTCCTCGCCGCGGTCGCGGCGTCTTCGGATTGCTGTACAGCGCTGCGATGCCGGCGCCCCCGGTAGCGGCAGCATCCCACTGCGTCTTGCGGTGACTCAGCTGGCGCAAATTGTCTGGAGGCACCGCGCGTCAGTGGTCACCGTTGAACTTCCATGCGTTGTTCAGGGTGAACGTCACCCTGGTTCCGGTGAACTGGCTTGACTCAACTGCCCAGCAGTCGGCGAGGGCAGCGACCAGTTCCAACCCGCGACCGTGCTCGTCGTCCGCTGAGCAGCGTCGCAGTTCGACATCCAGAGGTGATCCGGCGGCCGGGTTGTGGACCTCCACGCGGAGCGCGTCCCCATCCCTCCACCACTCCACCCGCACGCTCCAGTCACCGTCCGCCCGGCCGTACGTGATCGCGTTGGTGACCAGCTCAGAGATCAACAAGAGGCAGTCGTCGATGGAGCAGGCGAGGTCATGACCCGTCATGAGCTTCCGGAACCATCGCCGCGCACGTGCCGCCGACTCAGGCACGGGCTCGAGGACGATGAAGCCCAGCCGCTCCGGTGAGGCTTCCCCGCCGTGATCGTCTACTACCCGACCGAACGCGATATCGTGCGCAACGGAGAGCAGCCAGCTTCGCACCGAGCCGTCTCGGCTCACCAGTGCATAAGGGTGCCTCCGGGCTCGGATCAGGGTATCCCGGACGATGTCCTCTGCCGCGGTCCGGTCGTTGGTGAGGCGAGCGGCGTATGCGAGCAGCATCTCGCCGTAATCCTCGTAAAGAGTGCGTATCAGCGCCTCGCCGTGGCAGGTCATGTCGCTGCCCGCATTTTTCTGTGGGGTGAACGACTGGGAGCCGGCGCTGTCACCGTGAGGGG
Source organism: Streptomyces sp. 7N604 (assembly GCF_052245475.1). NCBI lineage: Bacteria > Bacillati > Actinomycetota > Actinomycetes > Kitasatosporales > Streptomycetaceae > Streptomyces > Streptomyces sp. 7N604. The sequence continues at coordinate 265,988 of NZ_JBQQBX010000006.1, read as the reverse complement.
TGGGGGGCACGACGCCCCGACCGTCGGGGAGCAGCTCTTCGTAGTCGGAGAACAACATGACGCCGTTGCACAGCAGGCTCCAGCCTTGCTCGTGGTGGGCGGCGACCACGCGAGCTGCGCTGCGATCGGGGGATGCGGCGGGTGGGCAGATCGGTACATGGCCGCACATGTCTGCCTCCAGTGGAAAGGCTCCGCGAGGGAGCTAAAGCTTGGTGTTGAGGCGTGGCGGCCAGGTGTCGGCCACCGTGGTGTCGGGGTAGGTCCGACGGCGCCGTGACCCACGGGACAGTTGCATACGAGGCTGGGAGTACCTGGCCTGGCGGTATGGCTGGTCGTTCATCGAATTGCCCTTCGGTGCCAACGCTCCGATTGGGGATACACACAACTGTGCTCCTGACCACAGGCGAACTCGTCGGACAGCTGACCGAATCGGAAACCGAACTTCGGCAACAGGCACCGCGACCGCCATCGCCGTTCTGTATGCGACGTCTGTCGTACGTCGTACGAGCCGCGGCCGCGCACGCCCGCCACCGGTCGAGCCGGACCCTGGTACTGGGGGCCCTTACCTCGGGGTGGCGGCGCGCAGGGCCGCCAGGAGCAGCTCGGGGGAGCAGCCCTTGTCGAGGAACTGGTACGCACCGGCGTCGCGCGCAGGGCGACGAAGCCTGTCGTCGATGCTGATCGCAACGGCCGGGATGCCGAGCTCGCCGGTCAGGGTGTGCAGCAACCTGAGCCCGTCGCCCGCGTCCGGCAGCAGGACGTCCACGAGCGCCACGGTGGGAGCGTGCTCCCGCGCCACGGCCATGGCCGCGGCGGAACTGTCGGCCTCACCGACGACGTCGAAGTCGGCATGCGCGGAGAGGAACGTCCGCAAGGCGGAGCGCACGCGGGGGTCGTCGTCGGCGATCAGGACCCGTACGGGCCGACCGTGCGGACCACGGACCATCGGGGGGCCTCCGCTGGGAACCTGAACCTCGTATCCTCCTGGATCTCGAGTGAACGTTCGGGGGCGGCCACTGTCGATGGCGTATTGGCTTGGTTCGTCCGCGACACTTGTCGTACGACCGTTAGGGGCGGGCGACCAGCCCTTCCCGTACGGCCCACAGTGCGGCCTGGGTCCGGGAGGTCAGACCGAGCTTGGTCAGCACGTGGCTGACGTGGGTGCGCGCGGTGCGCTCGCTGATCACGAGTGATTCTGCGATGTCTCGATTGGACCGCCCCTGAGCCACCAGGACGAGGATCTCCCGCTCCCGCGGGGTGAGCGTCGTCGCTGTGCGTTGGGGTGTGATCAGGCTACGGGTCAGCTGCCGGGCGACCACGGGGTCAAGGTGCACCTCCCCGCGGTGTGCCGCTAGGACGGCAGCACTTACCTCATCGGCGTCGGCGTCCTTGAGCAGGTATCCGGCCGCACCGGCCTCCAACGCCAGGTGGACCCGCTCGGCCTCACTGAAGCTGGTGAGGGCCACCACCTCGACGTCCGGGTAGAGCTGTTTGATCGCCTTGGTGGCGGCTATGCCGTCGACGCGGGGCATCAGCAGATCCATGAGTACAACGTCCGGCAGGTCGTCCTGGGCCGCCAGTACGCCGAGCTCATCGAGCGCGGCCTGCCCATCGGAGGCTTCGCCCAGGACGTCGATGTCGTCGAGCATGTCGAAAAACGCCCGCATGCCGCGCCGGACCACCGCATGGTCGTCGACCAGGAAGACCCGGATCGGTGACACGTCATCCTGCTGGACCATTGTCGCTGTTCCTAGCCGTCATTCCGGTCGGACCTCGCTCGGCGCAAGATATCGGGCAGCACGGCCCGTACCGTGGTCGATCCGGGAGAACTGTTGATGGTGAGCCGACCGCCGAGGCTCTCTGTCCGCTCCCGCATGCTCTTCAGTCCGAGGTGGCCGGGACGTGGGACGTCCGGATCGAAACCCACCCCGTCGTCGGTGACCTCGGCGACCAATGTGCCCGTCAGATCAGGGTCCTCATTGAGCCGGATATCGATGCGACTAGGTTGGGCGTGCTTGATGCTGTTGTACAGCGCCTCCTGGATTACGCGGAACAGCTCCTCCTCGGCGCGTTCGTCGAGTGGCAGGTGTTCCTCCGAGGCATGCAGGCCTACCTGCACGCCCTCCCGGGACGCGACCGCGGCCGCATGGTTCCGTACGGCGGCCACCAGCCCTTTCTGATGCACGTCCGGCCGGAGTTGGAAGATCAACGCTCGCATCTCGGCGAGTGCGCCCTGGGTCAGGATCCGCAGTTGGGCAAGACTGCGGTACGCCGGGCCATGCGGGTCGCTGCCCTCCTGGCGCATCGCCAGCTCGATCGCGCGGGCGTGCAGGGTCATCGAAAACAGCGCCTGGGAGACCGAGTCGTGCAGCTCCCGGGCCAGCCGGTGACGCTCTTCGAGTGCCGCGATCTGCGACGCCTCGCCGATCATCTCCATCACCTCATCGGTGCCAAGCTGCTCCTCCCCGGCCACCGAGGCGACCGCAAGCCGCGCGGACGCCGCGCCAATCGAACCAGCGAGCTGGGCTTCCGCGTGATGGACCAGCTCTGGGGCCGCTTCGGTTGTCAGTGAGTCGGGTCTCTTTTCAGGGTAGGAGCGCAATGCCCGGTGGGCACCCTCGCGCCCGAGGAAACGCTCCAGCAACGTCTGCAGCTCGCCGACCTTGGGGCGGACCTGCCAGCGCCGCTCTCTGACAGGCTCTGCGAGGATTTCGACAAACTGCACCGCCTGCGCCCGCTCGGCGGCGTCCGGTCGGCCGGCGAGGGAGACTGTGACATACCCGCCGATGTTCAGGAGCGCACTCCAGAACATCGCATGGCTGATCGGGTCCATTCCCGCCAGGCCAAACAGCTGCTGCGGCCGGAGCAGCTCAATGCCGAGCGGGCCCTCACGCAAGAACGAGGCGGGCAGCAACCCGGCATCGGCGAAGCTCGGCAGCAGCAGGGTGTACGCCCACACGGCGAACCCCGCCACCAGGCCGACCAGCACGCCCCGGCGGGTACCGCCCTTCCAGAACAGGCCGCCCAGGATCGCGGGCGCGAACTGTGCTACAGCCGCGAACGACACCAGGCCGATCGACACCAACGCCGGCCCCTCGCCTGCGAGCCGGAAGTACGCGTACCCGAGCAGCAGGACCAGCACGATAGTTGCCCGGCGAATGCCCAGCACCAGCCCGGCAAGGTCGTCTCGGTGCGCCAGCCGGGACTTGCCGCGCAGCAGCAGCGGCATCACGAGTGAGTTCGACACCATGGTACTGAGCGCGATCGTCTCGACGATGATCATGCCGGTGGCCGCGCTGAGGCCGCCGATGAAGACGAGCAGCGCGAGTGCCTGCTTGCCCTCGGCCATCGGCAGGGTCAGCACAAAGGTATCGGCATCGGCGGCCTCTCCGAACCGCAGAAGCCCACCAGCTGCGATCGGAAGCACGAAGACGTTGATCGCGAGCAGGTACAGCGGGAACAGCCACATCGCCCGTTTGAGGTGCCCCTCGTCGACGTTCTCGACAATGGTGATCTGCCACTGCCGGGGCAGCAACACGATCGCCAGCATGGACAGCACCGTGAGCCAGACCCACGTGCCGTAGCCGGTCTGCTCTCGCAGCGTGAACAGCGTGGTGAGGCCGGCGTCCGCCGCCTGGGAGAACAGGTCGTTGAACCCGCCGAACACCCAGAAGACCACAAAAAGCCCCGCCGCGAGGAAGGCCACGAGCTTGACCACGGACTCGAACGCGATGGCGGCGACCATGCCCTCGTGGCGTTCGGTGGTGTCCAGGTGACGGGTGCCGAAGAGGATGGTGAAAGCGGCGAGTAGCAGCGCTGCATACAACGCGGTGTCCTGAAGCAGCGGGATATGGCCCAGCTCCGAGGTGGAGGTGATCTCGGGGTGCCGCCGAATGATCTCAAAGGAGTTGGAGACCGCCTTGAGCTGCAGCGAGATGTAGGGAACGATCCCGACCACAGCGATGATCGTCACCAGACCACCCAACGCTGCGCTCTTGCCGTAGCGGGCGGAGATGAAGTCGGCCAGCGAGGTGATCCGGTGCCGGCGGCTTATCCGGATAATTCTGCGCAGCACCAGCCAGCCCAGCGCAAACATGAGCGTTGGCCCCAGGTAGATCGGCAGGAAGCCGACTCCAGCCGTGGCGGCCCGGCCCACGCTGCCGTAGTACGTCCACGAGGTGGCGTACACCGCAAGGGACAGCGCGTAGATCGTGCCGTTGTTGATCACGCTCCGACCAGCGTCTGCCCGCCGGTCACCGTAGAAGGCCACAGCGAAGAGCAGGCCGAGGTACACGACCGAAACAGCGACGATGACCCAGGTCTGGAGCACGGCACTACCCCGATCTGCCGCCTATGACGGCGACCAGACCAATCACAATCGCCCAGACGACAAAAAGGTAAACTCCGAGAACCGGGATGCCAAAGACCTGGTCCATGTGGTCGAACTGCGCCAACAACGGCGGAACGATCAGCAAGAACCCCAACGCCGCTATGGCCGCCAGGCGCCCGGTGAGCTGCTCGTCGTCTCGCGACTCCGCCACGGGCTGTCTCCTCGTCCTCAATGTCACGCCTTGCGACCGCCCAGATGCGCCAGTGCCGGGGCGCGAATTGGCACCGCCATAACCAGAATGGCTGCGCTTTCGGTATACCCCTCGGTTACACGTTCCCAGCCACAAAACCCGCTCGTCAACAAATCGTCGGAAGGCATTGCGGGCCTGTGACAAGCGCAGTTGTTCCAGCGCGGCCTACCGTCCGCACCTTTGGCGCGCCATCCGTAGTGCACCCCTTTTCCCTCTGCTCTGCTCGGCCAAACTACGCCTCATGGAGCACACTGGCCTCGGTCACCCGAGCAGCAGCGCGACCGTATTGAAGGTCCGTGGCATCGCGATGGCGCCGGGGCCGTGGATGTCCGGTTCGACGACAGCCGGGTCGCCCTGTAGGGAAGTGCCGTCCACCACGGCGATGAGGAATTCACGCATGATCTTTCGGGCGTCTGGAAAATCCGCGCCGATCTGGCTCAGCAGCCCGATCGGGCCGCTGAACTGGTGATTCAGCACCATGACGCTGGACAGCTCGGCGCCCGACGACGCCGGTGCGCTGTTCTGCTCGTTCCACTCCCCGTAATTCCGCAGCAGTCGCAGGAAGCCCTGCTCCCCGACCCGGTCCCAGGGGAGGGCGCACTGGCCGAGCAGGACCCTGACCGGCGGGGCCACCAGCAGCCGCGACGGATCGCTTCCGGTTCGGCCGGGTGTGCGGAACCAGTAGCGGGGATGAGGCCGAAGTTGCCGCCGCCTCCGCCGGTGTGGGCCCACCACAGGTCGTGGTTGGGATCGGACGGGTCCCGGGTCGCTATCACGCTGCGTGCCACGCCGTCGGCCCCGACGCACACCACCTCGACCGCGTACAGGTGATCCACCACCAGGCCGAGCTTGCGGGACAGCATGCCGTACTCGCCTCCGCGGACGTGCCCACCGACACCGACCGAGTAGCGAGTGAGCGTTTCGCCGACCTCGGGTGCGCGGCGGTGTGGGGTCTGGTCCACTCGGCCCAGGCCGAGAATCCCGACCGGATCGTATTGGTGGACGTGGAGGACACCGCCGTGTTCACCGACGCGGTCGCTGCCGTTCTCGCCTGCGAGGAGCCACAGGCCGCCCGCGACGGCAAGGTGCTGGCGCCCCGGCTTGAGGCGCCGGCGGCCGCCGCAGGACCGGTGCCTGATCCGGACGGGACGGTACTCGTGACCGGCGCGACCGACTTCGTACTCATACGCCACCTCATCGCTCGCGGCGCGCTCCACCTCACCGTGGTCGCGGGACTGCCGAGGGCCCGGACGTGCGAGCCGATGCCGGTATGGACGCCGGTGTCGACGTCGACGTCGCAGTCGCTGCAAGTCGTTCTCCGCTGCGGCCGACGGCGCCGGCGCCGGGTGGATCGGCAGGGGGTCACTGACCGGTCGAGCGCCGCGTCGTCGACCTGCGGTGGGCCACGGTGCGGAGGCATCCGACGCTCGCCTTGCGGGTCGGCGTGGCCTGCGGGCCGTGGCGACAGTCCACGCAGGCGGCGATCGGGCCCGGCCGAGGTACTGTCCTGTCCGTGCATGTCGGGGTTCTCCGCCGGGACAGCGGCCCTGCTCCTCGCGGCGGTGCTGGCGGTGTGCGCGGCCGCGTTCGCGGCTGTGCGCGTGGGGCGCAACCGGCAGTACGGGACTCCTCAGGAGCGGGCGGCCTACGCGACCCTGCACACCGCCTCGCTGGCCGCGCCGCCGCTGCGGTCAGGGCTCAACGAGGAGAGTGCCCGGCGGTCGGGGCGGCATCTGCGCACGCTGCTCGGGGTGCCCGCGCTCGCGCTGACGGACGCGTCGGGTGAGGTGCTGGCCTGGGACGGGCTCGCACCGGAGCCCGGGTGTGAGCACACCGCCGCCGTGCCCGGCCATGCCCGGCAGACGCTGCGCAGCGGACGTACCCAGGTCATCGGCGCCCGCGAGACGGCCCGTGCCGCTCCCGACTGCCCGCTGCGGCAGGGCGTGGTGGTGCCGCTGGTCGTGGCCGGGCGGGTGGAGGGCACGCTCGCGGTGTACGGGGCCCAGGTCTCCCCCGGCCTGGTCCGGGCCGCCGCCGAGGTCGCGCGCTGGGTGTCGGCGCAGCTCGAGCTCGCCGAGCTGGACCGGTCGCGCGAGGCGGCTGCGGAGGCGGAGCTGCGGGCGCTGCGGGCACAGATCTCGCCGCACTTCATCTACAACTCCCTCTCCACGGTCGCCTCCTTCGTGCGTACCGATCCCGAGCGCGCCCGGGAGCTGATCGTGGAGTTCGCCGAGCTCACGCGCTACTCCTTCCGCCGGCACGGCGACTTCACCTCGCTCGCCGAGGAGCTGCGGTGCACCGACCGCTACGTGCTGCTGGAGCGCGCACGCTTCGGCGAGCGCGTCGAGGTCTCCTTGCGCGTGGCGCCCGAGGTGCTCTCGGTGGTGGTTCCGTTCCTGTGCCTGCAGCCGCTGGTCGAGAACGCGGTACGGCACGGCCTGGAGTGTAAGACGGGCCCCGGCCACCTGGTCATCACGGCGAAGGACGGCGGCAGCGAGGCGCTGATCACCGTCGAGGACGACGGCGCCGGGATGGATCCCGAGCAGCTCGCCCGCACCCTCGACAACCGTGCGGGGGGAGGCTGTGGCGGACGGTTCCCGTTCGCCGGGGATCGGGCTGCGCAACGTGGACGTACGGCTGCGCCAGGTGTACGGCGATGCCTACGGTCTCGTCATCGAGACCGCCCCGGGCGCCGGCACCAAGGTGCATGTCAGAGTGCCGAAGTTCCACCCGCAGGCGATCCAGTCCGGGCCCCGGCGGGCGTGAGGGATCCTGGTTGGTCCCGGTGAAAGCGACGGTGACTCCCCCACGGGCCGTCACCCTGACGCCGGGACGAGCGGGTCGGCGGCAAGAGTTCCCATCCGGGACGAGCAGGGATAATCTGCGCGCCATGCTGCACGTTCTCGCGGTGGACGACGATGTGCCGGCCCTGGAGGAGCTGGCGTACCTGCTCCGCCGCGACCCGCGGGTGGCGGCGGTGCGCACGGCGAACGACGGACAGCAGGCGCTGCTCGGTCTCGACCGGGCGCTGGCCGCGGGGGAGTCGGTGGACGCCGTCTTCCTGGACATCGGGATGCCGGGCCTGGACGGGCTCGCCCTGGCGCGGGTGATGTCCCGGTTCGTGCACCCGCCGCGCGTGGTGTTCGTGACCGCGCACGACGACCACGCGGTGGAGGCGTTCGTCCTGCGGGCCGCGGACTACGTGCTGAAGCCGGTGGCCCCGGAGCGCCTCGCGGAGGCGGTGCGGCGGGTCGCCGAGGGCGTGGGCGAGCAGGGCGAGGCGGCACGGCAGCCCGGCACCGAGCCGCCCCGCACCGATGCGCACCGCACCGATGCGCACCGCACCGAGCCGCCCCGCACCGATGCGCACCGCACCGAGCCGCCGCGCACCCTTGCGCACCGCGCCGAGCGGCACGGCGACGAGGGCATCAGCGTCGAGCTGGTCGGCGTGACCCGGTTCGTCCAGCGCAACAAGGTGCGCTACGTCGAGGCGCACGGCGACTACGCCCGGCTGCACGCCCCCTCGGGCAGTCACCTGCTGCGGATCCCGCTCGCGACACTCGAGGAGCGCTGGCGCGACGCCGGCTTCGTCCGCATCCACCGCAGCCACCTCGTCGCCGCCCACCACGTACAGGAGCTGCGGCTGGAGGCAGGACGGACGTACGTACGCCTCGGGGAACAGCTACTGCCGGTGAGTCGGCGGCACACCCGTGAGGTCCGGGAGGTCTGGTCCGGGGGGCCGGGAAGCCGGGCGCGCAGCCGGCTCCGGCGGTGTGACATGACCGCCGTACCGCCCTCGCCGCCCGCACTCCGCCGAGGACCCCGGCCCGGCACGGGCCGAGCAGGCGCGCCGGCTGACCTGGGCCACCGAACCCACCGAGACCCTGGACGGGCACGTCGATCGCGGCGGTCGCCCAGCGCGTAGGCCTGACGCAGCGGGGGGTGGTCAGACGTTGCTTAAACGAGCCTTAGCCCAGGCTCAAGGCCATTCCCCGAGGATGGCGCACCGTGATCGGCTCTGCTGCGATGGCGTGCGAGGAGCGGTGGAGCTGGCCATCGAGGACTCCATCGCCCCGACCGCTCCCCACTCTCAACCATCCGCCAGGGCTGTCCCTTCGCCTTCCCCAAGCGGCAGCCCTGGCCTGCCCTGTAGGAGACAGCAGTGGCGAAGTCCCACCGCCTCAATAGAGCCGGACCGCGGAAGGCCGCCGTTCTGGCCGGCTCCGTAGCCGCCGTCGCGGCGCTGGCCGTCGTCGGCACGCAAGCCATGGCAGTCGTCGGCACCTCGTCCGACGGCGACAACAAGGGCACGGCGGCCCCCGCACCCGGCGCCGCCAAGCCTGCTGAGTCCGCGGCGGCCACCTGGAAGCTGATGTGGCACCCCGATCCGGCCACGGACGGGCTCCGCGCGTTCGAGGGCGTGGAGGATGATCGCGCCCACTCGCATCCCGGCGTGAAGCACATCTACGTGAAGGACGGTGCCTACCGATTCGACATGCACCTGCGGGACCGTGACTCCAGCACCGACCGCCAGCGCAACGAGGTCAAGGGCATGCATGCGGGTGCCCAGGATCTGCGGATTCGGAAGGGGGAGACATGGCGATTCAGCTACTCCATGTTCATCCCCGACTCGCTGCGGGCGACCAAGTCCTTCACACACATCATGCAGTTCAAAGAGCCGGGCATGGGCACGGCTCCGATCATCACGATGTCGCTGAGGCGGGACGGCAATAGGCCTACCATCGAGCTCAAGTCGTTCTCCACAGGCAAGGTCATCGGGCGCGCCGACCTCGCTCCCCTGCAGAACAAGTGGATCACTACGCAGCTGGACGTCACCTTCAAGGACGGCACCGCCGGACGGATCCACTGGGTGGTCAAGAACGGCTCCACCACGGCCGTGGACGCGGCGAGCGGCGGCCTCGACACCTGGCTGGGACCCGAGCGGGCCCGGCCCAAGTGGGGCATCTACCGGTCGGTGGGCGACAGCGCGAACCTGCGCGACACCTACCTGCTCATCAAGAACCTGAAGGCGTTCAAGGCCGTCAACGGGAATGCTGCGGCACCGTCCGCCAGTCCGAAGGCGAGCGCGGCGGGCGTGGGGCTCGACGACCCGCGCAAGAAGGACATCGCCATGCGGCTGGTGTCCAGCGCGGAGAACTCCTCGCTGGACTGGAAGGCGCAGTACAAGTACATCGAGGACATCGGCGACGGCCGCGGCTACACCGCCGGCATCATCGGATTCTGCTCGGGCACCGGCGACATGCTGGACCTGGTGGAGCTGTACACCGACCGCAAGCCCGGTAACCCTCTTGCCAAGTACCTTCCCGCCCTGCGCAGGGTCAACGGCACCGACTCGCACGCGGGCCTGGGCTCGGGCTTCGTCAGGGCATGGAAGCCCGCAGCCGCCGACCCCGCGTTCCAGAAGGCGCAGAACGACGAGCGCGACCGCCTCTACTTCAACCCGGCGGTCAAGCGGGCGAAGGCCGACGGGCTGCGGGCGCTGGGCCAGTTCGCCTACTACGACGCGATCGTCATGCACGGCGATGGCGGCGACCGGGACGGCTTCGGCTCGATCCGCAGGAACGCCCTGAAGAAGGCCAAGCCCCCGTCCCAGGGCGGCAACGAGACGACCTACCTCAACGCCTTCCTCGACGCCCGCAAGGTGGCGATGAAGCACGAGGAGGCCCACTCCGACACCAGCCGCGTCGACACCGCGCAGCGCAAGTTCCTCAGGGAGCGCAACTTCGACCTCAACCCGCCGCTGGAATGGAAGGTCTACGGCGACAGTTTCGCGATCAAGCGGTAGTCCCCGCTTGCCCGGGACCGCGTCCGTGTCCGGGCCGGACAACTCGTCCGGGCCCGGGCGCTGCTGTGTCCACGGGGAGCCTCAGGTCCGTGCCGAGGGCCGGGCCGCTCCGGCGGTGCGGGAGCTGCGGTCGGCGTGGCGGCCGCCGCGGCAGTTCTGCGCAAGGCCGCGCGGGATCGGTCGGCGGTGCGCAGGGAATCCCACGTCAGGACGGTGAGCGCGATCCAGACGAGCGCGAAGCCGGCCCAGCGCTCCGCCGGCTGATGTAGTCGCGGTGCTGCGTGAACGTTCTCCTTGCCATCCGGTTGTCCGCGACCTCTCGGCCCGTGGATCGAGGGCATGTGCGGCTCGGCATGGCAAAGGACCCTCAATCGGACTCCGGCATGCCCATGGGGAACCAGGAGAATTCGGGATGGAAGACTGTTGCTGATTAAACCACCCGAAACAGGAACATATACCAACAGACGATGACTGGACCACTACCTGGACAGCCAGCCCACCCACGACCGCCGTCCCCATGGGGAATTACCCGATCGCGAAGGTGGGGAATTACGCCGGCACGGAAGCGCGGTTGGCGGGGAATTACATGTCGTCGACACGGAGGCTGTCGGCAAGCACGAACGCGTCGTCCTTCTTCGGCGCCATCCGGTAGCGCTCCCGCGCTCTCGCCGAGATCTTCGGAGAGACGCAGTAGAGGCAATGCCGTTGCGTTATGGGTCTGGGGCTGCCGGGGTGTAGATGGCGATCGCTTCGGTGGGTGTTCTGGTTGGCTGGGGCCAGTGCCGGTGCTCGGCTCTCTTGAGCCGGTAGTTGGACATCTTGCGTTTGACTACGCGGGGCTGGCTGCGGAGTCGTCGGGGTGGCAGGAGCCGTGCCAGCAGGTCATCGCGGAGCCGGATCAGCGCGGTGACCAGCTGGTCAGGGGGAAAAGATCCCCGGTGAAGTGGTGACGCTGCGCCGGGCGGCACGCAGGGTGTCGATGAACGAGAGCCGATCGGGACCGCGAAGCGGCCGCGGTTTTGCACATCAACACCCGCAGCGCATGGTGGACCAGCAGATGTGCCCAGATCTGCTGACGCACGCCGTCCGGAGTCTTGCTGGCCAGCACCACCTTCGGCCCGCGATGGTACGTCTTGATCTCCCCGAGCACGGACTCGATCTCCCACCGCTGGTGATACAGCGCGGCCAGCTCGGATGCGGGATACGCCTGCGCATCAAGCAGATCGGTAACCAGCCGGTACTCCTTCGACGGTCCCCTCGATCTCGCTGAACCAGTTCTCCCAACTCTCCATGTCGAGGCCATTCTTGGCATCGAGCAACACCAGCGGCCACGCCACCCCGTCACCCACGGAGAAAGGCATGCCGCAGCACTCCATCTGCCACCCGTCGTACTTCACGGTCCACAGCGCCATACGCCCAATCCTCTCCGGACCCAGCCGGCACCGCGAGGCGTTTTCGCCGTACAACGGCCGTGGTACGGCACGGAGGAGTGGCATGACCGGGCGGTCCCAGGTCGCCGCTGACGACGCCCTGCCGTTGAAGGGCGGAAACGAGGCCCCGATCCCGTGGCGCGACCCCCGCGATGCGCATACTCGGGCTCCGCGTCGATACCACCCATGGCCGGTTCGTACTGCTCGTGCCAGTCAGCTCTGGCACGATGCCTTTATGGACTGGGGATGGAACGAGGAGCCACATCCGCTCGCCAAACGCCAGCCGGACAATGCCGATCTTGAGGTTGGCGAACTTCCGGAAGCCATCCGGCAACCCGGTTGGGGTGGGCGGTGCAGTGGGGCACGGTGCGGATGCTCGGCACGTTCCTGACCGAGGACCCCACGGCGGTCCCGGCCTCCGTGGTGCGGTTCGTCGCCGAGCAGCTCGGGATCGACGACGAGTACTTCGCCGAATACGGGGCGCGCTCGCAGACGGCGTACGAGCACGCGTGGGAGATCCGGGACGCGTACGGTTACCGGGACTTCACCGTGGGCGAGGCGGTGCTGCGGGAGTTCCTGGCGGCGCGGGTGTGGTCGTCGCTGAGGGCCGCGGGCCCCTGTTCGACCGGGCGGTGGTGTGGCTGGTGAACAACCGGGTGCTGCTGCCCGGGATCACGACGCTGGCCCAGATGGACACGGTCCGCCAGGAGGAGAACGACCGGCTGCACGCCACGCTGTACGAGGCGGTGCCGTACGACCTGCGCGCCAAGATGGTCCGGCTGCTCGAAGTGGCGGAGAAGAAGCTGGGTGTCGGAGCTGGAGCGGCTGCGGCTGGGCCCAATGCGGGTGTCCGGCAGGGCCATGGAACTCGCCCTGGACCGCGCCCGCGAGGTGCAGGGCCTGGGGCCGGCGCGGTCGACGTCGGGCGGGTTCCGGCCGCGCGGATGACCGGGCTGGCTCGCTACGGGCTGACCTCGAAGGCGCCGATGCTCAAGCGGCTGGAGGTCACCCGGCAGACCGCGACGCTGCTGACGACCGTGCGGCATCTGGAGACCGCGACGGTGGACGACGCGCAACGACGCCAAGCTCAAGGCCCTGCCGCAGCTGCGGAAGGCCGCGAAGAAGGTCGCCGTGGTGGTCGACGTGGTGATGACGACGCCGCCCGCGACCGACACCGGCGAATTCGTCTCCGTGGTCGACGCGTGGTCGGCGATCGAGCAGGTCGTGCCGCGCGAGCAACTGGCCGAGGCGCTCGCCATGATCGCCGCGGTGGTCCCGGACACCGACGGGGACGACGACGCGGAATGGCGGGCCGACTGGTCGCCCCACTACGGCACCGTGCGTGGTTCCATCCGCCTCCTGGTCGACGTCATCGACTTCGGCGCGATCGAGGCCAGCACCCCCGTCGTGGCCTCGTTTCCGCCCTTGGACTGCTGCGCCGTTCCTTGCAGCTTCTCACCGGCCTCTCACAGGCCTCTCACGGATCGGGTGTCACGAGGCGGCAGACGGTGTCACGCTGGTGGTAGGGGAACAGGACTTGACCTGGGCTACCTGGACGTGGCAGGACTGGCGATAACAGGACATCAGGCCGTGTCGACCGCTGGGGGTCAAGGGGTCGCAGGTTCAAATCCTGTCGTCCCGACGGTGTTTTAGCAGGTCACAGGCCGTTTCCGATCGCCGGGAGCGGCCTTTGGCGTACGTGTGTTTGCTCCGAGATGGGAGCCCTCTGGGAGCGCTCGTGCTCCCACGCTCCCAAGGCGTCAATCGCGCCCGATTCGTCCGCCACCCGATCCGGTCGATGCGCCGGGCCGGTCGTGGTCGTAGGGCGCGGTCGTCGCCGGGGGTGCGTGCGCGGCAGCGCCCACTGGTTGGGTTGGGGGGTGCCATTGCCCTGATCGCCAGTCAGGGGCGGCGGTGTGGAGTGTCGCCGGGTGACCGAGCGCCAGCCCGGCGTGAGGTCTTGGATCCGAGGAACCACGGAGCACCCGGTCGGCGCGCCGGGCCCTCGCCATGCCCACCTGCCGCCGCATGACCGACAACCACCGTCAGTGCAATCAACCCAGCTCAGCAGCATCGAACTGAAACGCGGAGGCTGGTCCGCCACTCTGCGCATACCGCATGTCATCGGCATGGCACAGGGATCAAGAGCCGTCACAACCCCGTGACACCACGAGCTCGGCCTCAGGTATGCGAATGCGCGGCCGCCGGGCGGGACATGCGGGTATCGGTCAATCGGCGCCCAGAGCGCGATCCAGGAGGCAGCTGGGCCGGCGGGACGGTGCGGGACCGGAGAACGCGATTCGTTCTGGTCCCCGAAGTCCGGGCGCAGAACCGGGTAAAGCCATTTCCGCATCAGCGATCCGGGCTCCGGTGATCCGGTGACGGGAAATTCATGCCGGTCCCATCTGCGGTTTCCGTGACCATGCCGCCTGGTCGAGAACGGCGGTGTTCTCGATCCGTCGGGGCGATGCCACAGGTGTTGTGTGGTCCGGGTGCCCAATGTCCGGTCATGCCGCGGTAAGCGCTGTGCGCCGCTGCCACTTGTGATTTTCTCCCGAGCCGCGGCGGGGGGGCGGGCCGGGATGTGGGGCCCGGCCGCACTGGGCCGTGTGGCTCCACCGCGCTCTCATCGCCGGGCAACGCCGGGCTCACCCCCGGGTCCCGAAAAGAGGATTACCGGTGTGTGACCGGGCATTGGGGTCGCTTCAAGCAGACTGTTGATCACTCGCTTTCCTTAGGGGTTACGCGCTTTACAGGTCTTCGGTCGTTGGTTCTTGGTCTTTGGGGGTCGGTAATGAAGGAAATCGCTGTCGTCGGGATGTCCTGCCGACTGCCGATGGCGTCCGGCCCGGAGGAATTCTGGGATCTGCTCAGCACCGGTGCGAGCGCACTCACCGAGGGACCGCACGGCAGGCGCGGTGGTTTCCTCGACGGGGTCGGGGACTTCGACGCAGCCTTTTTCGGTGTCTCGCCGCGTGAGGCGGCCACCATGGACCCGCAGCAGCGGCTCGTCCTCGAGCTGGCCTGGGAGGCGCTGGAGAACGCAGGCATCGTGCCGGAGACTCTGCGGGGCAGCCGTACGGCGGTGTTCGTGGGCACGCTCCGGGACGACTACACGAGCCTGCTCTACCAGCACGGCACCGAGGCGATCACCCAGCACACGATGACGGGCCTGAACCGGGGGATCATCGCCAACCGGGTGTCGTACCACCTGGATCTGCACGGCCCGAGCCTGACCGTCGACGCCGCGCAGTCGTCGTCGCTGGTCGCCGTCCACCTGGCGTGTGAGAGCCTGCGGACCGGGGAGGCCGACGCGGCGATCGCCGCCGGGGTGAACCTGAACATCCTCGCGGAGAACACGGTTACCGAGGAGCAGTTCGGGGCGCTGTCACCGGACGGCGAGAGCTACGCCTTCGACGCCCGCGCGAACGGGTTCGTACCCGGCGAGGGCGGCGGCGTGGTGATCCTCAAACCCCTGGAGCGGGCCCTGGCCGACGGTGACCGCGTCCACGGCGTGATCCGCGGCAGCGCGGTCAACAACGACGGCTCCACGCCAGGCCTGACCGTGCCCAGCGGCACGGCACAGGAGCAGGTGATCCGCCAGGCGTACGAGCGCGCCGGAGTGGACCCGCGCACGGTGCAGTATGTGGAGGCCCACGGCACCGGCACCCCGGTCGGCGACCCGATCGAGGCGGCGGCGCTCGGCGCCGTCCTTGGCGCCGGGCGCGACGGCGGCGATCCGCTGCTGATCGGCTCGGCCAAGACCAACATCGGGCACCTGGAGGGGGCGTCGGGCATCGTCGGGCTGCTGAAGGTGCTGCTCGCCCTGTCCCGGCGCATGCTGCCGCCCAGCCGCAACTTCGCCACCCCGAACCCGCGGGTCCCGCTCGCCGACGTGGGTCTGTCGGTACAGCGCGAACTGACCCCCTGGCCCCACCCGGACCGCTCGCTGCTCGCGGGCGTGAGCTCCTTCGGCATGGGCGGCACCAACTGCCATGTCGTCGTCGCCCAGTCCCCCAAGACCGTCCCCGTCGCGCCGGAGACCCCCCGCAGGACACCCCCACCCCCCACCGTCCTGCCGTGGGTGCTCTCCGGGCGCGGCGGGGACGCCCTGCGCGCGCAGGCCGAGCGGTTGCACGGCTTCGCGGCAGCCGGGGCCGCCGGAGCCTCCGCGGCCGCCGGGCCCTTTTCGGCCGCGCCCGACCCGGCCGACATCGGTTGGTCCCTGGCGGCCACTCGCTCGGTGTTCAGCGACCGGGCGGTCGTGTTCGCCGACCGGACCGAGGGGCGTGACGGGCTGCTGAAGGGCCTGCGCGCGCTGGCCGCAGGGCGGCCCGCGTCGGGCGTGGTCTCCGGCAGCGCGCGGCCCGGCGGCCTCGGCGTCGTCTTCACCGGACAGGGCAGTCAGCGGGCCGGCATGGGTCTGGAGTTGTACGAGGAGTTCCCGCGGTATGCCGAGGCGTTCGACGAGATGTGCGCCCATCTGGACCCGCTGCTGCCGCGGCCGCTGCGGGAGGTGATCGCCTCCGGTGAGGGGCTGGACGACACCGGCTTCACCCAGCCCGCGCTGTTCGCCGTCGAGGTTGCCCTGTACCGGCTGGCCGAGTCGTGGGGAGTGGTGCCCGACGGGCTCGCCGGGCACTCCGTCGGCGAGATCGCCGCGGCCCACGTGGCGGGCGTGCTCTCCCCGGCCGATGCCGCGCGGCTGGTCGCCGCCCGGGGGCGTCTCATGCAGGCCCTGCCCGCCGGCGGCGGCATGGTCGCCGTGGAGGCCACCAAGGAGGAAGTGGCCGCGCTGCTGGCCGGACGCGAGGAGGAGGCGGGCCTCGCCGCGGTCAACGGCCCCGCGGCCGTAGTGATCTCCGGAGCGGTGGACGCGCTCGCGGACATCACCGGCGAATTGGCCTCCCGGGGGCGCAGGACCAAGCGTCTGCAGGTCTCACACGCCTTCCACTCCCCGCTGATGGAGCCGATGCTGGCCGAATTCCACGCGGTGGCGCGGGAACTGGACTTCCACGAGCCGCGCATCCCCGTCGTCTCCTCCGTCACCGGCCGGCCCGCGACCGCCGGCGAACTGCGCTCTCCCGACTACTGGGTGGAGCAGGTGCGCAGGCCGGTGCGGTTCCTGGACGCGGCCCGGACCCTGGAGGACGAGGGCGTCACCACGTACCTCGAACTCGGCCCGGAGGGCGTGTGCTCGGCGATGGTGGACGCCTCCGTGCGCGACCCCGGCTCCGCCGCCTCGGTGCCCGCCCTGCGGGCGGGCCGACCCGAACCGCAGACCCTGGTGGCCGCGCTCGCCACGGTCTTCGTACGCGGCAGCCGGGTGGACTTCACGGCGGCGTACGAGGGCACCGGTGCGCGCCGTACCGATCTGCCCACGTACGCGTTCCAGCGCAGGAGGTACTGGATCGACGGTGGCGCCCGCGGTCCCGTACCGCTGCCGGGCGCCGCACCCGAGCCTGCGGAGGAGGAGACCACCGCACCGCTCGGCGGTCTGGGTGAGCGGCTGGCCGCCCTGCCCGAGGCCGAGCGCCGCCGCGCTGTGGCCGACACCGTCCTTGCGCACACCGCCGCCGTCCTCGGCCACGACGCGGACCGGGCGGAGCAGGAGGTCGGGTCCGATGTCACCTTCAAGGACCTGGGCGTCGACTCGTTGATGGCCGTCGAGCTGCGCAACGGTCTGTCGGCAGCCACCGGGCTGCGGCTGCCCAGCGGCCTGCTCTTCGACCGGCCCACCCCGGCCGCCCTCGTCGACCACCTGCTGGCGCGGCTGCTGGGCACGGACGACCGCGGTGCGGCGGACGCCGCCTCGGCACGGGGCGCCGGGGACGGCGACCCCATCGCGATCGTCGGCATGGCCTGCCGGTACCCCGGCGGGGTGGCGTCGCCGGAGGACCTGTGGCGGCTGGTGGACGGCGGCGTGGATGCGATCTCCGCGTTCCCGGCCGACCGCGGCTGGGACGAGGGCCTGTACGACCCGGATCCCGACCGCTCCGGCGGAAGCTATGTCGACCAGGGCGGATTCCTGCACGGCGCGGGGGAGTTCGACGCAGCATTCTTCGGCGTCTCGCCGCGCGAGGCGCTCGCCATGGATCCGCAGCAGCGGCTGCTGCTGGAGACCGCCTGGGAGGCCGTCGAGCGCGCCGGTCTCGATCCGCGGTCGCTGCACGGCAGCCGTACGGGCGTGTTCGTCGGCGGCACCGCGCTGGACTATGGGCCGCGCATGCACGAGACGGGCCACGGCGTAGAGGGCCACGTGCTGACCGGCACCACCGCCAGCGTGATGTCCGGTCGTATCGCCTACCAGCTGGGCCTGGTCGGCCCTGCCGTCACCGTGGACACCGCGTGCTCGTCGTCGCTGGTGGCCCTGCACATGGCAGTACGGTCACTGCGCTCGGGCGAGTCGTCGCTGGCCCTGGCGGGCGGTGTGACGGTGATGTCCGGGCCGGGGATGTTCGTGGAGTTCTCCCGGCAGCGCGGGCTCGCCGCCGACGGCCGCAGCAAGTCCTTCGCGGCGTCCGCCGACGGCACCTCCTGGGCCGAGGGCGTGGGACTGCTGCTGGTGGAGCGGCTGTCGGATGCGCGGCGCAACGGGCACCGGGTGCTGGCCGTCGTCCGCGGGTCGGCGGTCAACCAGGACGGCGCGTCCAACGGCCTGACCGCACCGAACGGCCCGTCGCAGGAGCGAGTGATCCGTCAGGCGCTCGCCGACGCCCGCCTGGACGCCCGGGATGTCGACGCGGTAGAGGCGCACGGCACCGGCACCGCCCTCGGCGACCCGATCGAGGCCGAGGCGATCCTGGCCACGTACGGGCAGGACCGCGACGGCGCCGAGCCGGTGTTCCTGGGCTCGCTCAAGTCGAACATCGGGCACGCGCAGGCCGCCGCGGGCGTGGGCGGGCTGATCAAGATGGTGGAGGCGATACGGCACGGTGCCCTCCCGCGTACCCTGCACGCCGACGAACCCACCCGGCACGTCGACTGGTCATCCGGCGCCGCCGAACTGCTCTCCCAGGCCCGGCCGTGGCCGGTGACCGGCCGCCCGCGCCGCGCGGCCGTGTCCTCGTTCGGCATCAGCGGCACCAACGCACACGTGATCGTCGAGCAGGGCGACCCCGCCCAGGAACCAGCCGCCGCCGAGGCGACCGCCCCGGTGCCGTGGGTGGTCTCCGGACGGGACGAGGCGGCGCTGCGCGCCCAGGCCGGGCAGCTGCGCGACCACCTGCGCCACCACCGCGGGCCGGGCCCGGCCGACATCGGGCTCTCGCTGGCCTCGACCCGTACGGCCTTCGAGGAGCGGGCGGTGGTGACCGGCACCGGCACCGCGGACCTGCTGGCCGGGCTCGACGCCCTCGCACGCGGGGAGGACCACCCGCGATTGGTGCGCGGCAGCGCGGCCCGCGCCGGCCGCACGGCGCTGCTGTTCACCGGCCAGGGGGCGCAGCGCCCCGGTATGGGCCGGGAGCTGTACGAGGCGTTCCCGGTCTTCGCCGAGGCCCTGGGCGCCGTGTGCGCGGAGCTGGACCCGTACCTGGACCGGTCGCTGCGCGCGGTGATGTTCGCCGATGGGGCGGGCGGGGACGGCGAGGACGCGGACCTGCTGGACCGCACGGCCTACACCCAACCCGCGCTGTTCGCCCTCGAGGTCGCCCTGTACCGGCTGCTGGAGCATCACGGCCTGACCCCGGACCTGGTCGCGGGCCACTCCATCGGAGAGCTGGCCGCGGCCCACGTCGCGGGCGTGTGGTCGCTTGCGGACGCCGCCCGGCTGGTCGCCGCCCGGGGCCGTCTGATGCAGTCAGCGCGGGCCGGCGGCGCCATGGCAGCGATCCAGGCGAGCGAGGAGGAGATCGCACCCACCCTGGCGGGCCGCGGCGGCGAGGTCGCCGTCGCCGCCGTCAACGGACCCGACGCCGTGGTGATCTCCGGTGACGCGGATGCCGTGGCCGCCGTCGCGGCGCACTGGCAGGCCCGCGGCCGCAGGCACCGCGCACTCACCGTCAGCCACGCCTTCCACTCCCCGCACATGGACGATGTGCTGGACGACTTCCGTGAGACAGCCGCCGCGGTGACCTACCACGCGCCGGTGATCCCGCTCGTGTCGACCCTGACCGGCGAGCTCGCCATCGAAGGCGAACTGCGGTCCCCGGAGTACTGGACGCGGCAGATCCGCGAGGCCGTGCGCTTCGCCGACGCCGCACGCACCCTGCGGGCGCTGGACGCCACGGTGTTCTTGGAGGTCGGGCCCGACGCGGTCCTGTCCGCCATGGCCGACGCGTCCCTCGCGTCCCCCGCCGACGGCCAACCGGCCACCGTCGTACCGTTGCTGCGCCGCGACCGCCCCGAGGCCGGCACCCTGGTCACCGGGCTTGCCCAGGCCTACGCGGCGGGCGCCCGACTCGACACGGCCTCCTTCTTCTCCGACGACGCCACCCTCGTCGACCTGCCCACCTACGCCTTCCAGCGCGAGCACTACTGGCTGGTGCCCGAGGCCGGCGGCGACCCGCGCCGCCTGGGCCTGGACGCCTCCGGGCACCCGCTGCTCAGCGCCGCGGTCGAACTCGCGGATCGCGAGGAACTGGTACTCACCAGTCGGCTGACGCTGAGCGGCCACCCCTGGCTGGCCGACCACGCGGTCGGCGGCGGGGTCCTCGTACCGGCCACCGCCTTCCTGGAACTGGCCGTCGCGGCGGGCGACCGGGCGGGCGCGCCGCGAGTGGAGGAGCTGACGCTGGAGGCGCCACTGTCCCTGACAGAGCGTCAGGCCGTACGGGTGCAGATCGTGGTCGGCGCGCCGGACGCATCCGGCAGCCGCCCGTTCACGGTGCATGCCCGGCCCGACGCCGGCGAAGGCGAGCCGGGGGAGTGGACCCGGCACGCGTCCGGCGCGCTCGGCACCACGGCCCCCGCCGCTGCCGGGGACCTGCGCCAGTGGCCGCCCGCCGGCGCCCGGCCGGAGCCGCTCACCGACGTCTACGACCGGCTCGCCGCCCTCGGCTACGACTACGGGCCTGCCTTCCAGGGCCTGCGCGCCCTGTGGCGCGGCGCCGACGGCGACCTGTACGCCGAGGTACGGCTGCCCGAGGACCAGCGGGAGGCCGCCACCCGCTTCGCCCTGCACCCCGCCCTCTTCGACGCCGTACTCCACCCGCTGGTGCTGCACGCGGCAGACGGGGTGGCACCCGGCGAGATCCATCTTCCGTTCGCGTGGAGCGGCCTGACCGTGCACGCCGCCGGAGCCACTCAGCTGCGCGTACGCATCTCCGCCACCGGCAGCGGCTCCGCCTCGCTGACTCTTGCCGACCCCGTCGGCGAGCCCGTCGCCACCGTCGCGTCCCTGACGCTGCGTCCGGTAGCCCGGGAACGGCTCGCACCGGCCACGGGGATCGCCGCTTCCCTGTGGGTCCTGCGGTGGCCGGCCGTCCCCGCTCCCGAGGTCGGCACGCCCCGCTGGGCCGAGCTCAGCGCCGAGGATCCGGCCGATCTGACCGCCGCGTACGGCGACGACGGCGCCGGCATGACCGCCGTCGTACGCGTCGGCCCTCCGGCGGACGACGGCGGTCATGCCGTGGCCGGGGACGCGCACCAGCCGGCGGCGCGCATCCTGCGGCTGGTGCAGGGATGGCTGGCAGACGAGCGCCTGACCGACCACCGGCTGGTGGTCGTCACCGCACGGGCGGTCGCCGTCCTGCCCGGCGAGGACGTGACCGCACCCGCCGCCGCGCCCGTATGGGGCCTGCTTCGCTCGGTGCAGTCCGAGCACCCGGGGCGGGTGACACTGGTCGACCTCGACCACGGTGACCGGGACGCCGAGGACGCGGACGCGCTGCTGGCCGCCGCGGTGGCCAGCGAGGAACCCCAGATCGCGGTGCGGGACGGGCAATTGCGCGTGCCGCGACTGGTGCGGGCGCCCCGGCCGGAGGCGGGTACCGGGGCGCGGGCCGAGGCCGGGGCTGTGCCGGAGAGCCCGGCGGCGCCGGAAGCCGGGGACGGGCCAGGGGCTACCACCCCACCTGGCCTGGACCCTGACGGCACGGTGCTGATCACCGGTGGCACCGGCGGGCTCGGAGCCTTGTTCGCCCGGCACCTCGTCACCGCTCACGGCGTGCGTCACTTGCTGCTCAGCAGCCGCCGGGGGCCGGACGCGCCCGGCGCCGCCGACCTCGCGGGCGAACTGGCGGCGCTGGGCGCCGAGGTGACCGTGGCGGCCGCCGACGCCGCCGACCGCGACTCCGTCGCCGCCCTGCTGGCTCGCGTGCCTGCCGAGCACCCGCTGACCGGGGTCCTTCACACGGCGGGCGTGCTCGACGACTGCACCGTCGAATCCCTCACCCCCGAGCGGCTCCGGGAGGTCCTGCGACCCAAGACGGACGCGGCCTGGCACCTCCACGAGCTGACGAAAAATCAGCCACTGGCGGCGTTCGTTCTGTTCTCCTCGGTGTCCGGCCTCACCGGCACGGCAGGGCAGGCCAACTACGCCGCCGCCAACACCGGCCTCGATGCCCTCGCCGCCCACCGCCGCGCCCACGGGCTGCCCGCCGTCTCCCTGGCCTGGGGCCTGTGGGACGGCACCCACGGCATGGGCGGCACGCTGGGCGAGTCCGACCTCGCCCGCTGGTCCCGCGCCGGGATCGCGCCGCTCGCGCCGGAGCAGGGCCTGGCTCTGTTCGACCTCGCGCTGGCGGGCGGTGGCGCCCCCGACAGCCTGCTCGTACCGGCGCTGCTGACACCGGCCGGGCCCCGCGCCGGGACCGGCACGGTTCCCGCGGTCCTGCGCGACGTGGCCGGCTCCGCTCCCCGCCTTCGTACGCGCCGGGCGGCGGGCGCCGACGACGCGTCCGCCCGGGACGACGGGGACTGGGCGCGGCGGATCGCCGCGCTGCCCGAGGACGAACGGCCGGGCGCGGTGCTCGACCTGGTCCGCACCGTGGCCGCAGGCGTGCTGGGACACGCGGGCGCGGGCGGCGTCGACCCCGACCGGTCCTTCAGGGACATCGGCCTGGACTCCCTGGGCGGTGTGGAGCTGCGCAACCGGCTGGGCGCCGCCACGGGGCTGCGGCTGCCCGCCACCGCCGTGTTCGACCACCCCTCGCCCACCGCGCTGGCGGAGTACGTGCACGAGCGGGTCTCGGGCGCAGCGCCCGCGGCCGTGGCCGCCGTACGGACGGCCGCGGCGGACGAGCCGGTCGCGATCGTGGGCATGGCATGCCGTTTCCCCGGCGGCGTGGCGTCTCCCGAGGACCTGTGGCGGCTGGTCGCCGACGGCGTCGACGCGGTGAGCGAGTTCCCGGCGAACCGCGGCTGGGACCTGGAGGGGCTGTACGACCCCGACCCGGAGCACACCGGTACCTCGTACACCCGGCATGGCGGATTCCTGCACGATGCGGACCTGTTCGATCCCGACTTCTTCGGCATGTCCCCGCGCGAAGCCGTCGCCACCGACCCGCAGCACCGGCTGCTGATGGAGGCCGCCTGGGAGACGTTCGAGAGCGCCGGTATCGATCCGGCCACCGTGCGCGGCTCCAACACCGGTGTCTTCGCGGGCGCCATGTACGACGACTACGCCTCCCGGCTGCCGAAGACCCCTGAGGGTTTCGAGGGCTTCCTGCTGGCGGGCAACCTCTCCAGCGTCGTCTCCGGCCGCCTGGCCTACACCTACGGTCTGGAGGGCCCGGCCGTCACGGTCGACACCGCCTGCTCGTCATCCCTGGTCGCCCTGCACCTCGCCGCGAGCGCGCTGCGCGGCGGGGAGTGCGACCTGGCGCTGGCCGGCGGCGTCACCGTGATGTCCGGGCCGAACACCTTCGTGGAGTTCTCCCGCCAGCGCGGCCTGTCGGCGGACGGCCGCTGCAAGTCCTTCTCCGCAGCGGCGGACGGCACGGGCTGGGCCGAGGGCGTGGGTCTGCTGCTGGTGGAGCGGCTGTCGGACGCGCGGCGCAACGGCCACCGGGTGCTGGCCGTCGTCCGCGGGTCGGCGGTCAACCAGGACGGCGCGTCCAACGGCCTGACCGCGCCCAACGGCCCGTCGCAGGAGCGGGTCATCCGGCAGGCGCTCGCCAACGCGGGACTGCCGCCCTCCGACGTGGACGCGGTCGAGGCACACGGCACGGGCACCACGCTCGGCGACCCTATCGAGGCCCAGGCGCTGATCGCGACGTACGGACAGGACCGGCCCGAGGACCGGCCGGTGTGGCTGGGCTCGCTGAAGTCCAACATCGGCCACGCGCAGGCGGCGGCCGGCGTCGGCGGCGTCATCAAGATGATCGAGGCGATGCGGCACGGCTCCCTGCCGCCCACGCTGCACGTCGAGGAGCCGTCGCCGCACGTCGACTGGGACGCCGGGGCGGTCGCCCTGCTGACCGAGGCCCGGCCCTGGCCGGACGCGGGCCGCCCGCGCCGGGCGGGTGTCTCCTCCTTCGGCATCAGCGGCACCAACGCCCACGTGATCGTCGAGCAGGGCGACCCCGACCCGGACCCCGGACCGGACTCCGGTCCGTCACCGGCCCCGGTCACCGTCGGCGCGGCGATCCCCGTGCCGTGGTTCCTCTCCGGCCGCGACGAAGCGGCGCTGCGCGCCCAGGCCGAACGGCTGCACCGCCACCTCGCCGAGCGGCCCGGGATATCCCCGGTGGACGTCGGCTACTCGCTGGCCACCACTCGCGCCGCCCTGGAGCACCGCGCGGCCGTCCTCGGCACCGGCCGCGACGAGCTGCTGGCCGGGCTCACCGCCCTCGCCCGCGGCGAGCGCGCACCGAACGTACTGCGCGGCGGAGGAGACCGCGCGGGCCGCGGCCGGACGGCGGTCCTGCTCACGGGGCAGGGCAGCCAGCGCCTGGGCATGGGCCGCGAACTGTACGAGAACTCCCCGGTGTTCGCCGCCGCCCTCGACGCGGTGTGCGGGCACCTCGACCCCGCCCTGCCCCGCCCGCTGAAAACCGTCCTGTTCGCCCCGGCCGACTCCGCGGACTCGGCGCTGCTGGACCAGACCGCCTTCACCCAGGCCGCGCTGTTCGCCGTCGAGACCGCCCTGTACCGGCTGATCGAGCACTACGGCGTGGTCCCGGACCACCTGCTGGGCCACTCCATCGGCGAAGTCACCGCGGCGCACCTGGCCGGTGTGTGGGATCTGGCCGACGCCTGCTCGGTCGTCATCGCCCGTGGCCGGCTCATGCAAGCCGCCCGCGAGGGCGGGGCGATGGCCGCGCTCCAGGCGTCCGAGGACGAGGTCCGCGAGACGCTGGCGGCGTACGGCGACACGGTCGCCGTCGCGGGCGTCAACGGCCCGCGGGCCACCGTGGTCTCCGGTGACGCCCGCGCCGTGGACGAGATCGCCGACCTGTGGCGCTCCCGCGGCAGGAAGACCACGCGCCTTCCGGTCAGTCACGCCTTCCACTCCCCGCACATGGACGACGTCCTCGACGACTTCCGTACGGCCCTGTCCGACCTCACCTTCCACGAGCCGCGCATCCCGGTCGTCTCCAATGTCACCGGGGAACCGGCCACCGCCGAACAGCTGCGCTCACCCGACTACTGGGCCCGCCACATCCGCGAAGCCGTCCGCTTCCAGGACGGCGTAAGGACCCTCCAGGCCGCCGGCGTCACCGAATACCTGGAGCTGGGCCCCGACGGCGTGCTCACGGCCATGGCCCAGGAATGCCTCACGGAGACGGAGACGGAGACCGGGACCGGGGACGGCGCGACCCTGGCCCCCCTCCTGCGCGCCGGGCGTCCGGAGACGGCAACCCTCGCCGCCGCGCTCGCCCGTACCCACCTGGGCGGCGGACGGCTGGACTTGGCCGCGCTGTTCCCCGGCGCCCGCCGCGTCGACCTGCCCACCTACGCCTTCCAGCACCAGCGGTACTGGCTCCCGGCCCCGGCCACCTCCGGCGACGCCGCAGGGCTCGGCCTGAGCGCCGCCGACCACCCGCTGCTCGGCACCGCCGTCGCCCTGGCCGACCGCGACGCTTACCTGTTCACCGGCAGGCTGGCCCGTCACACCCACCCCTGGCTGGCCGACCACCGGGTACAGGACACCGTGCTCCTGCCCGCCACGGGCCTGCTGGAACTCGCCGTCCGGGCCGGCGAGGAGGTCGGCTGCGCGCGGGTGGAGGAGCTGACGCTCGCCGTGCCGCTGGTGGTGCCCGAGCGCGCAGGGACGCGGGTGCAGATCGTCGTGGGCGAACCGGACGAGGACGGCCGCCGCAGGCTGGAGGTGTACGGGCGGCCCGATGACGCGGGCGACGGCGAGCGGCCGTGGACCACCCACGCCACCGGCCTGCTGGCCCCGGACACCTTCACCGACCCTGACTCCGCGTTGGGCCTCATGGTGTGGCCGCCTGCCGGAGCGGTCGAGGTGGGGCTTGAGGAGGTGTACGAGCGGCTGGCCGAGCGCGGTTACGCCTACGGGCCCGCCTTCCAAGGGCTGCGCCGCGTGTGGAAGGCCGAAAGGGAGTTGTACGCCGAGGTGGCGCTGGGAGAGGAGCAGCGTGCGGACGCGGCACGCTTCGCCCTGCATCCGGCCCTGTTGGATGCCGCGCTGCACAGCCTGCTGCCCGGCGTGGCCGACGACGCGGCACCGGCCGTGCTGCCGTTCGCATGGTCGGGGGCGAATGTCGTCGCCGTCGGGGCGACCACGCTGCGCGTCAGGCTCACGACGACCGGCCCGGAGTCGGTGTCGCTGACGGTTGCCGACGGAACGGGCGCCCCGGTGGCGTCGGTGGACGAGCTGGCGCTGCGGCCGCTGTCCCGGGGCGCGCTACGGGACACCGCATCCGTCGTACGCGACGGCCTGTTCCCCGTCCGCTGGACGAGCCTGCCGACGGGCGAGTCCGGGGGCAGCGGCGCGGATTGGGCTGTGGTGGGCGAGGACACCCTGGGGCTCGGTCCCTCCGTACGGGTCTGTGCGGATCTGGGCGCGGTGCCGGAGGAGGTTCCCGGCACAGTGGTCGTGCCGTTGCTCGACGCGGCCGGGGACGCGCGTACCGCCGTGGCGGAGGCGTTGGGGCTGGTGCGGGAGTGGCTGGCCGAGGAGCGGTTCGCTGGTTCGCGGCTGGTGGTGGTGACGCGCCGTGCGGTCGCCGCCGGCGCCGAGGACGTGGCCGATCTGGCGCACGCAGGCGTGTGGGGTCTGGTGCGGTCGGCGCAGACCGAGCACCCCGGTCGGTTCGTGCTGGTGGACCTGGACACCTCCGGCGAGCTGCTCGCCGAGGCGGTCGCCTGCGGGGAGCCCCAAGTGGCCGTGCGGGAAGGTGAGCTGCGGGTGCCGGGGCTGGTCCGGTCGGTCCCGGCCGCCGGGCGTGAGGAGCCGTCGTGGGACGGCGGCACCGTGCTGGTGACCGGCGCGACGGGCGCGCTGGGCGGCGTACTGGCCCGGCATCTGGTGACCGAACGGGGAGCGCGTCGTCTGCTGCTGCTCAGCCGCCGGGGTGCGGACGCCCCAGGGGCGGCACGGCTACACGACGAACTGGTCGAGCTGGGGGCCCACGTGTCGTTCGCGGCGTGTGACGCGGCGGACCGGGAGGCGCTGGCCGCGGTGCTGGCCGCGGTTCCGGCCGAGTATCCGCTGACCGCCGTCGTGCACACCGCCGGCGTACTCGACGACGGTGTGACCGCAGCGATGACGTCGGAGCAGCTGGACCGGGTGCTGCGGCCCAAAGTGGACGCGGCGTGGAATCTGCATGAGCTGACGCGTGACCGCGACCTGTCCGCCTTCGTTCTGTACTCGTCCGTCGCGGGTCTGCTGGGTACCGCCGGGCAGGCCAACTACGCGGCGGGCAACGCCTTCCTGGACGCCCTGGCCGCCCACCGCCGCGCACACGGGCTGCCCGGCACCTCCCTGGCCTGGGGCCTGTGGGAGCAGGCGAGCGACCTGTCCGGTCATCTGTCCGAGGCGGACCTGCGCCGACTGGCCCGCATGGGGCTGCGGCCGCTGCCCTCCGGCGACGCGATGGAACTGTTCGATGCGGCCCTCGCGACGGACGAGGCCGTGTTCGCCGTCACCAGGCTGGACACCTCCGCGCTCCGGGCGCAGACTGCGCCGCCCCCGCTGCTGCGCGGTCTGGTGCCCGTGTCTCAGCGCCGTTCGGCCGCTCACGGCACGGCCGGTGCGCGGTCCGCGGAGGCGTCGCCGGCCCAGCGGCTGTCCGGCCTGTCCCCGGAGGAGCGGGAGCGGGCGCTGGCGGATCTGGTACGTACCCACGTGGCCGGCGTGCTCGGGCTCGCGGATCCGGGTGGGGTCGAGGACGACCGGCCGTTGCAGGAGATGGGCTTCGACTCCCTCACCGTCGTCGAGCTGCGCAACCATCTGGGCACCGCCACCGGCCTTCGCCTGCCCACCACCCTCGCCTTCGACCACCCCACCCCAGCCGCCCTCACGGGTTACCTCGTCGGGCGGCTGGCCCAGGACGCGGACCACTCGCCCGCCGACTCGGCCGTCCTGGCGGACCTGGACCGGCTGGAGGCCGCCCTGCGGTCCGCCGTCTCGGGCGCAAGCGCTCACGGGACGCACGAGCGGATCACGCTGCGACTGCGGGAACTGCTGGAGATCGCACACGCTGCCGACAGCGGCACTGACGAGGACGCCGCCCCCGGTCAGGACCTCGACTCCGCGACGGACGAGGAGCTGTTCGCCCTCGTCGACGAACTCGACTGACACCGGCCCGGTATCGACCGGCTCCCCGCCGGTCGACGGTCCAGAAAGGAACACCCAGCACCATGGCGTACACCTCCGCATCGGACGGCGCATGGATCCGCCGCTTCCATTCGGCTGCGCCCGGGACGGGCGACAGGGTGAGGCTGGTCTGCCTTCCGCACGCGGGAGGCTCGGCGAGTTCCTACTTCCCGCTGTCCGCGGCCCTGGCGGCGGACACCGAGACGCTGGCCGTGCAGTATCCCGGCCGCCAGGACCGGCACTCCGAGGCACCGATCGGCAGCATCACCGAGCTCGCGGACGAGGTCTACGGAGCACTGGAGCCGTGGACCGGCCGACCGGTGGCCCTCTTCGGCCACAGCATGGGCGCATTGGTCGCTTTCGAGGTCGCACGGCGGATGGAGGACCGGGCCGGCGTGACGCCCGGCGCCCTCTTCGTTTCGGGGCGGCGGGCGCCGTCGCGGCACCGCCCCGAGACGGTGCATCTGAAGGACGACGCCGGACTGCTCGCCGAGCTGAGGTCGTTGAGCGGAACCGATTCCAGGCTGCTCGGCGACGAGGAGCTCCTCGCCATGATCATGCCCGCGATCCGGGCCGACTACGCCGCACTCGCGGCCTACAGATTCCCGGCGGCAGCACGACCGCTGCGCTGCCCCGTCACCGCCCTGGTCGGGGACGCGGATCCGGTCACCACGATCGACGACGCCCGCGCCTGGGACGAACACACCGGAGGTGACTTCGAGCTGAGAATCTTCCCCGGAGGCCACTTCTACCTGAACGGGCACGAGGAAGAGATCGCGGCACTGATCTCACGCCAGGTCAAGAACCTGATGTGACGGGCCCCTTCATGGCGCGGCGGCGGCGAGTCGCCGCCCCATCAGGGAGGCTGTGGCAAGGGTGCAAGAGTTACTCCCCCCGGACTCAGTCCGGGGGGAGTAACTCTTGCCATCCGTCCTGGCTCACGAGTCGGTTTGCGCGCTCGGTTCCAGGAGCCGGGCGGCGGTGCCGAGTGTCCGGCCGAGGTGGTCATGCAGGTCACGGACGACGCCGTGACTCTCCTGCCAACAGCAGTCGGCGTGGCTCCCCGCCGCTGGGACGGTGGCGTCGGCTCGCCGTACGGAATGCCCCACCGCCCGTACCGCTTCCGCCTGCAAGCGTGCCGCTGCGGCGCCGTGCCCGCCGCTCTCCAGGAACTGGAGCATGACGCACTCCATCAGCAACGTGGAGGCCGCAGCCCGGTACGGGCCGATGCGTATGCCCTCGGCAGCGGGTGCCCGAGGCGCAGGCTGCCCGTCCGCCGCCGTCGCGGCGGTGACGATGCGGCGGGTACGGGCGATCAGAGCCGTTCGCAGGCTCGTGTCGGGGCCGTCCGGCGGATCGAGGATCGTCGGCAGTGAGGACGCGAAGCGGCGCTCGATCGAGGCGGCATGGAGCCTCAGCAGCCTCCGGGCGGCCGGGGACGCCTGCGGTTCGCGGCCGGTGTTCGGGGCCGCGGCCGTCCTCGGGCGCTCGCGGGCCGCGCGGCTGAGGGTCTCGGTCCGGGCCCGGGCCATCGTCCTCGAGCGCCCGCCGGCCGCACGGCTGAGGCCCTCGCTGAGGGCCCTGGCGAAGGCTTCGCCGATTGCGGCTGCCAGGGGCGGGGCCTGTGCCGGGGGTGTGTCCTGC
Organism: Streptomyces sp. 7N604; assembly: GCF_052245475.1. Classification (NCBI taxonomy): domain Bacteria; kingdom Bacillati; phylum Actinomycetota; class Actinomycetes; order Kitasatosporales; family Streptomycetaceae; genus Streptomyces; species Streptomyces sp. 7N604. The sequence continues at coordinate 235,856 of NZ_JBQQBX010000006.1, read as the reverse complement.
GTCTTTCTGGTGACGACGGAGGTATCCATCACGAGTCTTGTGGGGTGTGAGGGGCGACCCGCTGGAACGCGCCACCGAAGAACAGCAGTCCTTCACGGGCTGAGCCGCAGCTCGCGCCGAGGACGTTGCCGACGAAGATCGAGTGATCGCCGAAGCCGTATGCCTCGGCCACCTCGCACTCCAGCCATGCCAGCGAGCCCGCCAGCAGCGGAGCGCCGGTGCGGGGGCCTGGCCGCCAGTCGATCCCGCGGAACTGCGTGGGGCCCAGGGGCCGTTGCTTGTCCGCGAAGAAGCGCGCCAGCTCCTCCTGCACGGCTCCCATGATGGACACGGCGAAGTGCCCGCTGGAGGTGATGGCCTGGTGCATCACCGCGCTGCGGGCGACACAGCACAGCACCGACGGCGGATCCAGCGACACCGAGCTGAAGGCGTTGGCGGTCATGCCGTGAACGTGTTCCCCGCCGACGGTGATCACTGTGACCCCCGTGGCGAACCGGGACATGACCTCGCGCAGGGTGGAGGGGGCCGTCAACTGCGAGGAACCAGCGGTGGCCTGGGCGGACGCGGAATTCATGTCGTAGCCTTTGTTTTTCCCATGCTGGAAAGGTAGGCGGCGCATTCCTACCGATTGCTCACTGCCGGGTAACCGGCCGCTCGGCACCTTTCCCGGAGCAGCCGGTTACCGCGCTGTGACCGAGTATTTCCGCCGGTCGGTAAAGTCGTCGATACGTATCGAGCCGTGGTCGAACCACGTGCGGGGGCCATCCGTTGCCGCAGTCGAAAGGGGACGACATGAATTCCTTGTCCGCAGAATCGGGACCCGCGAGTGCGGGATCGGCAGAGCCGGGTCTGGCCGAACCTCATCTGCTCGAATGGCTCGCCTCAGTCGGGCTCGACGTGGAGTATGTGCGCGCCGAGGGAAACACTCTCTACGCTCTGGACGAGAATCGTCGTGAAGTGCCTGTCGTGGACTTCGCGGGCGGCTACGGGTCCTTGATTTTCGGACACAACAACCCGGAGATCGTCGCGTACGCGCAGAAGCTCCTGGACTCTCAGGTCCCGGTGCACGCCCAGTTCTCGCGGCATCCCTATGCCAACGACGTGGCCAGGGCCCTGAACGTGATCATCCAGCGCGAGCTGGGAACTGGCGAGTCCTACGCCGCGGTCTTCGCCAACAGCGGTGCCGAAGCGGTCGAAGCCGCGCTCAAGCACGCCGAACTCGACCGGAGCATGCGGTTACGAGCGCTCGCCGACGAGGTCGAGGCGCACATCGAGGATGTGCACTCGGCGGTCCTGCGCGGTGATGTGGAGATCTCCGGCAGCGCCCGTACGCTGCTGGGCTTGGCCGAGGGCAGCAGCGCCTCCGGCGGATGGGAGGACCTGGCAGCGGAGATACGGCGCAGGAACGCGGCCGTGCTGGCCAGGCCGCCGCTGTTCCTCACGCTGGAAGGGGGATTCCACGGCAAGCTGGTGGGCAGCGTCCAGCTCACGCACAACGAGGGCTACCGGACACCGTTCAGGGCGCTGGCCGCGCAAGCGCGGTTCGTGCCTCCCGGGCGGCCGGACGTGCTCCGGGAGATCATCGAGAGCGAACGGTCAAGCCTGCTCGACGTGGTGACCGACGACGGCGCCGTTCACGTCGTCGAACGAGATGCCCCGGTCTTCTGCGCGTTCGTCCTCGAGCCGATCCAGGGCGAGGGCGGCGTCAATGTGATCACACCCGAATTCGCGGGGGACATCCAGCGGGCGTGCGCGGCCATCGGCTGCCCGGTCGTGGTGGACGAGGTGCAGAGCGGCATGGGCCGTTCCGGGGCCTTCCTGGCCAGCTCCCACATCGGCCTGCGGGGCGACTACTACACGCTGGCCAAGAGTCTGGGGGGCGGGCTCGCCAAGGCCGCCGTCATGCTCGTCAGCGGGGCCCGCTACCGCAAGGAGTTCGAACTTCTGCACAGCTCGACCTTCGCCAAGGACGCCTTCTCGTGCCTCATCGCCCTGAGGGTGCTGGAGATGCTGGAAGCCGACGGCGGCAGGGCGTACCGGCTCGCCACCGAGCGCGGCGGCCGGCTCAAGGACATGCTCCACTCGGTCCGGGCCGATTTCCCGGACGTGGTCAAGGACGTACGCGGCAAGGGTCTTCTGCTCGGACTGGAGTTCCACGACCAGTCCCGGGCCGCCTCGGCCGCCATCCGCGAGCACGCCCCGGTTCTCGGCTATGCGGTCGCCGGGTATCTGCTGCGCGAGCACCGCATCCGCACTTTCCCCACCGCAAGTGCGGTGAACACTCTGCGCTTCGAGCCGTCGGTCCACCTGAGCGACGCGGAGATCGCGCAGTTGGAGTCCGCGCTCAGGGGCGTGTGCTCGGTGCTGAGGGAGCCGGACGGGCAGGGCCTGGTCCGCCCGTGACAGGCGCAGCCATCGCGGATCGTCCGCTCGTGACGGCCGCAACGATCGCAGGTCGCCGGTTTGGCCGGTCTGCTGCTGCGTCACATGAAAGATCCAGGCCGTGACGGCGTTCGTATCGGCTTGCGCGGGCCGGACCGACGAGGGCGCGGCGCCGTCCGGCTAGCCCGACGCTGTGACAGGCGTGCTCTACGGCGGTCCTGGTCCGTTCAACGGTCCGGGGCCGCCGCTTCGCTGCGCACGCCCGCGGTCGTCGGCTTCGCCGCTACGCCGGCAAGTGGGTGGCCTCGATGTGTGCCACGTATGCCTCGCCCCACATGGCGAGCGGCTGCAGGTTCTCGCCGAGCGCCCGGCCGAGTTCGGTGAGCGAGTACTCCACCTTGGGCGGAACCTGTTGGAGGACCTCGCGGTGGACGATCCCGTCCGTTTCCAGCTCCCGCAACTGCTGGATGAGCACCTTCTCGCTCACCCCCGGCAGCGCCTGCCGTAACTGCCCGAAGCGGTGTGCCCGGTCGCGCAGCTCCCAGAGGATCAGGGCCTTCCACTTGCCTCCGACCACGTCCATCGCGGCGTCCAGACCGCAGATGTATGTCCGCTGTGCCAAAGCCCTCTCCTCGCTGTCGAGTGGGCCGTTACTCGCACTCTCAGGCGAGTACCGGCGAGTACAGCAAAAAGTACGGCATGCGGCGTGGGGGGCATCGAGGCCCGCGCGCAACACGGCCTGATCCAGCCGGTCACCGAGGGTGACAGAGGACGGAAGGCAGGCCGGCTCCAACCCCGGGTGGTACGAGTACTGTCGGTCCGTCGCCGAGTAACGCTCCCCGTTCGGCGCCGAGTTGTGCCCGGCGCCGTGCGGCACCCGGGCCGTCCGCCTGCGCAAAGGGGTGCGCGGCGGGCGGCCACCGGGCTTTCACGATCGGCCGGACTTGGTCTACTCGGCCACGAGGGAACCCGCGACCGGGCGGTCGACGGCCATGAGCCACCGCCCGTCCTCACCGCGCCGCAGGACGTCGGTGCACCGGCCTTCGAGGTGCATGGGCCCGCCGTCGGGCCCGGTGCCGTCGATGGAGTACTCCACGCCGATCAGCGCCACATCACCGGCGACGTACGAGTGAGTGACGCTGGCCTGCAGGACAGGCTTCGTCGCCAGGAACTCCTTGAAGAACTCTCGCCGCTTCTCGCCGGTGAGGGGAGCGCCCGAGAAGTTCGAGATCGCGTCCTCGCGGTACAGTCGGTCGAACAGCTCCCCGTCGCCGGAGTTGAAGACCTGCAGAAATATCTCGTTCTGCATGTCGGTGTCGTCTGTCAGGTCCGGGTTGTCGAAGTCGATGTCCACGGTCATGGGCATGGAGTAACAGCCCCACTTTCTCTGGTCTTTGGCGGTGGCATGATCCGGAATTCGCCGGGGCAGCCGGTACATGCTGTTCCGTGATTACGGCTGCCCATCCGCACGCTAATCGCAGCCATGACACTGATCGCCCACCGCCGGGTCACCGCGGGCCCATTCCGCGGGGCCGGAGCAGTTGGTCACCGGCAAAACGGTCGGACCCCCATCGCGGTGCTGCATGAAGCCGGGAAGCCACCACAGTTGAGGCGCCAGGGCGCCGGTGGTCGGGCATGGCACGGAATCAGGCCGAGCGGGGTGTTCCCGGCTCGGTGCCGGCCAGCCTCGGGGGTGCGGCCTGCCGCCACGAGTCAGTGAGGATGTCGCTCAGTTCGTCCATGTCGTCCAGCGCCGCCAGGCGCACGCGGACCCATGCGAAGTCGGCCTCGTGCGCGGCGACCCAGAACTTGTCCGGCTCCGCGAGTACCAGTTCGTCCCGCTCCAGCTTGGGACATCTGACGGCCATCGAGGTCTCGTCCTCGGGCAGCGTGGCGAACATCTTCCCGGCCACCCGGAACGTGGGCATGTCCCAGGCGGTCTTCTCGGTCGTCTCCGGAAGGGACAGTGCGGTCCTCCGGACGTCCTCGGATGTGATCATTGCCAGACCGTACGACACGACGGCCCCGAAGAGCCTTGTCGTTTCGTTCTTTCTGCCGGTGCCGTTCAGCGGCCGGTCGGCGTCTCGGGCATCCGGCTCTCGATCAGGGCGGCCAGGTGGCGTCCCGCGGTCAACAGCGGCTGCTCGCTGCGCTGCACCTGGCTCAGGGTCTCCGCGCCCTCCAATGTGCTGAGGACGGTGGAGGCCAGTTCCGCGGCCTCGGCGTCGCCGAAACCCGCCCGGCGGAGCCGGGCCGCGACCAAGTCCTGCCAGTGGCCCAGGGCCTGGACGCACGCCTCCTCGATGGCGGGTATCCGGCCGACTGTCTCCAGGGCCGTGACGGTGACCGGGCAGCCGTCGGCCCAGTCGGAGTCCCGCAGGGCCGCGGCGAGACGGCGGCCGCAGTTCTCCATTGCCCGCGCGACGCTGTCCTCTCCCTCCAGGCTGAGGCTGAGCATGTCGGCGAACTCCCGATTCCCGTGCTGGATGGCGGCAACGGCCAGCTGCTGCTTTCCGCCCGGGAAGAAGTGGTAGACGGAGCCGAGCGTGGCCCCCGCCTGCTGGGCGATCAGCTTGATCCCCGTGCCTTCGTACCCCTGGCGCTGCAGGAGCCGTGAAGCGGAACGGACGATGCGCTCGCGGGTTCCACCGGGATCCGTCTCGGTGCCGTCTGCGAGCTGCAACTTGTGAGGCATGGGCCCAGAGTACTGGATAGAGCGATCGTTCCAGGCTTCTGCTACTCTCTAATTAGAGCGTTCTTTCTAGACGTGTCAGCCGACACTCCCTCTGACCACCCCTGGTGGTGCGGGGCAGCCGGACAATCCAAGGAGAAGCGATGGGCAAGCAAGCGGTGACGGTCATCGGTCTGGGCCCCATGGGCCAGGCGATGGTGGGTGCCTTCCTGGAGAACGGGCACGACGTAACCGTGTGGAACAGGACCGCGAGCAAGGCGGAAGCACTGGTCGCCAAGGGCGCCAAGCTTGCCCCCACGGTGCGTGACGCCCTCGCGGCCAATGAGCTGGTGGTCCTCAGCCTCACCGACTATGACGCGGTGTACGCCATCCTGGAGCCGGTGGCGGACGCGCTGGCGGGGAAGGTCATCGCCAACCTGAGCTCGGACACGCCCGAACGGGCTCGCGCTGCGGCCAAGTGGGCGGCGGAGCACGGCGCCACGCACATCACGGGCGGTGTGCAGGTTCCCCCGCCCATGATCGGCAAGCCGGAGTCCTCCACCTACTACAGCGGCCCCAAGGACGCCTTCGACGCCCACGAGGCCACTCTGAGGGTTCTGACGGGAACTGACTTCCGCGGTGAGGACCCGGGGCTGGCCGCGATGTACTACCAGGCCCAGATGACCATCTTCTGGACCACGATGCTGAGCTACTACCAGACGTTGGCCCTCGGTCAGGCGAACGGCGTGACGGCCAAGGAGCTGCTGCCGTACGCGTCCATGATGACGTCGATGATGCCGCACTTCCTGGAGCTCTACGCCCAGCACGTCGACGCAGGCGAGTACCCCGGTGACGTGGACAGGCTCTCCATGGGCGTGGCCAGCGTCGACCACGTCCTCCACACGCACAAGGACGCCGGCGTCAACACCGCTCTGCCCGCCCTGGTCTCTCAGATCTTCCACAAGGGTGTGAGTGCGGGCTTCGCCGACAACAGCTTCTCCAGCCTGATCGAGGTCCTGAAGAAGCCCGCTGACTGACGGCGGTCAGCCAGCGGGCTGCCGGGCCCTGCCGTGCGGTGGGCGTGCACCGCGCCCGTCAAGGGAGTCGCAGGGCCCGCCGGGCCGACCCGGCGGGCCGGCCGTGCGGCGCGACGAGCAGTCCGGCTCAGGTCCGGGGCATGCTCAAGGCGGCCCGGTCAGGCGAGTTCTGCCGCCTGACCGGCCGCGCGCAGACCGGACTCGATGGCTCCTTCGATGAAGGCGCCGTGCCACCCTCGAGCGATGTCGGCGCCGGCGAAGACGATACGTCCGTGGGGTTCCTCGATGGCGGGGAACAGACTCAGCAATTGGTTGGGCCTGCGTAGGCCCCACCCACCCTTGGTGTACTGCTGCTTGGCCCACTCCATGGCGCGATAGCGGACGAGGGTCGCGTTCGGCAGGTAGGTGCGCACGGCGTCCTGCACGGCTGAGGCGTCGTTGACGTTGAGGGACGGGCCGGCGAACCCGATCATGAGCCTCCCCTCCGCGGTCTGCTGCTGGGGTATGAGCATGGGCAGCGGTGTCCCCTCACGGGCCATGCCCTGGGTGGCGGGCACATTGCCCTTGATCTGCAGCCAGACCTTCGTGGCGTGCGGTACCCCGATGCCTTCCGAGGAGGCCCGGGCATGGGCTGTGGGAAGACCGGGATTGAAGGTGATGGATTTCCAGGTATTGACGGGTACGGCAACCACCACCACCGGCGCGGTGAACTGTCCACCGCCGCTGCATGTGACGGTGACCTTCCCGTTCTGCTCGGTGATGCCGGTTACGGCCGTGTTGAGCCGGACGTTGGCCTGTGCCTCGTCCAGCATGGCGTTCAGGATCGCGATCATCCCGCCCTCGGGCCGCAGGCTCATGGTGGTGAGGTAATCCTGGTAGGTACCTCCGGCAAGCTGGATCCACTGCGCCATCCCTGTCAGCGAGCCGATCGTGCTGGGCCCGCCCGAGTAGATGGACGTCTCGCCGTTCAGGATCTCCAGCTCCGTGGGCGAGAGTGACAACTGGTCCAAGCGGTCCTGGAGCGAAAGCGGATCGACGTCGGCGAGCAGGTCCGATCGGTACAGCGGCTCGTGCGGGCGCTCGAAGTACTGCGCGGACCCCTCGTAGAAGGACTCCCACAGAGGGTCCACGGTGGCCGCGGCGTCCGCGGGGCTCACTGTCACGAGGCCGTTGTTGCCGGGCATCACCACCCGCTCGGCAGCGACGTCCTGGAACGTTCCGATGTTGTAGCGGCTGAGTTCGGCGTGCGCGAGTTCCTGTTGCGGGCCGAGCCAGCTCCCGCCGATCTCAATCTCCTCTCCGGCCCAGGTGTTGGTCCAGACCCGCCCGCCGACACGGTCACGTGCCTCGAGTACCACCGGCTTCAGTCCACGTTCGGCCAACTCGCGTGCCACCGTGGCACCCGCGTAACCAGCTCCGATGATGATGGCGTCCGCCGGTACCGCCTCTTGGGCGGCCTGTGCCCTGCTGAGCGCGACCGCGCCGACCGACGCTGCGGCGGCAGCGGCACCCGCGGATTTGATGAGGCGACGCCTGGTGAAGAGGCGGCCGGATGACGAAGAATTCTTGGCATGACGAGACATGGGTGCGTCCTGGTTCCCTTACTGAGTGCGTACCAGCCCGCTGTCTGCCCAGCGTGCTGTTCGATGGGACCGGAGCCATATGCAGCTTCGGGCATACGGCGTCCAGCCGGTACGGAAGCGAATTCCGAAGGTCAGGAGTGCGCCTGCATCGGCCGACGCCGACGGGAAGGGCCCTTGCGCGGCATGTGCGGACATGACGCGCTCTGCAAAGTTCCACTGAACACTCGGCGCGCTATGGATCTGAATTCCGCTCCTCCGCAAAGAGCTTCGGCCCGAAAGTGCCTTGCCGCTCCTTGGCTTCGGCAAAGACCATAGCGGTCCGGCAGCGGCACCTTTCCTCGATCCGGTCACCGCGCGGTCCTCGAGTGCTCACTGAGGTCCGGCTTTCCGGCCATGCTTGCCGTGGAAAAGAAGAGGAGCCGGGGGGACCCCGGCTCCGGCGAAGCGAGTCGTTCGGTCAGATGTAGTCCGTCCCCGGCTCCAGACCGACCATCACACGCCCCTGCGCCTCCAGGGAGCTGACGGGTGTCAGCAGGCCATGCAGGGACAGGGCCGCGATGTCCCGGAAGACCCGCTGAAAGGGGGTGTTGCGCATGATCGTCGAGGCGGAACTGATGTTGTACAGCGTCTCCACCGCCTCTTTCGTGGTCTGTACGACATAGCCGACCTGGCCGCGGATCGTTGCCTTCTCCTCAAGCGTCAGCTTCTCGCCGTTGTCCTCCCGGTCCTGAATGGTCGCCAGCCAGGTCTGCTCCAGCGCTTCGCAGGACGCGATCTTGTTGGCCGCGACGGCCAACTGCACCTGCGTGTAAGGGTGCTCACGCTGCTCGGCCCAGCTCGTGTAGGTGATGCCCTTGCCGGGCAGGCGCTTCACGAACAGCTCCAGCGCGCTCGCCGCCAGCCCGATGTAGACGGGGGCGCACGTCGCCAGGATGTAGCTGGTCAAGTTGTAGTTGCGGCCGGGAAGGTCGGCGTTCCACCGGTCCCGCGTCGAAGCGTCGTACACCGAGGTGTCGACAACCCGGTGGGCGGGCACGAAGACGTCCTTGACCGTGGAGGTCGCACTGCCGGTGCCGGCGGCGCCGAAGACGTCCCAGTCGTCGCCCACCTCGACGTCCTCGATCGGCACCATCGGGAACAGTTCCTCGTGTGTTCCGTCCGGCCGCTCCAGAATCGCCGCGCAGACGTTCCACTGTGCACCTCGCACACCGGTGTTGAAGCGCCAGGTGCCGTTGAGGATGTAGCCGCCCTCGGTGGGCACCAGGGTTCCGGATGGCGTGAACCCACCCGAGATCCGCACAGAGCCTTCCGAGAAGACTTCCTCCTGCGCCTTGTCCGGGTAAAGGCTCGCAATCCAGGCCGTGGAAATCCACACCATGGAGGTCCAGCTCGTCGATCCACAGCTACGAGCGATCTCGGTCAGGATCTTCGCCTGCTGCGCCACCGGGAGGTCGAGGCCTCCGAACCGCTGCGGGACGGCGATACGGAAGACACCGGCCTTTTCCAGTAGTTCGATGTTCTCCTCTGCTATCCACCGCCGCTCCTCGGCCAGGGAGGCGTTGCCCTGCAGTACGGGAGAGATGCCCCGGACTGCCTCCAGGACATCGGTGTAGGAACTCTCAGACGCGCTCATGAAGTCCTTCCTTCGCTGTTTCCGTCACCCGATCACCGGTTCAAGCTGCCGGGGGCAAGGCCCCGGCGGGTCGTGCGCTCCCGCCGACGCCCCCGGTCGGGCGGGCCGGCAGGAGCGCACGGTCTCCAAGCTCCCCAAGTCCGCTACTGCTTCTCGCCGTACGGGTCGTCGATGGCGTAGCGCCAATTACCGTCCGGACCGAGCCGCAGAACGTCCACGCCAACACCCTCCAGGTGCTCCGGCTCGCCGTTCTCGCTCGTGGTGTCGATGCTCCAGTCCACGATCAGCAGCGCTGTGTCACCGGTCACGAAGGACTGCCGCGGCTTGGCCGTCATCTTCGGCCCGCGGGCCAGGAAATCCCGGACGGAATCGATCCGGGCCTGACCGGTGAGGGGCACCCCCGGCTCCCAGACGGCGACGGCGTCCGGGGTGTACATCGCGTTGACCGCGTCGGCGTCACCGGCGTTGAAAGCCTTGACATAAAGGGCGGTGTGCTCGTCCACTTCGCTGGTGAGCTGCGTCATGTTGATACTGCTCCCGTTTTCTTCAGTGCGGATTTCTTCAGGGGCCGACATCGGCCATGCATGTGGTGTTCCTGATCCGTTGTGCGCTGAACATATCCGGCCTCTTCCTGCAGCGGCTCACCGCCGAGTAACGGGCCGTTCATGAATCGGCGCGGCGGAGCGGTTACCGCGCTGTGACTGGCGGTTGGGGCTCGGTTGGGCGGCCGTCCTTAGGATCGCCGGGGGGCGGATCGCAGGAATTCGATGCCGGAAACAGCCGGCAGAAATTGAGCACCGCACCCCAACTGTCCACCGACCGGGAGAGCTGAGTTCACGTGGCCGACGAAGAACAACTCCGTGATTACCTCAAGCGGGCCATTGCCGATGCCCGCGATGCCCGCAAGCGCCTGCGCGAGGCAGAGGAGAAGCAGCACGAGCCGGTCGCCGTCGTCGGAATGGCCTGCCGTTTTCCGGGCGGGGTGCGCTCGCCGGAGGATCTGTGGCAGCTGGTCTCGGACGGCGTGGACGCGGTCTCGGCGTTTCCCGCGAACCGCGGTTGGGATCTGGAGACGTTGTACGACCCGGATCCCGACAGGACAGGAACGTCGTACGCCCGCGAAGGCGGGTTCCTGCACGACGCCGACCTGTTCGACTCCGGGCTCTTCGGTATCTCCCCGCGCGAGGCGCTGTCCATGGACCCGCAGCAGCGGCTGCTGCTGGAGGCCGCCTGGGAGGCGTTCGAGCGTGCCGGCCTGGACCCGTCGTCGTTGAGGGGCAGCCGAACCGGCGTGTTCACGGGCGTCATGTACAACGACTACGGCTCACGGCCGAACCTTCCCGCCGATGGACACGAGGGCTACCTGTTCAGCGGCAGCGCGGGCAGCATCGCCTCGGGGCGGTTGGCGTACACGTACGGCCTGGAGGGGCCTGCCGTCGCCATCGACACGGCCTGTTCGTCGTCGCTGGTGGCGCTGCACCTGGCCGCCAACGCGCTCCGCCGGGGTGAGTGCGACCTGGCGCTGGCCGGCGGGGTGACGGTGATGTCCACCCCGGTCGCCTTCATCGAATTCTCGCGGTTGCGTGGGTTGGCGGTGGATGGTCGGTGTAAGTCGTTTGCGGCTGGGGCGGATGGTACGTCGTGGTCGGAGGGTGTGGGGTTGTTGTTGGTGGAGCGGTTGTCGGATGCGCGGCGTCGTGGGCATCGGGTGTTGGCGGTGTTGCGGGGTTCGGCGGTGAATCAGGATGGTGCGTCGAATGGGTTGACGGCGCCGAATGGTCCGTCGCAGGAGCGGGTGATCCGGCAGGCGTTGGTGGATGCGGGGTTGTCGGCGGCTGAGGTTGATGTGGTGGAGGCGCATGGGACGGGTACGTCGTTGGGCGATCCGATCGAGGCGCAGGCGTTGCTGGCGACGTATGGCCAGGACCGGCCGGTGGACCGGCCATTGTGGCTGGGCTCGCTGAAGTCCAACATCGGGCACACCGTCGCCGCGGCGGGTGTCGGTGGCGTGATCAAGATGATCGAGGCGATGCGGCACGGGGTGTTGCCGCGGACGTTGCATGTGAACGAGCCGACCCCAATAGTCGACTGGTCCTCGGGCGCGGTGGAACTGCTTACGGAAGCACGCCCCTGGCCTGAAACGGGAGCACCGCGCCGAGCCGCGGTCTCTGCTTTCGGTGTGAGCGGTACGAATGCTCACGTGATTGTGGAGGGGGCTCCGGTGGTGGGGGAGTCGTCTGTGGAGGTGGTGGGGGCGGGTCTTTCGGTGGTGCCGTGGGTGGTGTCGGCTCGGTCGGTGGAGGGTTTGGCGGGTCAGGCGGGGCGGTTGGTCCCGGGTGTGGAGGGGGTGGATGGGCCGTCGGTGGCGGATGTGGGGTTTTCGCTGGCGACGGAGCGTGCTGCGTTGGAGGAGCGTGCGGTGGTGGTGGGGCGTGATCGGGGGGAGTTGGTGGCGGGGTTGCGTTCGGTGGCCTCGGGTGGGGTGGGTCCGGGTGTGGTGCGGGGGGTGCGGGGCCGGGGTTTGTTGGGTGTGGTGTTTACCGGTCAGGGTGCGCAGCGTGTGGGGATGGGGCGGGAGTTGTATGCGTCGTTCCCGGTGTTTGCGGGTGCGTTTGATGAGGTGTGTGCGGAGTTCGAGCCGTTGTTGGGCAGGTCGTTGAAGTCGGTGGTGTTTGCGGCTGCGGGTTCGGTGGATGCGGGGGTGTTGGAGGGTACGGGGTTTGCGCAGCCGGGGTTGTTCGCGGTGGAGGTGGCGCTGTTCCGGTTGGTGGAGTCCTGGGGGGTGCGGCCGGATTTTGTGGCGGGGCATTCGTTGGGTGAGTTGGTGGCGGCGTATGTGGCGGGGGTGGTGTCGCTGTCGGATGCGGTGCGTTTGGTGGCTGCGCGGGCGGGTTTGATGGCGGGGTTGCCCGGTGGTGGGGTGATGGTGGCGGTGGGGGCGCCGGAGGGGGAGGTTGTTCCGCTGTTGGCGGGGTTGGGGGATGGGGTGTCGGTGGCGGCGGTCAATGGTCCGTCGGCGGTGGTGCTCTCGGGGGATGAGGGTGTGGTGGGGGAGGTGGTGTCGCGGTTGGCGGCTGGGGGTGTGGTGGCCAAGCGGCTGGCGGTCTCGCATGCTTTTCACTCGGCGCATATGGATCCGATGCTGGAGGAGTTCCGTGCGGTGGCGGAGGGGGTTTCCTACCGGGCGGCGCGGATTCCGGTGGTGTCGACGGTCAGTGGCCGGTTGGCTTCGGGGGAGGAGTTGGGGTCGGCGGAGTACTGGGTTGGTCAGGTGCGGCGGCCGGTGCGGTTCTTCGATGCGGTGCGCACGTTGGAGGACCAGGGGGTGGATACGGTCCTGGAGTTGGGTCCGGAGGGGGTGTTGTCGGCCCTGGTCGCCGGTGGAGTGCGGGATCCGGGGGGTGTGGCGGCGGTTCCGGTGCTCTCGCGGGAGCGGGATGAGGTCGAGAGTGCGGTCACGGCGCTGGGGCGGTTGCACGTGCGGGGAGTGCCGGTGGACTGGGCCGGCTTCTTCGCGGGCAGCGGAGCACACCGTACCGACCTGCCCACCTACGCCTTCCAACACCAACGCTACTGGCTGGAAACCAGGCCCGCCGCCGAAACCCTGCGCACCGGTACGGGCACCTCGGACCATCCGCTGCTCGGCGCCGCGGTCAGCGCCGCCGGCACCGAACAGGTGCTCTTCACCAGCCATGTATCGGCTCAGGACCACCCATGGCTGGCCGACCACACCGTGCTGGGCCAGGCCGTTCTACCGGCCTCCGCGCTGGTGGAGCTGGCGATCCGAGCCGGTGACGCGTTCGGCTGCACCGCGCTGGACGAACTCTCCCTGGACCGGCCCGTGGTTCTGCCCGAGCACGGCGGCGTACAGATCCAGGTAGGCGTGGGCGCGCCCGATCCGTCGTCGAGAAGGGAGTTCACCATCCACGTCCGGCCGGCCACCGAAGACATGCCCTGGACGCTCCACGCACGGGGGCTTCTCGGCGCCGGCAGCGGGCACGCCGGGCTGGAGGTGGAGACGGACGGATCCGGAGACTCGGCCGAGGTGGTCCTGCCCGAGGCTCTCCGGGAAGACGCTGCACGGTATGGCCTGCACCCCGCGCTTCTGGACGCGGCCCTCCTGCACTGCTCCACGACCGTCGGCGAGGGGACCACCGCGGTCCCGGCCGACTGGCACGGAGTACGCCTCCACGCGGTGGGTGCCACCGCGGTCCGCGTCCGGGTACGCGAGACGGGCGACAACACCGTCGCGATCCGCCTATCCGACGCGGAAGGCAAGGCGGTCGCCACCGTCGACAGGCTCGTGTTCCGGGCTGTCCCCGACGATTGGTTCACCCCCGCACACGGAGCCGCGCACGACTCGCTCTTCCACGTCGCATGGGCTCCCCTGGGCACGCCGCAACCCACTGGAGCCGTGCCCACGGTGGTGCTGGACAGCGAGCGGTCCGGCTTCCCGGAGGGCGCCCTGCCCGCGGTGGAACGGCTCGAAGACCTGACCGCGGTGGTCAAGGTCGCCGAGTCCCCAACTCCGGCGGATGTAGTACTGGTTCCGTGGACCTCGGCCGCGTACGGCGACGTGCCGGGCGCTGTGCGCGGCGCGGCGTGGCAGGTCCTGACGCTGGTGAGGCAATGGCTCGCCGACGATGCGCTCGCCCGCACCCGACTGGCCGTCGTGACCCGCGGCGGCGTGGCCGCGGCCGCGGGCGAGGAGGTGGCCGATCTGGGAGCGGCCGCTGTGTGGGGCCTGCTGCGCTCGGCGCAGTCGGAGGCCCCCGGCCGGATCACGCTGATCGACACCGACGGCACGCCGGCCTCCGCCGCGGTGCTGCCCTCGATCGCGGCCGGGGGTGAGCCCCAGGCGGCGGTCCGGGGAGGAGAGATCTTCGTCCCCCAGCTGGACCGTGCGCCGCGTACCGTGGCACAGAGCCCTCCCGGCGCGTCCTTCGATCCGCAGGGCACGGTGCTCGTCACCGGTGGCACCGGCACTCTGGGCGGCCTGGTCGCGCGGCACCTGGTGACCGGGCACGGCGTGCGCGAGCTGCTGCTCGTGAGCCGGCGCGGCCCCGAGGCCGACGGCGTCGCCGAGCTGGAGGCCGAACTCACCGCACTTGGTGCGCGGGTCACCACAGCCGCGTGCGACGTGGCCGACCGCGACGCGCTCGCCGCCCTTCTGGCGGGCATCCCGGCCGAGCACCCGCTGACCGGCGTCGTGCACGCGGCGGGCGTCCTGGACAACGGCCTGATCACTTCGCTGACCTCCGAGCGGCTGGACGCGGTGCTGCGTCCGAAGGCCGATGCGGCCTGGCATCTGCACGAGCTGACCCGTGAGCTGGACCTGTCGGCGTTCGTGCTGTTCTCTTCCGTGGTTGGCGTCTTCGGCGGCCCGGGGCAGGCCAACTACGCCGCGGCCAACGCCTTCCTGGACGCGCTCGCCCAGCACCGCGCCGCCCACGGCCTGCCCGCGACCTCGATCGCCTGGGGCCTGTGGGCACAGGACGGCGGGATCAACGCGGACCTGGACGCCACCGACCGCAACCGCTTCGCCCAGGGCGGCTTTCTGCCAGTCACCGCCGAGGAGGGGCTGGCGCTGCTCGACGCGGCACTCGCCCAGCAGCGAGCGGCACTGGTGGCCACTCCCCTGGACCAGACCGCCGTACGCGAAGCCGCCGTACGCCAAAACGACCGGGTTCCGGCGCTGCTGCGGAGCCTGGGCAGCCCTGCGGTCCGGCGCCGTACCGCCCGGTCCGAGGCGGGAGGGGACGACTCGTCGCTCGCGGGACGCCTCGCCCGGCTCACTCCCGCCGAGCGTGAACAGGCCCTGCTCACCGTTGTCCGCGATGACGTGGCAGCCGTTCTCGGCCACGCCGAGCCGCGGACCATCGAGGCCGATCGTGCCTTCCAGGAACTGGGCTTCAACTCGCTGACAGCCGTCGACCTGCGCAACCGGCTCACGGCCGCGACCGGAATGCAGCTGCCCACGACCGTGATCTTCGATCACCCCACCCCGGCCGCTCTCGCCACGTACCTGGACGACCGGATGGCCTCTCCCGGCCCGGACGAGCTCCGGCCCGTACTCGAGGAGATCGACAGGCTCGAAGCGCTCCTTGCCGCCGCCCCGGCGGACGAGGAGGCGCGCGGCAGAGTCGCGGTCCGCCTGCGGGCCATCGTGTCGAGGCTGAGCCCCCCCGTGGACGCTGTGGCGGACACCGCCGATGAGCACGACGTGGCGAGCACGCTGGAGTCGGCGACGGCGGATGAGATCTTCAGCTTCATCGACAACGAGCTCGGCCCGGCCTGACCTTTTTCGCCCTCCTACCTGCCGACCGAGATTTTCGCCCGTCGGTCTTCCGCCTTTCGCGTGCGGGCTTCCGCTTTTCGTCTGCGTTTTTCAACCGTGCGCCTGTTGCGCCCTCGTATGGAGAGACTGATTTCCCATGTCCAACGAAGAGAAGCTGGTCGAATACCTCAAGCGGGTCACCGCAGATCTGCACAAGACCCGCGGGAAGCTTGCGGAGCTGGAGGCGGCCGACCGGGAGCCCGTCGCGATTGTCGGTATGGCCTGCCGTTTCCCCGGAGGAGTGACGTCGCCTGACGAGCTGTGGCGGCTGGTCATGGACGAGCGTGACGGAATTTCGGAGTTCCCCACCGACCGCGGCTGGGATCTGGAGAAGCTGTACGACCCCGATCCGGACCGGCCCGGCACCTCCTACACCCGTCACGGTGGCTTCCTCGATGGCGCAGCCCTGTTCGACGCGGAATTCTTCGGTATCTCCCCGCGTGAGGCGCTGTCGATGGACCCGCAGCAGCGGCTGCTGCTGGAGACCGCCTGGGAAACCTTCGAACAGGCCGGTATCGACCCGGTCTCCCTCAGGGGCAGCGGCACAGGCGTGTTCGTCGGTGTCGTGGAGCAGAGCTATCACGGGCTGCACGGCCCCGAGGAGTTCGAGGGCTACCTCATGACCAGCAAGCTCAGCAGCATCGCCTCGGGACGGATTGCCTACACCTTCGGATTCGAGGGTCCGGCGCTGTCGGTCGACACCGCTTGCTCCTCGTCGCTGGTCGCCCTTCATCTGGCTGCCCGGTCGGTGCGGCAGGGCGAGGCGTCAATGGCGCTTGCGGGCGGAGTCACGGTGACGGCGACGCCTGGCGGATTCATCGACTTCTCCCGGCAGCGTGGGTTGGCGGTGGATGGTCGGTGTAAGTCGTTTGCGGCTGCGGCGGATGGTACGTCGTGGTCGGAGGGTGTGGGGTTGTTGTTGGTGGAGCGGTTGTCGGATGCGCGGCGTCGTGGGCATCGGGTGTTGGCGGTGTTGCGGGGTTCTGCGGTGAATCAGGATGGTGCGTCGAATGGGTTGACGGCGCCGAATGGTCCGTCGCAGGAGCGGGTGATCCGGCAGGCGTTGGTGGATGCGGGGTTGTCGGCGGCTGAGGTTGATGTGGTGGAGGCGCATGGGACGGGTACGTCGTTGGGCGATCCGATCGAGGCGCAGGCGTTGCTGGCGACGTATGGCCAGGACCGGCCGGTGGACCGGCCGTTGTATCTCGGTTCGCTGAAGTCAAACATCGGGCACACCGTCGCCGCGGCGGGTGTCGGTGGCGTGATCAAGATGATCGAGGCGATGCGGCACGGGGTGTTGCCGCGGACGTTGCATGTGAACGAGCCGACCCCAATAGTCGACTGGTCCTCGGGCGCGGTGGAACTGCTTACGGAAGCACGCCCCTGGCCTGAAACGGGAGCACCGCGCCGAGCCGCGGTCTCTGCTTTCGGTGTGAGCGGTACGAATGCTCACGTGATTGTGGAGGGGGCTCCGGTGGTGGGGGAGTCGTCTGTGGAGGTGGTGGGGGCGGGTCTTTCGGTGGTGCCGTGGGTGGTGTCGGCTCGGTCGGTGGAGGGTTTGGCGGGTCAGGCGGGGCGGTTGGTCCCGGGTGTGGAGGGGGTGGATGGGCCGTCGGTGGCGGATGTGGGGTTTTCGCTGGCGACGGAGCGTGCTGCGTTGGAGGAGCGTGCGGTGGTGGTGGGGCGTGATCGGGGGGAGTTGGTGGCGGGGTTGCGTTCGGTGGCCTCGGGTGGGGTGGGTCCGGGTGTGGTGCGGGGGGTGCGGGGCCGGGGTTTGTTGGGTGTGGTGTTTACCGGTCAGGGTGCGCAGCGTGTGGGGATGGGGCGGGAGTTGTATGCGTCGTTCCCGGTGTTTGCGGGTGCGTTTGATGAGGTGTGTGCGGAGTTCGAGCCGTTGTTGGGCAGGTCGTTGAAGTCGGTGGTGTTTGCGGCTGCGGGTTCGGTGGATGCGGGGGTGTTGGAGGGTACGGGGTTTGCGCAGCCGGGGTTGTTCGCGGTGGAGGTGGCGCTGTTCCGGTTGGTGGAGTCCTGGGGGGTGCGGCCGGATTTTGTGGCGGGGCATTCGTTGGGTGAGTTGGTGGCGGCGTATGTGGCGGGGGTGGTGTCGCTGTCGGATGCGGTGCGTTTGGTGGCTGCGCGGGCGGGTTTGATGGCGGGGTTGCCCGGTGGTGGGGTGATGGTGGCGGTGGGGGCGCCGGAGGGGGAGGTTGTTCCGCTGTTGGCGGGGTTGGGGGATGGGGTGTCGGTGGCGGCGGTCAATGGTCCGTCGGCGGTGGTGCTCTCGGGGGATGAGGGTGTGGTGGGGGAGGTGGTGTCGCGGTTGGCGGCTGGGGGTGTGGTGGCCAAGCGGCTGGCGGTCTCGCATGCTTTCCACTCCGCGCATATGGATCCGATGCTGGAGGAGTTCCGTCGGGTGGCGGAGGGGGTTTCCTACCGGGCGGCGCGGATTCCGGTGGTGTCGACGGTCAGTGGCCGGTTGGCTTCGGGGGAGGAGTTGGGGTCAGCGGAGTACTGGGTTGGTCAGGTGCGGCGGCCGGTGCGGTTCTTCGATGCGGTGCGCACGTTGGAGGACCAGGGGGTGGATACGGTCCTGGAGTTGGGTCCGGAGGGGGTGTTGTCGGCTCTGGTCGCTGGTGCGGTGCGGGATCCGGGGGGTGTGGCGGCGGTTCCGGTGCTCTCGCGTGGCCGGGATGAGGTTGAGGGTGCGGTCACGGCGCTGGGGCGGTTGCATGTGCGGGGAGTGCCGGTGGACTGGGCCGGCTTCTTCGCGGGCAGCGGAGCACACCGTACCGACCTGCCCACCTACGCCTTCCAACACCAACGCTACTGGCTGGAGGCCGCGGCAGGCGCGACGGGCAGCGCCGACGCCGGCGACCTCGGGCTGAGCCCTGCGGACCATCCGCTGCTCGGCGCCGCGGTCAGCGCCGCCGGCACCGAACAGGTGCTCTTCACCGGTCGGCTGGCGCTGAGTACGCATCCGTGGCTGGCCGACCACACAGTCCTGGACCTGCCGGTGGTCCCGGCCTCCGCGCTGGTGGAGCTGGCGATCCGGGCCGGAGACGAACTCGGCTGCACCGTACTGGAAGAGCTCGTTCTCACCACTCCTCTCGTCCTGCCCAAGCACGGCGCGGTCCACATCCAGGTGCGAGTGGAGGCGCCCGACCACTCCGGGCGGCGTTCCTTCACCGTCCACGCACGTCCCGACACCGCCCAGGGGCCGTGGACGCCGCACGCACACGGCCACCTGAACGTCCAGGGCCAGGACGCTCGTGGGATCCCTGGCCTCGGCCAATGGCCGCCCGCCGACGCCGAATCGGTGGACGTCGAGGAGGTCTACCACCGACTCGCCGGGGCCGGCCTGACGTACGGTCCCGCGTTCCGAGGAGTGACCGCGGCGTGGCGGCGCGGCCAGACGCTGTTCGCCGAGGTCGGCCTGCCCGAGGCTGTCCATGCCGACGCGGCGGGATACGGTCTGCACCCCGCGCTGCTCGACGCGGCGCTTCACACCATGTCTTCCGGCGACGGGGCTCCAGAGAACGGCGTCGCGGCCTCGCTCGCCCATGTTTGGACAGGAGTCCGCCTGCACGCGACGGGGGCTGTGGCCGTACGAGTCCGGCTGACCCCTGGCGGCGACGGTGCGCCCGAGGTGCTCCTGGCGGACGCCGCCGGAGAGCCCGTGCTCGTGATCGACTCAGTGGCGACCCGCCCGGTCACCGCCCGTCAGCTCGCCAACGCCCGTGCCCGGCACTCCGGTTCGCTGTTCCAGGTCGGCTGGACGGCGCTCCCCGAGCCGGGGCCTGTGGAGCCGGTGCGCTGGGCCGTGCTGCGCGCCCTCGGCAGCGAGACCCGTGGCGTCTTCGACGGCGACATCATCGATGCGGACGGGTTCGACGATGTTGCCGCAGTGGCCGAAGCCGTGGGATCCGGCAAGGGCCCCGACGCCGTGGTCGTTCCCTGGCCGGGCGAGACTCACGGTGGTCTCCCGGGTTCGCTGCGCGCCGGCAGCCGCCGCGCCCTGGCACTGGTGCAGGAGTGGCTGGCAGACGACCGGCTGGCCGGGACCCCGTTGCTGCTGGTCACCCGTGGCGCGGTGGCGCCGGCGGGGGAGGATGTGACGGATCTGGCGGCGGCCGCGGTGTGGGGCCTGCTGCGCTCGGCGCAGTCCGAGGCCCCGGGCAGAATCGTGCTCGGCGACGCGGTGGCCGGGGAGAGGGTCTCCGGTGCGCTGCTGTCCAGGGTCCTTGCCTCCGGAGAACCCCAGGTGGCGGTGAGAGACGGGAAGATGCTGGTGCCCCGGCTGCGGTCCCTACCCGCCGACTCCGCCGACTCCGCCGACTCCGCCGACTCCGGCAGCGCCGGCGCGGCACCCGAGCCGGGGCCGGACACCCGGGGCACGGTGCTCATCACCGGAGGCACCGGGGCCCTGGGCGCGCTGTTCGCCCGTCACCTCGTCACGCGGCACGGCGTGCGCCGTCTGCTGCTCACCAGCAGGAGGGGCGAACAGGCGGCGGGTGCCGCCGGGCTGCGGGAGGAACTCGAGAAGTACGGCGCGGACGTCACGATCGCCGCGTGCGACGTCGCCGACCACGACGCGCTCGCCGCCCTTCTGGCGGACATCCCGGCCGAGCACCCGCTGACCCGCGTCGTGCACGCCGCCGGCGTCCTGGACGATGGCGTCATCTCGGCCCAGACCCCTGAGCGGCTGGACGCGGTGCTGCGTCCGAAGGCCGATGCGGCCTGGCATCTGCACGAGCTGACCCGTGAGCTGGACCTGTCAGCGTTCGTGCTGTTCTCCTCCATCGCGGGCGTGGTCGGCGGCCCGGGCCAGTCCAACTACGCGGCGGCCAACGCCTTCCTGGACGCGCTCGCCCAGCACCGCGCCGCCCACGGCCTGCCCGCGACCTCGATCGCCTGGGGCCTGTGGGCACAGGACGGCGGAATGAACGCGCACCTGGACGCCACCGACCGCAAGCGCATCGCGCGCAGCGGTTTCCTGCCCATCGAGCCGGAGCAGGGCCCACCCCTGATGGACCTTGCCCTGGGGACGGACCAGGCGGCGCTGACCGCCACCCCCATGGACCTCGCCGCGCTCCGGGAACAGCCGCGGATTCCGCCGCTCCTGAGCGGCCTCGTACGCACTCCGTCGCGTCGCGCGGCCAGGAACTCCGGCCAGGACACCGAACCACTGGCCCAGCGGCTGGCCGTACTGCCCGAGGAGAAGCAGCGGGAGGCAGTGGTCGAGCTGCTCCTGGCCGAGGCCGCCGGGGTACTCGGCCACGCCGACCCGCGCGGCATCAGCGCCGACCGTCCCTTCCCCCAGCTGGGCTTCGACTCCCTGACGGCGGTGGAGCTCCGCAACCGGCTGGATGCCGCGACCGGCGTCCGGCTGCCCGCCACCGCCGTCTTCGACCACCCCACCCCGGCCGCCCTCGCCGCGTACGTGCATGCCGAACTGACGGGAGTTGAGGCAGCGGCGGGCTCCCCTTCCTCCGCCCCGACCGAGCACGCCGTCGACTTCCGGGCGGAGGTCCGCCTCGCGGATGACATCCGGCCGGCGGCGGAGATCTTCCGTACGGCCGACGACCCCGAGGAGATCCTGCTCACCGGCGCGAGCGGGTTCCTCGGCGCGTTCCTCCTGCGCGACCTGATGCGCACCACCCGGGCGACCGTGCACTGCCTGGTCCGTGGGGCCGACAGGGCGGAGGCGACCGCACGACTCCGGGCGAACCTGGAGTGGTACCGCATCCAGGACCAGGTGGACCCGGGCCGGCTCTCGGTCATTGTCGGTGACCTCTCCCGGCCGCGTCTGGGCCTGACCCCCGAGGACTTCGACGCGCTGGCCAGGAAGGCCGACGTCGTCTACCACGTGGGGGCCACCGTCCACTGGCTGCGTCCGTACACGGCCCTGAAGGCGGCCAACGTGTCCGGCACCGAGGAGATCCTCCGGCTCGCGGCGCGCCACCGCACCGTTCCCGTTCACTACGTCTCGACCGTCGGCGTGTTCAGCGGGCCGGTGACCCCGGGTGTGCCGCTGCGGGCCACCGACCCCACGGGCCCCGCCGAGGCACTTCCGAGCGGTTACCTGCAGAGCAAGTGGGTCGCGGAGCAACTCGTCGGCCTGGCGCGCGAACGGGGTCTTCCGGTGTCCGTCCACCGGGTCGACGTGATCTCCGGTGACCAGCGCAACGGGGCCTGCCAGACGCGGGACTTCGTCTGGCTCAGCCTCAAGGGCATGCTGCAGGCCGGGGCCGTACCCGCCGGAGTCGGCGGGCGCTTCCACCTGCTGCCGGTGGACTACGTGAGCGCCGCGATCCTCGGCCTGTCCCGCAGTCCCGAGGCCGCCGGCGGCACCTTCCACCTGTTCAACCGCGACTCCCTGAGCCTGGAGCGGTGCGTGGAATACCTGCGCTCGCTCGGCTATCCGCTGACGCCGCTGGACCGTGACACATGGAACGATGCGGTGAAATCGGACCGCGACAACGCGATGGCGCCGTTGCTCCACGCGTTCGAGATGATGACGTCCGACACGGACGCCTTCTACCCCGCCATGGACACGAGCGGAACCGAGGCGGCACTCGCCGGCAGCGGGATCGAATGCCCACCGCTGACCAGGGAACTCTTCGTGAAGTACGTCGAGTTCTTCGTCCAGGCAGGACACTTCCCGCCCGCCCCCGGGGCCGGGCGAGGCCGCGCAGAGGGTCTCGGGCACTCATCGGTCCTCTCCGGAGAGTGACGGGCTGCGCGCGGAGGCGTGGACATCCCATCGATCGGTCAACGTGAGCTGCCCGAAGCAGGGCGTTGACCGGTGCGGCGGCTGGGGCCGGGGCGTGGGCCCCGGCCCCAGGCATGTACGGCGACGACGTCGTTCTCCAAACGGCGGCCGGCGAACTGTCGCCGAGACTCGGTCGGCACCGTGTGTGATTGAAGTCGCAGGTGAGGCGCGGGCTTCCATGTGATGCCCGAATCACGTCCCATGGATGCCCGAATCACGTTCCGTGGGTGCCCGAATCATGGATTCCGGCTCTGTGTTCGATGCGGCGTGCTGTGGAATTGAGCGTCCTCGGCAGGTTGCATTCGGCCATTGCCGTGAATTAATTTCAGTCACATCGGCGTGTCGTCTAAGAATTCCCGGAACCGGCGGAGGGAGATTCGGGCACGGCCACGTCCGTGGCTTTCGTCCAGGCTTCCGCTACGAACCTTTGGCCGCCTGCGGGTAACAAAGTGAGTGACGTATGTTCCGGATGCGCCTGGGAGACTCGTTTTTGCAGGTCGCTGGGCGTGGGCCAGGGCGGGCGAGCACTTACCTGACGGTAAGCACTCGCCAAAAAGTAAGTACTTCCTTCAGCGAAGTTGAACCGCTTACGGTCAAGGCACGTTCTCCCTCTGGAACACCTGAGTCGCCTTAGCGACGAGCAAACCCATCAATATTCGTCCGTCTCGCCGTGCCCATCGGTGCCCATCCTCGGCGAATGCTGCAGGTGCGCCCGGGCCGGGAGGCGTGCGGGGGAACCAGACCTCCGAAGAGTTACAAGTAGTTGGAGGTAACTGTGCAATTCTGGATACTCGGACCACTGGAATCATTGGACAACGGCCGCCCCGTGGCACTCGGCGGGACCAAGCAGCGGGCGACACTCGGATATCTGCTTCTGCGGATGAACCGCGTTGTCGCGACCAGCCAGCTCCTCAACGCCCTGTGGCCCATGGACGACGCCCCCATATCGGCGCGCAAGATCTTGCAGAACGCCATATGGGGCCTGCGGCGAGCCCTGCCATCGAAGCAGGGCGGCACGGGGGCCACCCTGGTGACACAGCCCCCCGGCTACAGACTGACCGTCGACCCCGACGACGTCGATCTGTACCGCTTCCAGCGCATGGTCGAGACGGGGCGGGCGAAACTCGCGGAAGGAGCACCGCAAGAGGCGGCGCTGCTTCTGCGGGACGCCCTGGCGCTCTGGCGCGGGCCGGTACTCGCGGACCTGGCCGAGGCAGGCATCGCCTGGCCCGAGCTGTCCGCTGTGCAGAACGCCCGGCTGGACGTGATGGAGGACTACTTCGAGGCGGAACTGGCATGCGGCCGGCACAGCGCGGTGCTCGGTGAACTGGAGGCCATGGTCGAGAAAACGGCGCTGCGGGAGCGCTCGTGCGGGCAGCTGATGACCGCTCTGTACCGCAGCGGCAGGCAGGCCGACGCTCTGAACGTGTACAGCCGGGTACGGCGCATGCTGGTGGGCGATCTGGGCCTGGAGCCCGGCCGCGATCTGCAGATGCTCCAGCAGGCGATCCTGACCCAGGACCCGTCGCTGAATCTGCCTCAGGGGGCGGCCGTCCGTGGTGGGCCCCGCCGGGTCGTGACCCTCACCGGCCGTGCCGAGTCCGCGCGACGGATCGCGGAGGGCGGCCCGACGGTCTCCGGCGCTGTGGTGGCTCCGCGCCGGCCGGAGGCCGTGAACGAGAGCGGACGGCCCGTCCGGGCGGGTGAGGAGCCGGCCACCGTGCCCGCGCGGCAGGCCAGACCGGTCCGGCGCAGAAAGGTCAACGTGCTCCTGGTCCGCGCACAGCTCGCGGCGGAGGCCGGTGACATCCACGCCGGGGGCGCCATCGATGCCGAAGACATCGACGAGACGCTCGAGCGCGCCTCGTGCTGGATCGAGGAGACCATTCAGCACTTCGGCGGCACTGTCACGGCGGGCATAGGGTCGATCGCCATGGCGGTGTTCGACTCGGGCGGGGAGCGCATGGACGACGCCGAGCGCGCGGTGCTCGCCGCGCTGGCGATACGTGAGGGCCTCGACGCTCCGCATGGGCCGTTTGGGCAGTCCTCCGCCGTCGGCCCGGTGCTGTCCTTCCGTGCGGCGGTCGCCGCCGGCGAGGCATCGGTGCACTATCGAACGACCGACTCGGACGGCGCCCCAGCCGCCATCACCGGCGCGCTGCTCGAGGGGTGCACATCCTTGCTGTCGCGTGCCCCCGTCGGCCAGATCCTGGTCTGTGGCAGCACGCGCGACGCCACCGAATCGCTGATCGACTACCGTGCCGACGGCACGGGAGCGTGGGAGGCACGGGGCATCCGCGCTGACTCCGTGGACCTCGAGTCCATCCCCACCGTGGAGCGGGAGGTGGTACGCGGACTGGGTGCGGCCTCCTGGACCGGGCGAGACACCGGGCTGCCCTGCGTTTCGTAGTGCTGAACGGCGCCGGCGTCGGCATGACCCGCTTCCTCTGTCCTCGCCTCCCCGGACGCCGCGGTCACCGGCTGTTCGACTTCGCGGCGGCCGCCGCGCTCACCTTCTGCGATGGCGTGCATCCGGGGCACCTGGGGCAGTGTCGGAATGACGTGTACACCGATCGCCTGGAAGACGGCGTCGAAGCTGTCGGTGAAGGAGGCGCCCGCGGTCCCGGATGAGGAATCTGATCGTCTCGGCATGGTTGCCGAGATCCGTGAGGGAGTTGCGTGCTTGCTGAGTGATCCAGGGGCCGGTCGGATGGCGGGTGATGCCGACTGGGAGCGGTGCTGTTCGAGGCATTGCTCATGCTCTCCCAGGGGCAAGGGGAGCAGCCTGCGGAGCTGCCCGACACCGGCGACCTCGAAGTGTCACGTCGTAGGGGTCGGTGCGGACCTTGAACGTCCTTCCAGGCGAGACAGGATCGCGCAGGCCGTCGTGCGGACGGTTCTGCCAACAGGCCACGATCCATTCATCGAGCAGATCCTGCAGCTCAGGCAGTGACCACAACGGCTGTGCGGCGGCGTCCCGGCCCCGGCGCTCCACCGAGGAGCCGAGGTAGCCCGAAACGTACTGCAGGAACTGTGTCCCCACCGTCCCGATCATTCGCTCGATCGTGCAGGTGGACGAAAGGCAGTACGGACCGGGACATCCGCAGAGCATCCGCCCAGCCCGGCCGCATCGGCTCCGGGGTGACGTGCGGGCCAGCAGCAGCGAAGCGTCGACCGACTTCGTCGCCGGCCGCAGCGCTGCCGCGGTCACAGTCCGCGTCGCGACATCGATCACGGCTGTGAGGTCCACCCGCCCCGGCGTGCCGTTGTCCAGCGCACGAGCACATCCAGCGGAGTGGAGTCGATCTGCATCAACTCGCCTGGACACACTGGAGTGACCTGCCCGAACGGCCCCTCCGGACGGCCGGCCAGTGACCGGCGGGTGTGGGCCGAACCCGTTGTGTGCTGCCCTGCGGACAGCTTGCGGAACAGCCGGTAGAAGGTGGCGCGCGACGGGAGCGGAACCACGTTGGGTCCGAACTCGCTCTCCAGGATCTGTTCGACCTGCCAGCGGAAGAACTCCACCGTGCGGCTGGGGCCTTGCACCGTATCCTCGGCGGCAAGGACGCGCTGCAGGACGTCGACCACTCTTGAGTCCGTGTGGCCTGTGGGCGGACGTGCTCGGTCGGCCCGACCATCGACGAGGCCCGCCACCCCCTGAGCCTGGTAGCGCAGGCGCTTGCGCCGGATCGTGCCGGAGCTGACTCCGGGGTGTCGTGAGCCGATCAACTCGGCGGCCTTGGCCTCCTCCCGCTCGGTCAGTGAGCGCGTCGCCGGGTCGTACTGGTCCGACGGCCGGGCGCCGGGGGCCGTCCCGGGTGGCAGGCGCGGGAGCGAGGGTGCGGGGCCGGACTCGACATCTGCCCGCAGCAGCAGATCTGGGAGGCTGACCGCGCTGGCCCGGTTGCGTTTCGTCGGCCAGGTGGACCAGCGTCCCGGCCAGAGGCCCCGGACCACAACAGGTGGAAGAGCACCGGCAGTACCCCGATCTGAGGCCCCGCCTGGGCGGCACCGTGCAGCAGGCCGGTCGGAGCGGCGAACACCTCCACCAGACGACGGCCCACCTCGGCCCGGTGGATCCGTGGTTGGCGGTAGCCCGCCAACCACCGCACGTTCGCCATGAACACTGGATCTGGAACCCAACCCGCCGGAACTCCCAGCTCACTTCGGAGCAGACCGTCGCGGTTGCCGCGAAGGCAGCGGCGTCCCTCTCCTCGATCCGGTCATCGGCCCGCACGTCGATCACGATCCCGGTGCCGTCGACACCATGGGCGAAGAAGTCCGGTGTGTGCCGCCGCACGACTCCTCCCTGCAGCCAGCTCATCCGGAACGGCTGTGACGAGACCCCGCCGATCCGCCGGTCGAAGCCCAGAAGCCTGAGGTGATCCCGCTCCAGCCATGACTCGTAGCCCACGTGCCGGTTCACGGTCGCCGACCAGTACAGACCCGGGTAACTCCGAGACGCCTTGGCGGAGTGGAACGACCTGGCGGGGCAGCGTCCTCGAACCAGACGCCCCAGTGATCAGCGAGAGAACCCGCCATCCGCCCCTCGGACGGAACAGCGAACTCCACCCCGTAGCCAGCTCCTGGTCTGCCCGAACGATCCACCCTCAGCGCTGCCGAGCCCATCGCGCACTCCCGCCACGTCGCAGATGTACGGCGTTAGGGACCACGAAAGCGCCAGCGGGGCAGGTTCAGTGAGATAACCACCCGAACGAGGCACCTTCCTTGAGACGCAGAAACGGGGTCTGATTCTGGTGAGCTCGCGTCTTGGAGATGCCTGCCCCCGTCGTCGCGGACGCTCTCGGCTACCACAACAAGACCACCACCCGCCTGCGCAACCAGACCGGTGGGACGTGGAGCCGATACGCCGCTGGAGATCACACACGGTCACCGGTGTCCTCTCGCATCCGACCTGGCGCAGAGCATCGCCGCTGGGCACCGCGAAGCGGGTCGGTACGCGGCTGGAGGAGGAGTTCGGGGTCACGCTTCCGTACACCACGGTGCGGGACTTCGTCACCGCCCGCCGCCGGGCGATCGCCGAGGAGGGCGGGGTGCCGGTCGAGGGCTACCTGATCCGGCACAACGCTCCCGGGGCGGACGCCGAGGTGGACTTCGGAGAGGTATGGGTCGACCTCGCCGGGCAGCGGGTGAAGTGCTATCTGTTTGCCTTCCGCCTGGCCTACTCGGGCCGGGCGGTGCACCGGATCTCCCGCTCTTGCGGGCAGCAGGCGTTCTTCGAAGGGCACGTGCACGCGCTGTCCGTGCTTGGCGGTTATGTGGGTGATAACTCTTCCTCGATCTCGTGTTGCCCGTCAGGATGGTCGCTCCCGTCGAGGAGCTCAGATGGCCTGGCAGCCGCAGTTGGTGCGACGTGTCGATGCTGCGGGCAACCCTGCTGCATCGCTCGGGCACGTCCTGGTCGACGACTACCTGGA
This sequence comes from Streptomyces sp. 7N604, assembly GCF_052245475.1. NCBI lineage: Bacteria > Bacillati > Actinomycetota > Actinomycetes > Kitasatosporales > Streptomycetaceae > Streptomyces > Streptomyces sp. 7N604. The sequence goes on along the minus strand of NZ_JBQQBX010000006.1, from coordinate 208,003 downwards.
GTTCGTGGCGGCCCGCTGCAGGCCGAACACCCTGCTGGCCACCGCCTTCGACTTGAAGGTCTTCTTCTCGGTGGTGCCCAAGGAGCCGGCCGACGTCGTCACCGCGGACATCTTCGCGTTCATCACCGCGCAGAAGAAGCCGCGTCAAGGCCCGAAGGTCGTCCGGCTCGAAGACGGCGAAACCGGACTCTCAGCCCGGACCATCAAGCGTCGGCTCGCCAGCATCTCCGGGCTGTTCGGCTACCTGATGACCCGCGACGACCTCGCTGTCGACCGCAACCCGGTGCCGACGGGACTGGCAAACCGCCGCCGCAGCGGCACCCGCGGGGCACCTCTGCTGCGCACGCCTCGCACCCTCCCACGCGTCCTCTGGCCGAGCGAGGTCGAGACGGTCCTCGGCGCCCTGAACACTGCACGGGACAGGGCGATGATCCTGGCGATGCTGTTGGGCGGGCTGCGCCGCTGCGAGGTCCTCGGCCTGCGCCTGGGTGACCTCTCACCGGGCGAGCGTCGGGTCTTCATCAGCGAGGGCAAGGGCGGCCACCAGCGCCTGATATCCGTCTCCGCGCAGTTCTTCAGCGCGGTCGGCGACTACCTGGACCGTGAGCGTCCGCCGGTCGAGCACGACCAGCTGTTCGTGGTGTTGCGCGGGCCGACCCGGGGTCGGCCGCTCTCCGCCGACGGCCTCGACGAGATCCTCGACGGCGTCCGAAGACGAGCCGGACTACCGCCCGCGCCGCGGCCCTGCCGATCGTGCGCCCGGACCTGGTCGAGTTCTACCTCGCCCACCGGGCCGCGCAGGGAATGAACACCGACCACAAGGTCCGCTGGGGCGCGCGGGCACTGCTTGCCGCAGTGCCTGACCTGACCGACTTCTGTCGCCTGCCACTGGAACGGCAGCTCGCCTTCAACCACGAGACCCACCGGTTCATCAGCTGGCTTGCGGTCACGGGACGGATGCAGCCGGGCGCGGACTACCTGGTCGCACGGCGCCCGCGACTGGGGATCGTACTCGCCCGCACGGAGCCGGAACTGCACCTGCGGTTCATGGAGACCGCCCGCACACTCGGCTTTCGCGACACAGTGGCCATGACCCAGTTCAACCTGCTGGGTCACTTCGTGGCGCTGTTCGGCAACCAGCCCCACGAACTGCAGCAACGCGACTGGGACGAGGGACGCCGCCTCCTGCTGGACGCGGCACGCAGCATCCCCAACCGCGGCGTCAAGGCTCTGTCGACCGCCCTGTTCAACCTCGAAGCCACCCTGTTCCACTGCGAGTTGACCGACCAGCTCCCGCGCCGACGCACCCCGGACCGGGCCGACATGCGAGCCCGTGAATGGGCCCGCGTACCGGCCAGGATGGCGGAGACGATGCAGCACTATCTGCAGCAGATCGCCGGGACGCTGCGGCCGGGCACCGTGAAGAACGCCGAGCTGACCCTGCGAGAGTTCGCCCTGCGGGTCGCCGCCGAAGACGCGGCCGTCAGCTGCGTCGCCGAGCTCAAGCGGCGACACGTCGAACGCTACCGACAGTGGCTGCTGGAGCGGCCGGCTGCCCGCGGAGGCCCGCTGCACCGGCACACCGTCCGCGACCGCCTGAGCAAACTCCGCGGCTTTCTCCGCCGCCTCGACGAATGGGACACCGCCGACCGGTCACCCCGCCAGCTGGTGTTCGACAGCGACTTCCCGATAGCGGACGAACCACTGCCACGCTTCCTCGACGACGCCGCGGCCGCCAAACTGCTGTCCGCCGCCAGACGGGACCTCGACCCGTTCGCCCGCCTGGCCATCGAAATTCTCGCCCGCACTGGGATGCGACGCAGCGAGATGCTCGGCCTCACCATCGACGCGGTCGTGCAGATCGGCTCCGCCTACTGGCTCCGTGTCCCGGTCGGCAAGATGCACACCGACCGCTACGTTCCCCTGCATCCGCAGCTCAAGAGGCTGCTGGACGACTGGCTGCTGCACCGCCCCGAGGGCCTGCGCTCGAACCTGCTGTTCACCGACCACGGCCGCCCGGTCAACGCCTCCCGCATCGAGGCCGCAGTCCGCAAGGCCGCCGAGCGGGCCGGACTGGGCAGGGTCACCCCGCACCAGCTGCGCCATACTCTGGCCACTCAAGCGATCAACCGGGGCATGTCCCTGGAGGCCATCGCCGCACTTCTCGGACACAAATCGTTGTCCATGACACGTGTTTACGCGCGGATCGCTGACCGGACCGTTGCCGACGAGTACTTCGCCGTCTCGGAGAAGGTCGAGGCACTCTACGATGCCCCGCGCCAGCTGCCTGCCGATGCCGAGGGCTCGGAGATGGCCAAGCTTCGCCGGGAGATGCATCGCCGGATGCTTGGCAACGGCTACTGCGCCCGCCCCATAGAGATGGACTGCCACTTCGAGTCGATCTGTGAATCTTGCACGTTCTTCGTCACCACGATCGAGTTCCGGCCCACCCTCGAACGCCAACGAGACGACGCGGCAGCGAAGGGACAAGTCACACGCGAGCAGATCTTCAACGGACTCCTCAGCCGACTCGATGGAGAAGCGTCCTGACGGGCCCATTCAACATGAACGTTCCGGCCAGCTGTAGATGTGACGCCGATATCACAAAAGGGCGCCCGATGGGATCGCAAGGCGTCCGCACTGCGATCCCATCGGGCATGGAGCTATCCACGCTGCATCACTCCACGGCGTCAGGCGCTTCGACCGTAAACGTCACAAAGTCGACTTCGGCATCGGAGGGCAGGCCGGGATAGTGGCCCTGGAGGCCCTTCTTGAGCTGGTCGATGCTCGTGAAGCCATCGAGCCGAGCTTGTGCGGCCGTGAGGCGATCGAGCCGGTGGCGTTGGACGCCGGTGACGGTGCCGTTCAACGTGCGGTGGGCTTCGTCGTCCTCGAAGAGGAAGATTGCGGGACCCGGCGCGATCGGATCGTCGTAGCGGACGGTGGAGGTCTTCCGCGCGGTGGCGATGGCCTCGTAGTAGCGCTTGTTGAACCGAACAATTCGACGCGCATCCGCATCGGGGAAGAAGTAGGTGTCCGGCAGAAGCTTCCGAATTGGGCGCAGTGTCGGCCCGTCGTCGGTCGGTACGGCAACGAAGACGTCGGGATGGAGGTCGAGAAGGGATTGGCGGCAGCGGCCGCACGGCGGGATCAGGCCGCGACCCTGATCTCCCGCGGCGGCGATTATGACGAGCGGGCCGGCTCCCGCTGCTGCGGCGGCACCGAGGACGACGAGTTCGGCGCACGGTCCGCCGGTGAAGTGGTAGACGTTGACCGCCTCATGGATCCTGCCGGCCGTGTCCATCGCCGCTGCGGCTACGGTGTGGTTCGGGTCGCTGCCGAGGGCAGCAGCGAGCCGTTCCGCAGCCTCGATGACGCGGCGTTCGGAGTCGAAGAGCTTCATGGAGACCATGGCGCCGACCCTAGATCGGCCCAGCCGGGCTCCTCGACACAATTGTTCTAATGAGCCTCGCCCTCAGCGAGGTCGGTGGCTTGACATCGAGACCCGCAAATTAGAGGGGTGTCGGCGGGGCAGGTCCGCTACGACAACCTCACCCCGGACGTTCGCAAGGTCATCTTCCGCAGTCGGCTGCGGGAGGAGAATCCGAAGTGGACCGCCCTGCGCGAGTTCTACGGGTTCAGTCCGTTCTATTGCGAGCCGGGACTGCGCGGCGCCCACGAGAAGGGCGGAGTGGAGGGCCCGGTCGGCTATTTCCGGCGCAACTACCTCACCCCGGTCCCGCGAGCGGTGACGCTGGGGGATCTCAACCAGCAGATCACCGTGTTCGAGGAGCGTGAGCTGGAGAGTCGCATCGGCTCACGGATCCGCACGATCGGGCAGGACTTCGCCCGGGAGGCGCCACACCTGCTCCCTTTGCCGCCGGATCCGTTCGAGACGGCGATGACCTTCCAGCCGCGGGTCGACCGCTACAGCAGGATCACCGTCAAGATGTGCTCGTACTCCGTCCCGGTCCGCTTCATCGACCGCAAGGTCACCGTCCACCTGACCGGCGACACGCTCGTCGTGTTCGACAACCGCCGCGAGATCGCCCGCCATGCCAGGCTCTGCCAGGCTCGCCGGCCGCGGCTTGGAGCACTTGGTCCTCGACCACTACCTGGAAGTGCTGCTGCGCAAGCCCGGCGCCCTGGACCGCTCTGAGGCGTTGCACCAGGCCCGCGCCGAGGGCACCTTTACCGTGACCGCGGACCCGGCGCCGCCGGACCAGACCGAGCCGCCCGGCCCGCAGCTGCCGCAGGTCAGCCACCTCACCCCGCGCCGCCTGGCCAAGCCGCTGCCCGAAGACGTCCGCCCGCTGCCCCGCTTGGAGCAGTGGGACGAACTGCTCCAGCTTCGCCGGAAGGATTCGCCATGACTGCCGCCCATCACGCGCTCACCGCCCAGGCGTCCGACGCCGCGATCGACACCGCCTGCCGCATGCTGAGGCTGCCCACCATGCGGGCCCAGGCCGCCGACACCATCGCCCGCGCCGAACGCGAAGGGCTCTCCTACGCGGGCTTCCTCGCCGAGCTGCTGATGGCCGAGTGCGAGGACCGCGACCGCCGCCGGGCCGAACGCCGCATCCGGGCCGCCCACTTCCCCCGCGAGAAGTCCCTGCGCGACTTCGACTACAGCGCCAACCCCAACGTCGATCCGGCCGTCCTCCACAACCTCGCCACCTGCGACTGGATCACCAAGGGCTACCCGCTGTGTCTGATCGGGGACTCCGGCACGGGCAAGTCCCACCTACTGATCGCCCTGGGCACTGCGGCCGCCATGGCTGGCCACCGCGTCCGCTACACCACCGCAGACAGCCTGGTGAACGAGCTCGTCGATGCCGCCGACGACAACAACTCGGCAAGACCATCGCCCGCTACGGACGCGTCGACCTGCTCGAAATCGACGAGCTCGGCTACCTCGAACTCGACCGCCGCGGCGCCGAGATGCTCTTCCAGGTTCTCACCGAGCGGGAGGAGAAGAACAGCATCGCGATCGCCTCCAACGAGGCGTTCACGGGCTGGAGCAAGACCTTCACCGATCCGCGGCTCTGCGCGGCGATCGTCGACCGGCTCACCTTCAACGCCACTCTTATCGAGACCGGCACGGAGTCCTACCGCCTGGCCCGCACCAGGGCCAAGAACAACGGCACCAAATAGAAGCCTGTCCTCGGACGGTGCTGCTTCAACTCCTGGACCCTGTTTCACTTTCCCGCATGTCAACAACTCTCGGCGCGTCCCGACCTGACCCGGCTGCCTACATGCTGCGAACCGCGGCCAGCCCCGCCGGCCGCGGCTACAAGCAGGAGTTGATGGAGTTGCTGGACATCCAGCCAGGCCAGATTGCGCTCGACGTGGGATGCGGCCCGGGCACGGACCTTCCGACACTGGCGGAACGCGTCGGCGCGAGCGGCACGGTAATCGGCGTGGACCGCGACCCGGCGATGCTGGCCGAGGCCCGCCGACGCACCAGCGACCTGCCTGCAGTCCAGATCCGCGAGGCAGACGCCCACGCCCTCCCCGTCGAGCCCGGCACGGTGGACCGGGCCAAGATCGACCGGGTTCTCATGCATGTCGCCGAGCCGACCGGTGTGCCGGCACAACTCCACCTGGCCACCCAGCCGGGGGCGCGGATAGCTCTGGCTGAGCCGGACTGGGACACCCTGGTCGTCGATGCGGAGGATCTCGACACAAGCCGCGCGTTCACCCGTTACACCACGTCGGAAGCGGTCCGTCACGCCACCATCGGCCGCAGCCTCGCCCGTCACGCGGAACAGGCAGGCTTCGTCGTCGAGACGGTGAGGGCCACGACGCCGGTCTTCCTCGACTTCCAGGACGCGGATCACACCCTGGGACTCGGCCGCAACATGCACCAGGCCATCCAAGACGGTCACATCGACGAAGCACGCGGCCGTCGGTGGTTCACCTCGCTCTCCGAGGGACCATTCTTCGCCTCCTTCACCCTCGTCACCGTGATCTGCTCCCGCTGACAAAGGGCCGGGACTCGCGCGGTGACAGCCGCGCCAGTCCCAGTGCCGTTCTCGGGGCCCGTCGGTCCTAAATCAAGCCCCGCCTCCGGAGCCACCTCGCAACGCCTGATCTTCACAAATCATCCGCGAACTGGGGCCAGTTGGAGTCGCCCTGGTGGGGCCGCTGACGGACGCTCTATCTAGCCAGTTTGGGGATAGTTGACAACTGGTCAATTGGTTCGGAAGGCCGCGCTGTCGTGCTGGAGGGACCCTTATCCAATTTGCGAAAGTAGCCCACGGGGCGCTGTCGGCGTGCAGGGGGAGGGCGGGGTCGTTGTGCCTTTCCCTTGACCATCGGTCAGGGGCGGCGCCGGGGTCGGCTGTAGCGGCTGGCCGACGGCCGGGAACGTCGGCCGCGCAGGTCGTCGGCCCGTCGCCGCCTGCATGCTTCGACGAACCGTCAGCACGCCCCGGCCAGGTTCTCTTCGATGGTGCCGACGGTATCGAGCAGAACGCGCCCCACGCTGCGCAGGTCCATGTTCACGGTGTCGCCCACCACGATCGCGGCCACCGGGTGGGCCTTTCCGAGGTGGACCGGAGCTGCCACCTCGACGAGTCCGGGTATGTACTCACTCCTCGCATAGGACAGTCCGGTTCGTCGGATCCGCTCGAACTCACGCCGCATCGTGTCCGCCCTGCGGACGGTCCACCGCGTATCCGCGACCGGTGTGGTGCCATAGAAGTCCGACGGATTTCGCATGCTCTTCGCGAGCAAAAGCTTGCCTGCCGCCGAGCAGTGCGCCGGGAAGGGGTGTCGTAACGCCATCGCGAGCCGGACGTGCTCCTGGCCGTAGAGGGTCCCGACGTGTTGGACCTTCGTACTCGAAAGCATGGCTACGCTGACAATCTTGTGAGTGAGCTGGAACAACTCGATCAGGAAGGGAGTGATCGTGTAACTGAAGCTCTGCGCCCTGGCCAGACCGCTCGTGGCTCCCAATTGGAACAGGTAATCCCCGAGCGCGTAGTACTTCGACTCCATCCGGACGGTGAGACGAAGATCGGTCAGAACCCGCATCAGGCGGTGCAGCGTCGATTTCGGCAAGTTGACCAGCCGTGACAACTCTGACAGGGTCAACGGCCTCGATGCCCCGGCCAGTGCCTCGAGCACGGCGAGCACTTTCCGCAGAGGGCCTCCCGCGGATCCGGTCGCGTTCATCTCAACCACTTCACCGGCGGCTGCTCCACGGTGCAGCTCCCGAGAATTCCGTCCAACGTTCACCGCGATGCTCCCGTCGCTGAAGCGCACAACTGGCTCATGACTACCTGAGCTCGGGCGGCGAGCTCAAGATCGACGAAGGCTGCTGTCCCGTAGAACCATGTGATCGGGCCCTTTTGGAACCATGCGAGGTGTTCCTTTGCGACCGCGTCAGGTGTGTCGCGCCGATTCCCGTGGACATGATCCCGGTCGCGCCTGCGGCATCGACCGTTCTGGAAAGTGGAAACCGTCATTGAGCGGATGACCTTTCCCTCCCTACTCTCCCGGGCATGGCAAACGTGAGCTCGGACGAGCATGTGAAGAACGGCGGCGCACGTCGCATCCTGCTGGCTGGTCCTCGGTCCTTCTGTGCAGGTGTCGAGCGTGCCATCGAGATCGTCGAGCGAGTTCTGGAATCGCGCGGCGCTCCGGTCTACGTTCGCAAGGAGATCGTGCACAACGTCTCCGTTGTCGACGACCTCGCACGGCGGGGCGCGATCTTCGTCGAAGAACTGGACGAGGTGCCCGACGGTGCGACGGTGGTGTTCTCCGCGCACGGGGTCTCCCCTGCCGTGCGTGAGGAGGCGGCTCGCCGTGGTCTCGACGTCATCGACGGAACCTGCCCCCTAGTCGCCAAGGTCCATGCAAAGGCCCGCCGCTTTGCGGCCCGGGGCGACACGGTCGTGCTCGTCGGTCACGCCGGGCACGAGGAGGTCGAGGGAACCCTCGGTGAAGCGCCGGACTCCATGGTGCTGGTCTCGACGGTCGATGACGTCCGAGAGCTGTCACCGGCCGATCCGCGGCAGGTCTCCTACCTCACCCAGACCACTCTCGCGGTCGACGAGACCGCCGAGGTCATCGACGCCCTGCGGGAGAGGTTCCCGCTGCTGCACGAGCCGGCGTCCGAAGACATCTGCTACGCCACCACGAACCGGCAGAACGCGCTCAACGCGATCGTCGCGGAGGCCGACCTCGTCCTGGTCGTCGGCTCGGCGAACTCCTCCAACTCGGTCCGCCTGGTGGAGCTCTCGCGCCGCCAGGGCACCCCGGCCGAACTGATCGACCGTGCCCGTGACATCCGGCCTGAATGGCTCGAGGGAGTGCGCACCATAGGGCTCACGGCCGGCGCTTCGGCCCCGCCCGAACTGGTCACGGAGGTCGCGACCGCGTTGGCCGAGTTCGGGCCGGTCTCCGTCGAGGAACACGAGATCACCCGCGAGACCATGCACTTCGAACTCCCCCCGGCTGTTGGCGGCAATACGGAGCAGCCGACGGACGGCAATCCGAACTGAACGGGGGAGGACGTGTTGTCCACTGTGCTCAGCCGTGTCATCGGCCCACAGCAGCTCAAGGAGTTGCGCCCGGATCAGCTACCCGCGTTGGCGAGCGAAATCCGGGAGCTCCTCGTCGAACGGGTCTCCTCCGCCGGCGGGCACCTCGGCCCCAACCTCGGCGTGGTCGAGCTGACCATAGCGCTGCACCGAGTGTTCGACTCACCGACCGACCGCATCGTGTTCGATACCGGCCACCAGTCCTACGTCCACAAGATCCTCACCGGCAGGCAGGCCGCCTTCAGCACGCTCCGTGCGGCAGGAGGGCTGTCCGGCTATCCGCTGCGCCAGGAGTCGCCGCACGACCACGTGGAGAACTCGCACGCCTCCACGGCGCTGTCCTATGCGGATGGCCTGGTCAAGGCGCAGCGGCTGCTCGGCGAGGAGCACCGCCGCGTGGTCGCGGTCATCGGCGACGGCGCGCTGACCGGCGGCATGGCCTGGGAGGCCATGAACAACCTCGCTCGAGGCGAGGGCGCGGTGGTGGTCGTCCTCAACGACAACGGCCGTTCGTACGACCCCACGGTCGGCGGTGTGGCCGAGCATCTCGCCGCGCTGCGGAGTGACCGACACCAAGGCCAGAACCTGTTCGAGACCATCGGTTTCACCTATGTCGGCCCCGTGGACGGGCACGACATTGCTGCCGTCGAAAGGGCATGCCGCCATGCTGTGCAGTTGGACCGCCCGGTTGTGGTCCACTGCGTCACTGAGAAGGGGTTCGGCTACGCCCCGGCCGAGCACGACGAGGCCGATCGCATGCACGGCATCGGTGTCATCGACCCTGCGACCGGTCGATCGCGCGTCGGTGGCTCACCTACCTGGACCGATGCGTTCGGCGAGGAGCTGGTGAAGATCGCCGCCACGCAGCCCGAGATCGTCGCACTGACCGCCGCGATGTTGCGACCGGTCGGCATCCACCGGTTCTCCCAGCGGTTTCCCGACCGCGTTTTCGACGTGGGTATCGCCGAGCAGCATGCGGTCACCAGCGCCGCAGGGCTGGCCATGGGGGGCCTGCACCCGCTGATCTGCCTGTACGCCACGTTCCTCAACCGCGCCGTCGACCAGGTCATGATGGACGTGGCCCTGCACGGCCTGCCGGTGACCTTCGTCCTGGACCGTGCGGGAATCACCGGCCCCGACGGCCCCAGCCACCACGGCATGTGGGATCTCACCCTGCTGGGCGCGGTGCCGGGAATGCGTGTCGCATCACCGCGCGACACCACCCAACTCGCCGAACTGCTGCGCGAGTCGTTGTCCACGCGCGACAGTCCCACCGCGCTGCGGTTCCCGAAGGGGAGCGCAGGCCCGAAGATTCCCGCCCTCAAACGCATGGACGGCCTGGATGTCCTGCACCGCAGTCGGTCCCGGCCGCTCGACGTCCTCCTCGTCCCGGCCGGAGTTCTCGCGACTCCTGCCCTCCGTGCAGCGGAGTTGCTGGTCGGCAACGACATCGGGGTGACGGTTGTCGATCCACGCTGGCTGCTGCCGGTCAACCCGACCCTGGTCCACCTGGCGTCCCGCCACCGGCTAGTGCTCTCGCTCGAGGACGGTGTACGTGCGGGGGGTGTTGGCACGGCGCTGGCACAGGCATGCACCGATGCCCAGGTCTGGACGCCGGTGCACACCATGGGGCTGCCCCGCGAGTTCCTGAACCACGGTGAGCGGTCGGCCATCCTCGCCGAACACGGTCTCACCGCGGAATCCATCGCCGAAACCGTGCTCACGCTGCACAGTGCCGTGGCGATACGACACGCACCCCACTTGGAAAGGACACCACGGTGACCCAGGTCGCGCTCGGTATGCCCGCTCTGCCGCCTGCGGTGCTCTCCGAACGCCGCAAGACCCGCCAGCTACAGGTCGGTCCGGTCGGGGTCGGCAGTGACCACCCGATCTCGGTGCAGTCGATGACCACGACCGTCACGGCCGACGTCAACGCCACCCTGCAGCAGATCGCCGAGCTCACCGCGGCCGGCTGCGACATCGTCCGCGTCGCCTGCCCGAGCGCCGATGACGCCGAGGCGCTGCCCGCGGTCGCCAAGAAGTCCAAGATCCCGGTCATCGCCGACATCCACTTCCAGCCGAAGTACGTGTTCGCTGCCATCGAGGCCGGCTGCGCCGCGGTCCGTGTGAACCCGGGCAACATCAAGAAGTTCGACGACAGGGTCGCCGAGATCGCCCGCGCGGCCAAGGACCACGGCACCCCGATCCGGATCGGGGTGAACGCGGGCTCGCTGGACCAGCGACTGATGGAGAAGTACGGCAAGGCCACGCCGGAGGCGCTCGCCGAGTCGGCGCTGTGGGAAGCCTCGCTGTTCGCCGAGCACGACTTCCACGACGTCAAGATCTCGGTCAAGCACAACGACCCCGTGATCATGGTTCGCGCCTACGAGATCCTTGCCGAGCGCTGCGACTACCCGCTGCATCTCGGCGTCACCGAGGCGGGGCCGGCGTTCCAGGGCACCATCAAGTCGGCCGTCGCGTTCGGCGCCCTGCTGCGCCAGGGCATCGGCGACACCATCCGCGTGTCCCTCTCGGCTCCTCCGGTGGAGGAGGTCAAGGTCGGCGCGCAGATCTTGCAGTCGCTGAACCTGCGACCCCGCAAGCTGGAGATCGTGTCCTGCCCCTCGTGCGGGCGGGCCCAGGTGGACGTATACAAGCTCGCCGACGAGGTCACCGCGGGCCTGCAGGGCATGGAGGTGCCGCTGCGGGTCGCCGTGATGGGGTGCGTCGTCAACGGCCCCGGCGAGGCCCGCGAGGCCGACCTCGGCGTGGCCTCCGGCAACGGCAAGGGACAGATCTTCGTCAAGGGCGAGGTCGTCAAGACCGTGCCCGAGCACCGGATCGTGGAGACCCTCATCGAGGAGGCCATGCGCATCGCCGAGGGCATGGATCCCGTCGCCGAAGGCGCGCCGACGGTCGTCACCGGCTGACTTCCCGTCATGTGGGAGCCATAGCAGGGGTGCGGTCCGGCCGGTCCGCCGCGTTGCCGAACCGGTGCGCGAGGCAGTCACACGACGGAGCAGACGAGAGGACTCCGCGGGCGCGAGCGCGTACAACTGCGTCAAGAGGGCTTCTTGGCGCTCGGATTGGTTCGCAACCACAGCTACCAAGAGGCCCTGCAGTCTTGCGCTGACCCCGGCGCGATCACCGATCAGGAATTCCGTTCGATCAGCGTCGTAGGCTCGCAGGGCGGACGTCAGGTCGACCAGGCCGTGGTCAGCGACGGCCCGAGTAAGCCTCCGTCGGCAACTTCCGCCGACAGCAGCGCGCGAGTGCCGATCCCGATCGCGATCAGCGACCCGGTGTCAGGGGCGGAGGGCTGCCGGGCTCGAGGCGGTTGGCCATGGTGCGCCATTCGCGGGGGGACATGCCGTAGGCGCCCCGGAACACGCGGCTGAAGTGGGACGGGCTGGTGAAGCCGAAGCGGTGGGCGACGGCCGCGACCGCCGGGCCGTGGCGGCCCAGTTCCCGGCGGCTGGCCTCCAGTCGACGGCGCTGGATCCACCGGCTGACCGTGGTGCCCTCGCTTTGGAACAGCCGGTGCACATAGCGAACGGACAGATGGTGGGCCGCGGCGATGGTCTGCGGGGACAGGTCCGGGTCGCCGAGGTGGCGGTCGATGAAGGACTGGATGCGCAACCGCAGCGCGGCAGTGGCCGCATCAGCGGTGTCGGCGGCCTCTCGGCCCAGTTGCTCGGCGACCAGCGTGCCCAGCAGGTCCACGGCATTGCGGGCGAGCAGGTCGCCGATGTGCGGTGGATAGGTGGTGGCCTCGGCGGCGAGCCGGGCCAGGAACGAGGCCACCAACGCGGCCGGCCCCTTATCGGGCCGCAGCGGCACCGCGGTGATGCGTCGCAGATCGGCCTCACGCAGGCCCAGCGCCTGCCGCGGTATGGCGAAGACCCGCATCCGGAACGGTTCGGCGAAGCTGAGGGCGTAGGGCCGACTGGTGTCGTAGAAGGTGAGGTCGCCCGGGCTGAGAAGCGCTTCCCTGCCGTCCTGCGCCACCATGCCCGGGCTGCGGCCCTGCACACCCACGCTGAAGTGGTCCCGGTCGGCCTGGGCGATCAGGCCCTTGGTGCGGCGCACCCGGTTCGCGTCGGCCTCGATGGTGGAAATCTGCAGGCAGCCCAGCCGGTCGGCGGTGAGACTCCCGCGGAACGGCGCATCGCCGCAGGGGGCGATGTCCAACGGCACGCAGGTCTGCTCGATCACCTCATGCCAGTAGGCCAGCCGTTCACCGACGGGCACCGACGCCGTGGACAGCACGCGACGCATCCGAAGTCTCCCCCCACTTCTCCCTGCCAACGTAGCCGCCGCAGCGCGGTGCAGATCAGTGCACTCTCGGACAAGTGTCGGTTCGCTGGCAGACAAGCGCCGCCTGCCACCGGCTCTAACCTCGGGTGGTGGCGCCGACCGGCTGGTTTGTACGTCATGGCGCCTGTTGCCTACAAGATCCATTGCCATCAGGGATGGGAGACATGGAACCATTAGCCCGAAACCGCCAGGTGGTCAGCCGGCGCGCTGTGCTGCACGGCACAGCGGCCGGTGCGGCCGGGATCACCTTGGGCGCGGGTACCGCACTCGCCGGCGCGGGAGCGGCACGGGCGGCAGGCCCGGCCGGGATGCCGCCGTATCGGTACGTGGCCTTCGCCGACTCCCTGGCCGGGCCGTTCGCCGAGTACCCGGACAATGACCCGGTCCAAGAGCAAGGACGGCGACGCGCGCCGCCGTGGTCGGTCTGTCCGCCACATCGATGGCGGTCACTCAGATCGGCTCCGCCTCGGCTGACTTCTGGAGCGCGGAGAAGGTGCGCATCAGGGCGGCCACCGGCCAAAGCGAGTGTCGCACCGCCCACGAGCGGTCCACCGATCCGGTGGTTCTCGAAAGTTGCGACACGGACAACCTCCGAGGCAACTGGCGGATCATTCCCAGCAACGCGTACGACCGCTTCATGGTCAAGAACTGGGCTTCCGGGGAGTGCCTGGACGCCGGATCGGGCACCAGGGCGCTGGTGTACACCTCCCCCTGCGACGCCCCCAGTCGGGCAGGAAACGGGCAGTGCTGCGGGCCGATTCGGGCAAGCGAACGGGCATCGGACCGTCGCTTGAGCACGTCGGCCCAGGACTCGCGTCCCACTGTGCGGTCAAACTCGGTCACGATATCTGCCATAGTGGGCCCGCCCTGTCCGTTCGCCTGCCGGTAAAAAGGTATATGGCAGCCCGAACTGGAATGGCACCAACGGACAACGAAGTCCGTCACCGCCGACCCATTCCATAGGCGGTGCTTGCCGAGCGCGCGGGGCGTTCCAGGATCCCGGACATGTCCACGATGCGCGTCCCAAGTCCTGGTCCACTGCCCGAGGGTCTTCAAGACGGGAGACCCGAACCGCCCGGTGGCCGGTGCGAATTCAGAGGGGGGAACTCCTTGCAGCAATTGCTACCGCCCAGCAACCGCGCACCGAGAGCCTGTTCCGCAGAGCCGCCGAAGAAATTCTCAGAGCTCTCGGGCTGCTTGGGGAGTCCGAATGTGTTGGCGAGATGCGGCTTGAGGCCGGACATGCGCAAGGTTCCGACTGTGCTGCGGGCATCCGCGGCTCGTCAGTGAGACTCAGTACCTGTCGGGCGCGTCTTGTGACCCTTGACCAGGATTGTCGCGCGGTTCTCGGCCGCCCGCCGCGCCTCAGACGCGCCGCCACCTGTACATAAACCACAACGATCGTGACCTGGAGCAACCAAACGCTCTTGGAATCGAACACCCTTGGGGGATAGGTGAATTATCAGCAGAAAACCGTGACTGGTAGGACTGCGGTAAACCTGGTGAGAGCGCTGGTCCGGGCACCGGATCCGCTGACGCATATGGCAATCAGCAGCCACCTCAGTTCCACGCCGAACATCGAGGTCGTTTCGGGCGAGCGCGTTCCGGCCGACGTCGCCGTGGTCGTCGCGGAGCGGTTGTCCGTGGAGGTGACGTCGTCACTGCGCAGGATGAAGGAATCCTTAGGCGTGCCGGTGGTTCTGATTACTTGCGATTTCGACCGGACCGATGCGTTCACCGCGGTGGAGTGCAACGTCGTCGCGCTGCTGCCGCGAGCGGTGGCCACCAGCGACCGCATCGAGGAGGCCGTACTGACCGCCGCGTCCGGCGGGGGTGCGCTCCCCTCAAAGATGCTCGGCGAGCTGCTCAGACAGATCGAGCGGATCCAGCGCGAGATCCTGTCGCCGCACGGCTTGCACAACTCCGGACTGACCCCACGAGAGATCGATGTCCTGCGGCTCTTATCGGAAGGCCTGGACACCGCTGAGATCGCCGGCGAACTGTGTTTCTCGGAACGGGCCGTGAAGCGGGTCATCTTCGAGGTCACCAGGCGCTTCAACCTGCGTAACCGGCCCCACGCGGTTGCGTATGCATTACGCAGGGGCGTCATCTGACATCGGCCGGACGCCCGCGCTCGGCGAGGACGTCGGCCCAGGGCTGAATCCCGTCAGTGGCCCGGCGACCGTCGTGGGTGTGCGCAACGCCCACGACGGTCGTCCCTCCGCACGCATCGTCCCGTGCAGCATCACCAGATAGGCGATGTCCAGACCGACATAGGTCGGAACCAGCACCAGGAACAGCAGGTGGGACGGATAGACGAGGAAGGCGGTCAACCCGGCGAAGAGGGATCCGACGAACTTCGCGACGGCGATGTGCATGGACTGTCCCAGACTGGACCCGCGTCGCTTGAGCATCAGGAGGAACGAGGCGCTCAGCGGCACCTGGATGATCATTCCGGTGTACATCCCGTCGCGGTCGTGGAACTCATTGGCGACTACCATCACGATCAGCGCCGCCCATATCAGCACGCCGACAACCGTCCACCTGAAGGCACGCGGCGACAGCCCGGGACAGTCGTGTCGCCCGTACCGGAACGCCTGATAGAGCAGGACGACGTTGAAGAGAACCCAGAAGAAGTTGATCTGCCGCTGCGTCGGCGTCTGTTCCAGGAGGAAGGTGAGGCTGAACTCCCATGCGAAGTTCACCGCTACCAGGTACGCGGGAATGCCCACCCGTCCGTCCAGGACGGCCTGCCGGATGGCCAGCACGTAGGTCACTATCCAGCCGACTGCAGTCGGTCCGGCGACCGACCAGAAAAGCCGTCCCGGGACATCGGCCGCCCCCACCGTAACCGGCGCGGTCTCCGACATCGGAATGAGGAAAGGGGGAAGCCAACCCATGGGATTCCTTGCGTGCGAGGGAACGTGCGAGGGAAGCAGATGAGCGAGCGGTCAGAGACTGGGCACGATGGAGTCGAGGCCGAAGAATGCCCCGCCGTACAGTTCATGACCGACATGCACGTTGAGCATCGCGTGCCGGGCCGCGGTGTTGGCGTCCCGCCAGTACTGCTGCAACGGGTTCGACTCGGCGAAGGCGGCCGCCCCGTGGGCCCACATCAGCTCGTCGAGCGCGATGGTTACCAGGTTGACCGCCTGACCGACGTCGCCACGGATCCGGCGCAGCTCGCTTTCCGGAAGGGCGACCGCCGCTGAGGCGGCCTCGTCGATCACCTCCGCGGACCGGTTCACGTGCATCTCGGCCGCATCGATGGTCAGCGCCGTCTTGCCGAGCGACGACACGAAGGTCCGCGAGTCGGGCCGGCTCCTGTAGATGGTCGGCGCGATGCCCCGTCCGGGCGCTTGGTCGACGACGAAGGCGCGCGCCGCCTGACCGATGCCGATCACCACTGACGCACAGATAACGGCCATGGCCGCCACGGCGGGTGAGCGGAACAGAGGTGGCAGGGTGACATCGGTGGTGTTCTGACGGCCCAGTTGCACTTCGACCGGTATCACCCGGTGCTCGGGGACGAGCACCTCTTGGGCGACGGCCGTGTGGCTCCCGGTGGCGCGCATGCCCACCGTGAACCAGGTGTCCTCGACCGTCAGGTCGGTGGTCGGCACGAGTACCGACACGAGACGGACGGTTTCCCCTTCGGTATCTGTCTCCTTCGCGCTCAGGATCGCCCAGTCATCGTGCAGGATTCCGGAGGCGTACGGCCACTTCCCGGTGAGCAGATAACCGCCGGCGGTCCTGACCGCGTCACCCGCTGCCACGAAGATCGAGGCGAGCTTGGCGCCGGGGTTGTTCCCGAATACCTCCTTCTGCGCGACCCCCGGGAACCTCGAGGCGAGCAGGTTCGATCCGTTGATGTTGTTCACCACCCACGAGGTGGACGGGCAGTAGTGGGAGAGGGCCTTGGTGACCTCACTCAGGGTCCTCACGTCGGCCTCAAGACCGCCGTAGGCCCTCGCGGTCCAGACCATGCCCACCTGCGATCCGTCGATGGCCCGGACCGTGGAGTCGGGCAGTCTGCGTTCCCGGTCGCCCTCGGCGACTCCGTCCGCGAGAACCGGTCCGATGGAGTGGACCCTCTCCACCAGCTCGAGGCGCACGTCCTTCGTGTCCGTTCGCATGTTCGTCATAAGCCCGCCTTCACCATTCCTCTGCGTCGGAGATGAGATTGGTGATGTCGAAGTAGTCCCGCCAGGCGCTGATACGGCCATCACGCAGCTCGAAGGCGGCCATCACCTTCAGATTCCGCGCGATGGGGGTTCCGTCCACGCGGAGCATGTTCTCGACCCGCTCGACCAGCACGGTCGCGCCCACGGTGGCCACGTGGCGGAACCGGACCTCGAGGCGGGCGAAGTCGGCCGGCATGAGCTCGAGAATCTGCCGTTTGCCCCGGCACACAGGGGAACCGGGGTTCTCCCACACGCAGTCGTCGGTCAGGAAGCTCTCCACAGTGGACCTGATGTCGGCCGGGGTCGGCCCCATCCGGGTCAGGAAGTCACGTACGACGCGTTCGTGTTCGACGGAAGGCATGGTCAGCTCCCGGTGGTCGTGACGTCGTGGTGGCCGAGGATGCGGCGGAAGACCGCGGTGAGCTCCTCGCCTGCGTGCGGGCCCCCGCGGACGCTGCGCCAGGCGACATGGTTGTCCGGACGCACCAGGATGGCGCCGTCGTCGCCGATCCCCCGCACCGCGGTCCAGGTGCCCTCGGCATCCTGGCAGCCGGCCGATCCGGCTTCAGCGCTGATGGGCACGACGCTGAGCGCTACGCCGCAGGTGTCCGCGACCTGCTTCCCCGCCACCACCCAGCTGTCCGCCATCGAGCCGGTGATCAGCACGAAGCCACCCTGGTTACCGACGAGGTCGTGGGTGCTGACGCGTTCGGTGCCCCGCGTCAGCCACGCGTGCGGCAGCCGATGCCCCGGCCTGGTGACGGGGTGATACGTGGTCCCCATCGGATCGCGCGCCGGGGGCTCCGACTCGTCGGGCACGAGGGCGCCACGGGAGTAGGAGAAGCCGATCTCGATGTCGTGTGCCTGGTACTCCATCCGTTGTGTCGCGAAGACCTCCGCCGTCCTGGCGCGCCGGGTCCGGCCCATCGGCGTGTCGGCGAAGAGTGCGCGGAAGGCGGCCTGCGTGACCTCCTTCGGCTGCCCGGGCACCAGGCCGAGGCCGGCGTGGAGCACCCCGTGGTTGCGGAAGGCGAACATCGCCCAGTCCACGGTCCGGTGAGCGACCGGGAGCCGCTCGGCCTCGTAGGAGTCCAGCAGTGCGCCGTCCGCCGTGCCGTCGAGCACGGCCGCGAGCTTCCATGCGGTGTTGTGCGCGTCCTGGATCGCGGTGTTCAGGCCGAGACCGGTGGCAGGCGGCTGGCGATGTGCGGCATCCCCGGCGAGGAAGACCCTGCCGACCCGGAAGGTCCTCGCGACGACCGCCTCCGGCTCATACCGGCTCACTTGGTGCACGGTGACGTCCAGGTCCGGCAGCTTCAGCAGGTCCCGCACCCTGGCGACGGTCGCCTCCTCCCCCACGTCCAGTTCGACGTCCACGGGGAGATGAAAGTGAAGCGCCCATTCCTCGGACGCCAGACCCCAGCTGGGGCCCATGGCCACCATTCCGTACCTGGAGATGAGCCCGCCGTCCGGACTGACGAAGTTGGTGATCAGCACCGCATCACCGCTCCACCACCTGGACAGGTCGGCGCTGAAATGCACGGAGATCACATTCCACGCCCCGACGTCCCCGTCCATGGTCACACCGAGCGAGCTGCCGATGCTCCTCCCCCCGTCGGCGGCCAGGAGGTACCGGGCGCGGACGGTGCTGGTCGCACCAGTCGATCGATCGGTCACCAGGGCGGTCACGCCGTCCTCGTCCTGGCTGAACTCCTCCATCATGTGGTGGAAGCGCACCATGCCCGGTGCCCGTTGCTCCGCGTGCCGGCGCAGCAGCGGCTCAAGACGGTGTTGCGGGAGGTTCGTCGACGGGCAGGGGCTGTCGGCCGCGTAGGGCCCGGCCGTCGTACCGCCGCCGAACGCGTCCATCCGGTAGAGGTCCCGGGCGTCCAGGAAGCCGTCGCCGGCCAGTGAGGTACGCCAAGCGACCTCGCCCATGTTCGCCAGCGGAGTGCTGATCCGGTACACGTCGTCGGCGATTCCGTGCTGCCGGAAGATCTCCATGGTGCGTTGGTTCAGATAGTGCGCCCTGGGCAGCACCGAGGTCGACTCGCGCCTCTCGACCAGCAGGTGCCGCACGCCCAGATCGGACAGAAAGAGCGACGCGGCAAGCCCGCAGCCACCGCCACCGACGACAAGCACCGGCACTTCTACGTCCCATATCGGTTTCTCTTCGGAAGAGACCGTTTCTGCTCGTGGCATCCGTTTTCCTATTCCTTCCACAGCGCCTAACGGTCGGCGGTGAGGAGTTCACGCGCCTTCCGTACTCCCCGCGCGCTGTTCCAGCCGACGACGCCGACGGCGCGCTCGCCGGTCTCCGCCACCGCGACGAACTTCCGTGCGCCCAGCGTCCCTTCGATCACCCGGATGCGATCGGCAGCGGTGAGGTCGCCGAACACCTGTATCCGCACGCCGTGCTGATCGGTCCAGAAGTAGGGCACCGGAACATACGGCCGGTCGGCCCCGAGGATGTTGTCGGCCACCGCGAGGGCCTGTTCCGCGGCGTTGGTGCGGTTCTCCAGGCGAACGCTGCGCGACTGCCGCTCATGCCACCAGCGCGCGACATCGCCGGCGGCGTAGACGTTCTCCGCGGCACGGCACCTCGAGTCGCAGACGACACCGTCGTCCAGGGTCAGGCCGCTGCCTTCCAGCCAGTCCGTTGCGGGCGTGGACCCCACGGCGACCACGACGACATCCGCGGCGATCGGTCCCCGAGAGGTGAGCACGCCGGCTATCCGGCCGCTCGTGACGACCGGCGCCTCGACCTTGGTGCAGGTCAGCACCTCGACGCCGTTGTCCCGGTGGAGTTCGGCCAGCATTCGGCCGATCTCGTGACCGACCTGGCTGCCCATCGGCACCGGCGCCGGATCGACCATGGTCACGTCCAGACCGAGCTCGCGGCCTGTCGCGGCGATCTCACACCCCAGGACGCCGGCGCCGAGCACGATCAGGTGGCCTGCCCGGAGCAGGTCCTCACGAAGCCGCCGGACATCCTCGACGGTGCGCAGCGTGTGCACCCCGGCCAAGCCCACGAACGGGTCCAGCCGGCGCGGTGTCAGTCCGGTCGCGATCACCAGGGTGCCGTAGGGGAGCCGCTTCCCGCCGACGACAGTGACCTCATGCCGTCGCACGTCCACCGACACGGCCCGCCGGTCGAGCACCAGCTCGATTCCGAGCGCCTGAAGGTCCGCGGGAGGGCGCAGTACCGCCCGTTCGGCACTCCAGGCGCCCGACAACACCTGTTTCGACAACGGCGGCCGGTCATAGGGCGGGTGGGCCTCATCCCCGACGAGCTGGATGGAGCCGGCGAAACCCTGCTTGCGCAACGACTCCGCGGTTGCCAGTCCGGCCGCCGAGGCGCCGACCACGAGCACGTCACTCATGACGAACCGTCGCGTTCCCGGACGATGATGGCGGCGGCCGGGCAGAGCAGGGCCGCCTCGCGGACGCTTTCGTCCACGTGCTCCGGCGGGGCCGCGTTGAGCAGGACCACGACGCCGTCGTCGTCGCGCTGGTCGAAGACCTCCGGGGCGGCCACCGCACAGTGCCCGGCGGCGACACATCGTGGCTCCTCGACCTCAACCTTCAGGGCCATCTTGATCTCCAGTTCCGGATTACCAGGTGACCGGAAGCTCGTTCACGCCGAAAACGAGCGCGGTGGTCCGGTAGCTGACTTCTGCCTGCGGGACGGCCAGTTGCAGCGTGGGAAACCTGTTGAACAGGGCCGGCAGCGCTGTTCGCAGTTCCATCCGCGCCAGTTGCTGGCCGAGGCACTGATGGGCGCCGTAGCCGAAGGTGACGTGAGGCAGCGGCGGCCGGCGTACGTCCAGGGAGTCCAGGTCCCCCTCGGCCACACCGAGATCGCGGTTGGCGGCGAGTACCGACACGACGACGCGCTCGCCCTGCTCGATCTTCTGGCCGCGCACGTACATGTCCGCGGCGGCCTCTCGCGGCATCGTGATGGCCGGTGCGCAGTACCGCAGCAGTTCCTCGACGGCACCGTCCGTCGCCGACGGGTCATCGCGTACCACGGCCAGCTGGTCCGGGTGCTGGAGCAGCAGTGCGGTCCCGGCGGAGAGCATGCTGGCGGTCGTCTCGTGCCCGGCGACGAGCAGCATGTTGCCGATGCCCACCAGTTCGTCGTCGGTCAGCTGATCGCCGAAGTCGCGCACCACGCTCCCCAGCAGGTTGTCGCCCGGGCTCTGCCGGTGGGACGCAATGAGCGCGCCCATGTAGTCGTCCATCTCGGCCAGGTTCTGGATCTGCGCCTCCCGGGTCGTGTTGACGTCCAGACCGACCCTGGCCCGGCGCTGGAAGTCCTCCCGATCGGCATAGGGCACACCCAGCAGTTCACAGATCACCAGCGTCGGGATCGGCGTGCCGAAGAGCTGCACGAGGTCCGAGCCCGGCCCGGCCTCCTCCAGCGCGTCCAGCCTCCCGGTCACGATCTGCTCGATCTTCGGCCGGAGCGCGCGCACCCGTTTGACCGTGAAGGCGCCGGTGAGCATGCGCCGCAGGCGGGTGTGTTCGGCGCCGTTGTAATTCAGCAGGTTGCCGGGCTGGTTCAGCATGGTCCGCGGCGCTTCGGGGTCGAAGACGTATCCCATCTGCAGGCGTTCGTCGCCGAGCACGCTCTTGGCGTCCTCGTAACGCGTGAGGGCCACGGCTTCGAACTCACCGAGGATCGGGCTGGGCACCTTGACCCGCCTCAGCTCGTCGTCGTGCTGCATCTCGTAGAGCTCGGGAGCGGGGGTGAAGGGGCATCCGGCGGCACGCGCCGCAAAGGGAAGTGCTTTGGGTTCGGGCACGGGAAGTTCAGGCATGGAAAGGCGCCTCTCTGTCCGGGGAGTACACGTGCAGGGATGGGATGGCGGGAATGAGCGGAGCGTGTCGTAGCGAGAGCCTCCTGGAGATCGACCGCTGGTCCGTCCACAAAGGTCGATTCGACTCCGGGCAGGCGGCGACGGACGCCGCAGCGGGGGATCGGGCCACGGTCATCAGAACCGCCTGCCGACGATGAACCCGGCCATCTCCAGGAACTCGCTGCGCACGGCGTCCGCGATCCCCGAGGCGGCGAGGCATTCCTCCGCCGCGGCGACCTGGCGGGCCGCTTCGTCCTGCGCCCAGTCACGTCCTCCCGCGCGTTCCACGAGGTCCGCGACGCGTTGTACGTCGCGCTCGCTCAGCGGCTCGGGGCGCAGGTAGAGGGCGGACAGCTCGTCCGTCTGCCGTGCGTTCAGCGCCGCCACCACGGGCAGCGTCTTCTTGCGGGCCCTCAGATCGGCTCCCGTCTGCTTCCCGGTGCTGTCCGGATCGCCCCAGATACCCAGAAGATCGTCGACGAGTTGGAAGGCAAGCCCGACGTGCTCACCGAAGGCCGCGAGTCGTGCGACCAACGCCTGGTCGGCGCCGACGAGTTCGGCGCCGAGCGAGCAGGCACACCCGAGCAGCGCGCCCGTCTTGTCGCCCGCCATCCGCAGGCAGTCGGCGAGGACTATGTCGTCCCGCCGTTCGAAAGCGACATCGGCGGCCTGACCGCTGATCATCCGTTGGGTGGCCGTCATCAGCGACCTGGCGGCGGAGCGGGCATCGGCACCCTCCGCATCGAGCAGCACAGCCGTCGCAGCGGTCACCAACGCGTCGCCGGCCAGGATGGCTTCGGGCATGCCGAAAACCGTCCAGGCGGTGGCCCGGCCCCGCCGTGTCGCGTCGCCGTCCATGATGTCGTCGTGCAGCAGCGAGAAGTTGTGCACCAGCTCCACGGCAACCGCGGCGGGTATGCCCTGGGCAGCCGTGCCGGTCGCCGCCCGCGCAGACAGCAGCGCCAGGGCGGGCCGGACCAGTTTGCCGCCCCACGTCATGGTCGCCTTGCCGTCGGCGTCCGCCCACCCGAAGTGGTAGTCGGCGATCCGCCCCATCTCCGGGCCCAGGTAACGCTGTACGGCATCGCGAAGGGCCGTCTCGAGCATCGACCGCCCCGTGTCGAGGGCCGCGGAAAGCCTTCTGGTCGGTGTCGTGGTCATGGACGTCACCGCCCACCCGCGAGATCCGCGGGGACGCGTCGAGTCGTCCGGGACCGACCCGCCCATGGGCGGACGAGCGTACTGGCGTGTCGCATGGAGTGAACCTTTGCTGTTGGCCCGGTGGCGATCAGGGCGTGGGCAGGTCATGTGGTGTCGGCACCGCCGTACGCAGCAGAGCCCGTCGGAGCACGCGAGGGGACGTGAGCAGACTGCGGGGCGGGGCCAGCAGGAAGAGGACGTCCCGGTTGGCGCTGCACACGACCGGATCGCCCGGTACGTGATCGCGCACGCGGTCGAGATACCAGGTGAGGAGTCGGTCGACGGGACCGTTGCGCACCGCGCTGCCGACGGCTCCCGGCATGGGGCTGTCCGCGCCCGTCGCGACATCCCACGCCGCACGGGACGATCGCAGGACCGCTCGTTGCAGGGCGTGCACCGAAGGCAGGCGTTCGCCGGCAAGCGCTCGGGTGAGCGCGACCGCGTTCAGGGCCGCGACGGACAGACCCTGCCCGTAGACGGGGTTGAGGGCGCACAACGCGTCTCCGACGACGAGCAGTCCCGTACGAGCGCGCGCCATACGGTCGTAGCGGCGGCGCCGGTTCGCGGTGTGCCGGTATCCCACGGGACGGCCGACGGGATGTGCCCTGCTGAGCCACTTGTGGGGAGCGGCGTGCGGGAGTCGGCCGACGAAGTCGACGAAGCCCGCCGGGTCGGTGGGCGGCGCGTGGTCCCGGGGCCCGGACAGGGTGACCATCCAGCGGTCGCCCTCGGCGGGCAGAATGATCGCGCCGAGTTGCTGCCCGGCATCGGGAACGATGTAGAAACCCCTGAGGTCCTCGGCCGGTCCGTCGGCGTGGAAGACAGCCGTGGCATACGCCCGCCCGGTCTCCACCACGTCTTCACCGGGAGGTGAGCCGCCGAGGTCGGCGAGCCATTGGGGCGTACGGCTTGTCCTTCCGGTGGCGTCCACCACGAGGTCGGCCACGAGCTCCTGCCGGGCGTGGTGATCGGCCCCCCTGCCGCGGACCATGACGCCGGTGATGTGATCGGACCGGCCGAGCAGGCCCGTCACTTCGGTCGCCGTCCGGACCCGGATACGGGGATCGGCCAGGACGCGCCGGCGAATGCGCTGTTCCAGGAAGGGGCGCGACGGGGTCATGACCGGAGCGGACGGATGGCGGCGGGATATCCACTGCCCTGCCTGCCACACGCCCAGATCCGCCGGGACGGCGAGACACGGCGCCCCCGCATCCCTCAGTTCGGGCAGCAGCCCGGGCATGAGCTCGCTCAACGCGTCCATCCCGCTGGTCAGCAGGACATGGGTGTGGCGCGACTGTGGCACACCCGCACGAGGCTCAGGGCTGTCCTCGTAGTGGTCGCGTTCCAATACCGTCACTCGTTCCGCGTGGCGCGAGAACACATGGGCGGTGAGCAGACCGGCCACGCTGCCGCCCATCACCACCACATGCCCCAGCGACGAACCCGGGGGCCGTACGCGCATGCGCCGCCTCTCATGCATCAAGAACGCGTCCGCATCCACGCGGCGAAAGCGCTGTCGGCGCCCTCGCCCTGCGACACTCCGTTCAACCGGCTTGCCAGATAGCGGATGCCGGAGGTGTCTCCCGTGCCCGGCGAACTGCCGATCATGTGGTCGACGAGTTCCAGATGCGTGTATCGCCAACGGCGCACGGAGGCGCTCAACTCGTCGCGCTGCCGGGGTCCCACCGGGAGGGGGTGACCGGCGCCTCTCGTCGTCACGCGCTCGGTCAGTGCGAACAGCTCGCGGAACTGTTCGGACTGCAGACCACTCGCCGTTCCGAACTTGTCTCGGAACCGCAGAAAGTCCTCCCGATCCAGGGTGTGGCGCAACAGCGTCAACTGCCCCTCCAAGGCGTCGATCAGCCGTGTCGCCCGTTCCGCCCGGTGGGCGAAGCACCGCTGTCCGCACTGGTTCGCCGCGATGTGGCGCAGGTCGACGAGGACTTGGCTGAGCAGTGTCTCGGACGCCTGATGTACGACGATGAAGAGCCGCTCGCTGTCGTGCACGTCCTGTCGCTCCGCCGGCGTGAGCGGATGCTGCAGCGCCAGCAGTTCGTCGAGGTGCAGGTATGTCGCGTAGGTCGTGCCGGTCATGAGAACCACCTCCTCGGGTGAGTCCCGCGCTACACCAGGCGACCCGGCGTGGCGAGTTCCGCGAGCGCGTTCCTGTGGTCGGTGGGTGGGAGGCTTTCCAATGCCGCCGCGGCCATCTGCACGTGGCTGTGCGACACATCTCGTGCCGCCTGCACGCCGTCAAAGGCGTGGACGAGCTCTGACATGGCCACGTGACGCTCTTCGGCCGGTGAGGCGGTGTCGGCGAGCAGACGCTCGATCCGCCGTTGTTGCTCGCGAGGTGCACGATCGTGCGCGAGGAGGACGGGCAAGGTGGGCCGGCCGTTCCGTACGTCGGAGATGTTCGGCTTGCCTGCCCGAGTTCCGTCGTAGGCCATCAGATCATCGCGAATCTGATACGCGATGCCCAGCTGGTCGCTGTATTGGCTGAGTGCCTTGGTCGCAGAGTCATCCGCTCCGCCGAGCGTGGCACCCACACCGCATGCCATCCACAGCAGAGCACCACTTTTCTCCCTGATCATGTCGAGGTACGTCTCGACGGAACAGATTCCGCGACTCATCCGGATTTCTTGAATGGCCGCGCTTCCGATGCGTAAACCGGCCCGGGAAAGAACTGCCAGTGCTCGCGCGACCCGTGTGGCGGGAGCTCCGGCTTCCTGGCACTCGGACAGCGCGGCGAAGCCGTGGAAGAACAGCCCGTCCCCGCCCACGATGGCCGTCGGTTCCCCGAATACCGCGTGTGCGGCCCGTTTGGTTCGCCGGTGTGCGTCACGGTCGATGATGTCGTCGTGCATCATCGCGCCGACCTGCACGCATTCCAAAGCCACCGCGGCGGGAAGGACAGCCGCTATCTCACCTCCTACCGCGAGGCTGGATCGGATCACCAGCCAGGGGCCCATCATCTTGCCGAAGGGCACCAATCCGTAACGCACTACTTCGTCGAGGCCAGAAACACCGTCCGGCCATCGGCACTCCACCTCGGCCCGCACCAAAGCGGCCACCTCGGCATCCGCGACCTGAGGCACATCGATGTCCGTTATGAAGTCGACGTTGTCCGTCATGACGTCGACGCTAGGAGCGCCGCACCCGAATGTCTTCAAAGACGGCCGACATCGGCCCGAGAGGGAACATGGAATGGCATCTTCGGCCCCTCAGAACCAGCGGACCGGTGCCGGTACGGGCATTGTGTCAACGGTCAGGGGAGCCCAGAACTCGCCTCGTGTGCGCAAACACAGAACCTGCGGCAGAAAGTACGGGAGTTGGGCACCGGATCGCAGGACTCGTGTGCTCGCTCAGATGCCGCATGCGCGAGTCGGCCCCCAGGATGGCCGCGGCCCGCCGTGAACACGATGTCCATCGTGTTCGTCCAGGCGCCTCTCGTACAGGTGCTCGATCTCGTCCAGCAGAGCCACCGCGCTGTCGTGGTCGTCGATGAATACGGCGGTCCGCACCAGCCGGACCAGCAGGAGGTCCGGCCCCGCGCGCAGCCCCGGCCTGGTGCAGCCGCCGACAGGTCCGCCTGGCGATGGCCGCCACTCGGCACGGATCCCGGCTGGTGCATGTGTCCAGTGACGCCGTCTTCTCCGGCGCCGACGTCCGCTACGACGAATCCGCCACGCCGGATCCGATCACCCCATACGGGGCTGCGAAGGCTGCGGCAGAAACGGCGATCCGCATGTTCGCCCCAGCCACCGTCATCGCTCGCACCTCGCTGATCACCGGCGGCGGTGGCTCCGTGCACGAGGGAGGCACTCATTCACGATCTGGAAACCGGGCGACGAAATGGCGTGCTGTTCACCGATGACATCCGGTGCCCATTTATGTCGCCGACCTCGCCCGGGCCATTCTTGAGCTGACCGCCCCCGATCACGCAGGCGTGTGTCACCTTGCAGGATCAGATGCAGTCAGTCGTCATGAGCTCGGTGTCCTGATCGCCGACCGCGGCTCGGTCCAGGCCCGCACCCGAGAAGAGCTCTCGGCGCTTGTTGCTGGTGGAGCGCGTCCGAAGTGGCTGATGTTCTGGGGGCATCAGCCGCAGCGGGATGGTTCGATCGGTCCGGGTGCGTTCAGCCAGTGATGGCCTTCACCCTTCACCGTGGACGGCGTGACCTACGCAAGCGCGGAGCATTGGATGATGGCGGGTAAGGCCCGTCTGTTCGGTGACGACGCTCGCTCCCGGCGATACTCGCGGCTCGTACTCCCGCCGAAGCCAAGAACCTGGAGCGACTGGACCGCCTTCGGCAAGGCGCGCTGGGCCGCCGCCCGCTTCGAGTTGGTCGTCGCGGGCAACGTCGCCAAGTTCGGGCAGGACCCCGCACTGCGTGCGTACCTGCTCGGCACGGGTAACCGGGTGCTGGTCGAGGCCAGCCCGCGCGACCGGGTATGGGGCATCGGGCTCGGCGCGTCCGACGATCGTGCCACCGATCCATTCCGGTGGCGTGGTCAGAATCTGCTGTGACGATCTTCGCTGCTGTCGCCCGCGACCTCGCCCAGATCACGGAGCGGGCCGCGGCCGTCGCCCGGGCTGCTGACCAGCCCATAAGAGAGCGCCCCCGGCGGGACACCACACAAATGGTGGAAGGTCTGACCTGCGCCCTCTCACCGGGCGACCGGCAAACGAGGGCCGATTCGCGCTCACGACGCGGAAGGGGCGGCTGATGGCCGCCACCAAGGCGACGGTTGCAAACGGTCACCCTCGGCAAGATTCGAACCTGCGCGAGGGCGTGGCGAGCGATGGCCAGCTTGGTGCGAGGAGCTGTCAGGTCGCGAGATGCGCGATCGTTCTGACGGTGTGAAGCTGCCGGGCCGCCGCCTGGTTCTGCCTGTACGTGGCTGACCCGGCGGCGTGCCCGCCGGGTGCGCGACTGGCTCGGTGAGGATGGTTCCGCGCAGGTGCCTCGGGCGAGCCGGGGGGGGTGACGGGCGCGTACCCCACGGCTTCACCCCGTCGAGATGTCAGGGTGCGTGGGGGAGTGCCGATGCGGATTCGCTTCCGCTGCTGGCAAGAGCCGGGCATCAGATCCGACATCGCCCCCGTGCCGCGGGGCCCGGGGTCGGCGCCGCGTGCCCTGACCTGCGTGGTGGAGTCGCGTCGGCCGCCGCCGTCGGAGCCGCGGTGGTCAGGAGGCCGCGCGGGATGCGTAGGCGCGGATGTCGGCGTCGGGGTCGGTGGTGGCCGCGGTGAGGGCGGTGTGGGCTTCGGGGTCGGCGCGGTGGGGGAGAAGGGAGAGGACGGCGGCCTTGCGGACATCCGCGTTGGGGTCGGCCAGGGTCTTGGCGAGGGCGGGGACGGCCTGGGCGGGCGGGGCCGCCTGGAGGGCGGTCGCGGCGCCGGCCCGGACCTGCCAGGCGGGGTCGTCGAGCGCGGCCGCGGCCAGCGCGGCGTACCTGGGCGGGCAGCCGGTGGCGGCCAGCGCGGCCAGGGCGGCGCCCCGGACCAGTGGGTCGGGGTCGTCCAGCAGCGGTTCGAGCGGTGCCGGGGCCGGGGAGTGTACGGCCGCGAGGCCGCGGGCCACCGCGACCCGGACCTCGCGGGCCGGGTCGTTCGCGGCCACCGCCAGTTCCGGGACCGCGTCCACCGAGACCAGGGCCCGGACGGCGCTGATGCGGACCTCGATGTCGGTGTCGGCGAGCGCGGCGGCGTACGCCGGGGCGTCGCCCAGCCGCAGGGCCCGCAGCACGTCGAGCGCGGCGGCGCGGACGGCCGGGTCGGCGACGCCGAGCGCCTCCCGCAGGCCGGCCTCGAACTCCGGCTCGGCCGGGAGTACTTCGACCAGCTCACGCAGGGCGGCTGCGGCGGCGACCCGGACCTGGGGTGCGGTGTCCCGCAGGCGCTCGGCGAGCGCGGGGCCGGCTCCGGTCGGCACGGTCTCGCCGAGGGCTGCCACAGCGGCCGCCCGGACCGCCGGGTCGGCGTCGGCGAGGTAGGGGCGGAGCGCGTCCAGGTCGGGGGACTCCTCGGCGAGGGAGAGGAGGCGGAGGAGGGCGGGACTGGGCGCGGATACCACCAAAGCCTCGGCCGGGGCAGGGGCCGGCGCGGCCGCGGGTGCGGTCGCTCCGGCGGTCGCGCGGGCGGCCGGGGCGGCGTCCCGCGGCCCGGCTGTGGCCACCGGCACCAGCGTGACGCCCAGCCGGCGCTCCGGCCCGGGTGCCGGGGTGAACTCCGGTACCGGGACCACGTACGGCTCGACCGGTCGCGTGGTGAACTCCATCGCCCCGGAGGGCGACTTGCGCAGGTCGAGGTGGTGCAGCCAGCCCGCGTCGTCCCGCTCCGGATGGTCCAGCCGCTCGTGGTACAGGCCCCACCGGGACTCGGTCCGGGCCAGCGAGGCCCGGGCGGCCATCTCCGCGCAGTCCCGGATGAAGGTGACCTCCGTGCACCGCATCAGTTCGTGCGGGGTGCGCGCCCCCATCCCGGCGATCTCCTCCGACATCCGGGTGATCGCCTCCACCGCCAGGGACAGCTTCGCCCCCGTCTTCGGCGGTGCCACGTAGTCGTTGACGAACCGGCGCAGCTTGTACTCCACCTGGGGCTGCGGCGGCCCGCCGGAGTTGCGCAGCGGCCGGTAGACGAGCTCGTGGGCGGCGGCCAGCTGGTCCCGGGGCAGCTCTCCCTCGTAGGCCCGGTACCGCGCGGCGTCCTCGCCGGCCAGGTCGCCGAAGACGAACGCGCCGATCATGTAGTTGTGCGGTACGCAGGCCAGGTCGCCGGCCGCGTACAGCCGGGGAGCGGTGGTGCGGGCGTGCGCGTCCACCCGTACCCCGGAGGCGGAGTGCCCGCCGCACAGTCCGATCTCCGAGATGTGCATCTCGATGTCGTGGGTGCGGTAGTCGTGGCCGCGGCCCTGGTGGAAAGTGCCGCGGGTGGGCCGCTCCGTCGTGTGCAGGATCGATTCGACGGCGGTGATGGTCTCTTCGGGCAGATGGCTGAGCTTGAGGTACACCGGGCCTCGGTCGGAGGCGAGTTCGGCCGCGAACTCGGCCATCATCTGCCCCGACCAGTAGTCCGACTCCACGAACCGCTCGCCGTGCCGGTTCACCTGGTACCCGCCGAACGGGTTCGCGACGTACGCGCAGGCCGGCCCGTTGTAGTCCTTGATCAACGGGTTGATCTGGAAGCACTCGATCCCGGTGAGCGCGGCCCCCGCGTGGTAGGCCATGGCGTAGCCGTCGCCCGCGTTCGTCGGGTTCTCGTACGTCCCGTACAGGTAGCCGGAGGCGGGCAGACCGAGCCGGCCGCAGGCCCCGGTGGCCAGGATCACCGCGCCTGCCCGGACGGTGACGAACGCGCCGGTGCGGGTGTTGAACCCGGCCGCACCGATGGCCCGGCCGTCGTCCGGATGGGTGAGCACTCTGACCGGCATGACCCGGTTCTCGATGCGGATCCGTTCCCGCATCTCGCGACGCCGCAGCTGCCGGTAGAGGACCTTCTTGACGTCCTTGCCCTCCGGCATCGGCAGCACGTACGAGCCGGACCGGTGCACTTGGCGGACCGCATACTCGCCGTGCTCGTCCTTCTCGAACTTCACCCCGTACGACTCCAGGCGCTTGACCATCGCGAAGCCGCGGGTCGCGGTCTGCCGGACGGTGGACTGGTCGACGATGCCGTCGTTGGCGCGGGTGATCTCGGCGACGTAGTCGTCGGGTTCGGCCCGGCCCGGGATGACCGCGTTGTTGACCCCGTCCATGCCCATGGCGAGAGCACCGGAGTGCCGGACATGCGCCTTCTCCAGCAGCAGCACGTGCGCACCGTGTCCGGCGGCGGTCAGCGCGGCCATGGTGCCGGCGGTGCCGCCGCCGATGACGAGGACGTCGCAGGACAGTTCGGTCGCGTCGGAGAGGGCGGGGATGGCCAGAGGGGTGTCCGCCTGGGTGTCCACGGGAGGTGCCTTTCAGAGGGATTCGAGGATGCGGCGGCGCAGTGCGGCGGTTCCGGGGGCGTGCTGCGCACCGCGCTCACGCGGGTGCGGTACGTCCAGCACCTGCCCGGAGCCCAGCAGGGCGACCCGGTCGCCGAGGTAGAGGGCCTCGTCCACGTCGTGGGTGACGAAGACGACGGTCGCTCCGGTGCCTCGCAGGATGCCCACCAGCAGGTCCTGCATCTCGGCGCGGGTGTGCGCGTCCAGCGCGCCGAAAGGTTCGTCCATCAGGACGGCGCGGGGCAGGCCTGCCAGGGCGCGGGCGAGCTGGACCCGCTGTCGCTGCCCGCCGGACAGCTGGTGCGGCAGCTTGTGGGCGTGCTCGGCCAGGCCGACCCGCTCCAGCCAGTCGGCTGCGGACCGCCGCCGCTCGGCCCGGGGGACCCGGTGGATCGCCAGCGGCAGTTCCACGTTGGCGCGGACGGTCCGCCAGGGCAGCAGGGCGTCGTGCTGGAAGACCAGCACCCGGTCGGCGTCGGGCCGGCCGATCGGCTCACCGTCCTGGGTGACCCACCCGTTCAGCGGAGGCAGCAGCCCGGCGAGAGTGCGCAGCAGGGTGGACTTTCCGCAGCCGGAGGGCCCGACGACGGCCAGCAGTTCCCCTGGCGCGATCCGCAGCGCGACGGTGCCGAGGACGGTAGCGCCGTCCGGGTAGCCGAGCCGTACGTCGTGCAGGGCGAGTTCGGCGCCGGGTGGCGCGGGCGCGGCGGGCAGGACAGCGGTGCTCATGGGACCGGCTCCTTCCGGGAAACGTCGGTACGGACCGCAGTGCGCGCGGCGGCGCCGGTGTCCGCGGGGGTGCGGTCGGCCGTGCGGAACACCGGACGCGATGCGCCGGAAGCTCCCCGCGCGGCCGGGCGGGGCAGCCAGGAGGTGGCGCGACGGCCCAGCAGTTCCACCGCGGTCGCGGTGAGCCATCCCAGGGCGCCGATGGTGGTCATGCCGACGAACACTCCCGGGTAGTCGACGATCGTGTAGTCCTGCCAGGTGCGGTAGCCCACCCCGTACTCGCCGGAGATCATCTCCGCGGAGATCACGCAGATCCACGAGACGCCGATGCCCACCGACAGGCCGCCGAAGATGCCCGGCAGGGCGCCCGGAAGCAGCACTGAGAACAGCACCCGCAACCGGCCGCCGCCCATGGTGAGCACGGCCTCTTCCCAGACCGGGGTGAGCGCCCGGACCGCGTGCCGGGTCGACACCACCACCGGGAAGAAGGCGGCGGTGAAGGTGATGAACACGATGCCCTGCTCGTTGGTGGGCAGCAGCAGGATGGCGACTGGAACCAGGGCGATGGCCGGCACCGGTCGGACCACCTCCACCAGCGGGCCCAGCAGGTCGGCGGCCCACTGGGACCGGGCGATGGCCGTGCCGGCCGCCACCCCCAGTACCGCGGCCAGCAGAAAGCCCACCACGATCCGGCGCAGGCTGTGGCCCAGGTCCTGCCAGTACGGGCCGGTGCCGAGCCGGTCGGCGAAGGCGGAGGCCACCTCGCCGACCGTGGGGAACTGCTCGAACCGCAGCCACAGGTTGACGTCCAGGGAGGTCAACAGCTGCCACAGCCCGAGGGCCGCGGCCAGCGAGGCTGCGCGGAGCAGCCAGCGGCCCACACTCATGACGCCAGATCCACGGCGTCCGCGTAGCGGATGATCCGGGCCCCGGAGTGACGGTCGACGTATCGCTTCGCATTGGCCGGGGTGAGGAAGGCGCGCAGCTCGGCGCCGTCCGCGACCCACACCGCCTTGTCGGCGAACCACAGGGTGCCGGTCAGGGCGTCCGGCACGTACGCGGCCCGCACGTCGGCGGCCTTGGCGGCCTTGGCGGCCTTCAGTAGCTCCTTGGGGCTGTCGAAGGTGCGGGGGGTGGTCTGGCTCTTCAGCCACAGTTCGGGCTTGGCGGCGCTCGCCTTCGGGTAGGCGGGGGCCCGCACGGCGCGCTTGAGCGGCGCCGGGTCGACGAAGGCGTCCACGTCGACGTCGCCCACCAGCCCGGCCGCCTTCAGCACCGGCACGTCCTCCTTCAGTGCGGCGATCAGCTCCTGGCGGAGCTCCGGGTCGAAGGTGGCGATGCCGTTGGCGCCGTTGTAGAGGTAGACCACTTCGGTCGGCAGCCCGGTCTCCTTGGCCACCGACTCGGCGGCGGCGACCGGCTGGTTGCGGAGGTAGTCGGTGGCCCGCCGCTGCGCCCTGAGGAAGTCGTCGAGGACCCCGGCCCGTTCCTTGGCGAACTTCTCCCGGACCGTGACCCCGTGGAAGGTCGGCAGGTTCAGTTCGGCCCCGTCGTACAGAGCCTTGGCCCGGCCTTCGAAAGCCAGCTTTCCGGGCCAGGCGACGAACTGGGAGAGCGCGTCGGCGCTGCCCCCGGCCAGGGCCGAGGCGCCCACGCTGGGCTGCTGGTTGAGCTTCTGGATGCCCTTGTCCGGGTCGATGCCGGCCCGCTGGAGGGCCCGGACCAGGGTGCCGTCGGCGGCCGAGCCGACGCTGGTGGACACCCTCTTGCCGCGGAGGTCGGCCAGCGACCGCAGGGGCGATCCGGGGGCGGTGACCACGGTGTTCAGGCCGCCGCGCAGGTTGTAGCCGGTGACCGCGACCAGCCGGGTCGGCTGCTTGAGCTGCTTGCCGCGGGCGGCGTTGATCAGCAGCGGGAAGTCGCCCATCGAACCGATGTCGATCTTCCCGGCGGTCATCTGGGCGGTGATCGGGGCGCCGGTCGCGTAGTCCTGCCACTCGACCTTGTAGGTGGTGCCGTCCTTCTTCCCGCGGGCCGCGAGCTCTTCCTCGAAGTAGCCGAGGGAGCGCAGCAGGGTGCCGGCGGTGACGGTGTTGATGGTCTTCGACTGGTAGCCGACGGTCACCGTGACTGTCTTCGGCTCGGCGTGGCCGTCGGCGCCGGCCGTGCCGCCGCAGGCGGTGGCCAGCGGGATCAGCAGGGCGAGCGGGAGAAGCGGGAGGAGCGGGATTCTCTTGCGGGTCATGGAGTTCGGCCTTTCACCGGAGCAGGTAGGGCATGTTGACGGTGACCGCGCCGGTGGGACAGCGGGCCGCGCACGGGCCGCAGTACCAGCACTCATCCACGTGCATGTACGCCTTGCCGTTGTCCTCGCGGATGGCGAGCGAGTCGAGCGGACACATGTCGACGCAGAGCGTGCAGCCGTCGATGCACTTGGACTCGTCGATGGTCACGGGCACGTCGGCGCGCTGTGGAACAAGAGGCATGGCTGTCTCCAAGGGCCCGGAAGGCAGAACAGGAGGAACGGAAGGAAGGGGAGGCTCAGGGGCTCAGACGGAGCGGCGCAGCAGGCCGCTCATGGTGATGCGGTCGCCGCGGAACCGGATGAACTCCAGGTCCACCGGCCGCCCGTCGGGCAGACGGGTCAGTCGTTCCAGCATCAGTACGGCGGCTCCGCGCGGGGCCTGGAGCACCGCGGCGGAGTGCGCGTCGGCGTTGACGGCCTCCAGAGTGATCTCGGCATGGCCCAGCGGGCCGCCGGTCAGCGACTCCAGAAGCCGGAACACGTCCGTGTTCTCCAGGTCGCAGCCGAGCAGTTCACCGCCCACGTCCATGGGCAGGTAGGACAGATCCAGGGACAGCGGCAGTCCGTTCAGGCGGCGCAGCCGCTCGATACAGAGCACGTCGGTGTGCTCGGGCAGGCCCAGCCGGTGGGCCACCGGGCCGGGGGCGGTGACCGCCCCGACGGTGCGGACTTCGTTGGTGACCCGGCCGTGCTCGTGCAGGATCTCGGCCAGGCCCTGGAGGCGGTCCAGCCCGTGCGGGTACTTCTCGCAGACCACCACGGTGCCGACGCCGGGCTGCCGGTCGATGAGTTGCTCGCCGCGCAGCAGGTCCAGGGCCTGCCGGACGGTGTTGCGGCTGGCGCGGTAGTCGGAGGCAATGACGTCCTCCAGGGGAAGGACCCCGCCGGGGAAGCCGCCCGCCAGGATCTGGTGGCGCAGCAGGTCGGCGAGCTGCCGGGCCTGGTCCGCACGCAGCCGCCGACGGCGCGCGGCGGCGACCGGGAGGGCGGCGGAGACGGGTTCGGCGGGCATGGGAGGGAACGTACCGGGAGAGCGGTTCTGATGGTGTTGCTGAAGTATTGCGCCACCTGACGACCCGTCTACACTGCTCTGACCTGCGGTTTCAGCGGCAGGGTGGCGAGATCCGCCACCCTGCCGCCCACAACGTGGACCACCGGGTGACCACGATGCGGCGGGTGACCGCAGCGAGGCCTGGATCATCAGCTGGCCGCCTGGCAGCGGCACCGGCTGGCACGACCACGGTGAGTCGATCGGCGCCTTCAGCACAGCGATAGGCGAACTTACGGAGGACGCGTTCGCGGTACGCCTTGCCACCGAGGGATGGAAGTCCCTGGAACTGGTCGAAGGCGTCGACCGCCAACGGCGGTTGCGGACCGGCGAGGGCAGGGCCTTCGGCCACCACCACGTACACGAAGTACGGAACGAGTCCGTTACCGAGCACGCTGTCTTCTTTCGCCATGGCCCGCCGCTGCCACTGTTGCGCGGCTTCAGCCGTACCGGTGCGGTGCTCAGGCTCGAGCAGATCGAGAGGCGGGAGGACTGGCGGTGAGCGGGAGGCTGTCCATCGACGAGCACCCGGCGCGGGTCCGCGCCGGACTCGACTGCGTCGGCCCGCAGGAGGCGTACGCGGCGGCTGCCGACGGGGCACTGCTGGTCGGCATCCGGTACGCCGAAGTGTGCGAGCGCGACGGGCTGATTCCCCGGCGCGCTCGTGATCGAGCGCAACGAACTGGAGTGGCGGCTGGACCCGCAGGACTCCGAGCGTGTCCCGCAAGCCACGGGCCACGATCTGCGAATCGTGGTGATCTGCAACGAGGGCTACGCCTCGAGCCTGGCCGCCGCATCGCTGCGCCAGCTGAGCCTGCACCGCGCGACCGACCTGGTCGGCGGCTTCCATGCCTGGCGCGCGGCGGGCCTGCCCGTCACCGCACCGTGGGACCTGCGGGGGCCTCTCCGCAAACTCAGCAGCACCGGCTCCGCTGTGGGCGATGCCTCTGTGGGGCCGGTGCCGTGCGCCGGGTCGCTGGTGAGCGGCGGGATGGGGTGGGCATCCCGTGCCGATCGGGATCCGTTCGTTCAGCGGGTGACCAGCA
Source organism: Streptomyces sp. 7N604 (assembly GCF_052245475.1). Lineage (NCBI taxonomy): Bacteria > Bacillati > Actinomycetota > Actinomycetes > Kitasatosporales > Streptomycetaceae > Streptomyces > Streptomyces sp. 7N604. The sequence continues at coordinate 171,772 of NZ_JBQQBX010000006.1, read as the reverse complement.
GGCCCCGGCTGCGCAGCACCCGCCGCTCCAGCGGGCTGAAGATCAGCAGATCGATGGCGATACCGACGAACAGGATCAGGGAGATGGCCAGGAACACCTGCGACATGCTGGCGTTGTTCCGCCCGTTCTCCAGCAACTGGCCAAGACCGACACCCAGATCGGGCGAGGAGGCGATGATCTCGGCGGCCATCAGCGACCGCCAGGAGAACGCCCAGCCCTGCTTCAGCCCGGCCAGATAGCCGGGGAGCGCCCCCGGCATCACGATGTGCCAGGCCCCGCGCAGCCCGGTCGCGCCCAGTGTCCGCCCGGCGCGCAGGAACAGCGGCGGGATCTGGTCGATGCCCGCGACGAGGCCGTTGGCGATGGACGGGACCGCGCCGAGCAGGATCACGGCGTACATCATCGAGTCGTTCAGGCCCAGCCAGAGGACGGCGGGCGGCACCCAGGCCACCGACGGCAGCGACTGCAGACCGGACAGGATGGGGCCGATGGCCGCCCGGACGAACCTCACCCGGGCGACCAGCAGGCCGAGCGGTGTACCGATGGCGAGCGCCATCAGGAAGCCGAGCAGACCGCGCGAGACGCTGGTCCAGATGTAGTCGAGCAGTGCGCCCTGGAGCCAGGCATCGCGCACCTCACCCCACACCTCGGACGGCGAGGGCAGCTTGTAGTCGGGGGCGGCCTCGGCCCACACCAGCAGCTGCCAGACCACCAGCACCAGTGCGGCGGCGGTGATAGGCGGCAGCGCTTTGCGTATCAGGGTCTTGCGCAGCGGCGTGCGGCCGACCTGCACCGAGTCCAGCGCGTCGAGCCCGGCCTCCAGTCCCGCCAGATCATGCGGGTCCTGCGGCTCCCCGGCTGCCGGGGAGCCGTCCATCTTGATGTCGACGCCGGTGTCAGTGCTGGCCATGGCGGCGGATCTCCCCACGCAGTTCTTCGGTGATCTCGACGGACAACTCGGCGACCGCGCTGTCCTCGATGCGGCGCGGCTGCGGGATGCCGACCGTCCACTGCCGGGCGATCCGCCCCGGCCGCGAGGACAGCAGCACCACCCGCTGCGCCAGCCGCACCGCCTCCCGCACGTTGTGCGTCACGAACAGCACCGACAGGTTCGTCTCGCCCCAGATGCGGGTCAGCTCGTCGTGCAGTACGTCACGGGTGATCGCGTCCAGCGCGGCGAACGGCTCGTCCATCAGCAGCAGCCGGCTGTCCTGGGCCAGCGCACGGGCCAGTGCGACGCGCTGCCGCATGCCGCCCGACAGTTCGTGCACCCGCTTGCGGTGCGCGCCCTGCAGCCGTACGAGTTCCAGCAGCCGTTCCGCCTCCTGCCGACGCTCCGGCCCCGCGACCCCGCGCAGCTTCAGCGCGAGCTCGATGTTCTTGCCCGCGGTCAGCCACGGGAACAGCGCGTGCTCCTGGAACATCAGGGCGGGCCGGCCGTCCGTGCCGATCGAGCCGGCGGACGGCAGGTCCAGTCCCGCGACCAGGTTGAGCAGGGTGGACTTGCCGCAGCCGGAGGCCCCAAGGAGGGTGACGAACTCGCCCGGTGCGATATAGAGGGTGATGTCGTCCAGCACGAGCTGCTGTCCGCCGGGCGTGCCCGGCGCGGGGAAGGACTTCGAGACATGCTCGATACGGGCGGCGTGCGTCACCGCCGTGGCGTCCTCGGCAGCCTTGGCCATCGTGGTGGCCACGGTCGTCACCTCCTGGGAACTCTTCGGTCCGGTTGTCGTTACTCGGCGCCGAGACCGGCGTCGTCGACCTCGTCCTTGCCCTCGGCCTTGAGGACCTTGTTGAGCGGTGCGAGGTCGTAGATGCCCTTCAGATTGGGCTCCTCCAGCAGGCCGGCCTTCACCGCGTGCTCCGCCTCGGTGTCGAGGGTGGCGGCCAGCGGGTCGTCGAGGAAGGTGATGGACTTCCAGGCCGGGTCGATGACCTCGGCGGGCAGAGCCTTGCCGGATTCCTTCTTGAGGGCCGCGTTCGCGGACGCCTTGGCCTTTTCCGGGTTGGCGTTGATCCACGCGTTGGTCTTCACCGAGCCGCGCAGCACGGCCTCGACGACGTCCGGGTGCTCCTTCAGGAACGTCTGCGACACGATGATGTTCGTGATCACGAACTTCTTGTCCGGCCACAGGTCGCCCTCGTCGAGGAGCACCTTGCCGCCCTCGGCGACCAGCTTGGACGCGGTCGGTTCCGGCACCCAGGCACCGTCGACGGAACCGGACTTGTAGGCGTCCGGGGTCACCTTGTTGTCCGTACGGACCACGGAGACATCGCCCTCGCCGCTCTCCGCGTCGACCTTCCAGCCCTTCTCCGCGATCCAGTTGAGGAACGCGACGTCCTGGGTGTTGCCGAGCTGCGGGGTCGCGATCTTCTTGCCCTTGACGTCGTCAAGGGACTTGATCTTGTCCGGGTTGACGACGAGCTTCACGCCGCCGGAGGCGGAACCGCTGATGATGCGCAGGTTCTCGCCGCCCGCCTTGGTGTAGCCGTTGATGGCGGGGGAGGGGCCGATCCAGCCGATGTCGATGGACCCGGAGTTCAGCGCCTCGATCTCGGAGGGGCCGGCGTTGAAGGTCGACGGCTTGATCGTGGTGCCGCCGAGCTCCTTCTGGAGCAGGCCCTCCTGGACGCCCACCAGAGCGGTGGCGTGCGTGAGGTTCGGAAAGTAGCCGATCTTCACTTCGTCGGCGGACAGCTTCTTGCCGTCCGCCGCGACCTCGGTCTGCTTGCCATCGTCAGCGGACTCGGAACCGTAGCCGCAGGCAGTGAGCAGGAGGGGCAGCGCCGCTATGACGGCGATGGTGCGCAGGGTGGTGAGCGGTCTTGCGGCAGACACGAAGGTGTCCTTTCAGGGGGACTGGGTGATCAGGGAGGTACGGAAATTCGAGGCTCACATTCCGTCGGCACGCACCAGCAATCCACTCCCCGGCCGTTGGCGGCAGAAATGCCGTCGCGGGCTGAGAAGCGGAACGTGGAGGGTGTCGCCGGAGCAGATGTTGCGCACGCCGTCACGGCCATGCCGTGCCCGAAGGCATGCGGTCATGGGGATATGCGGGCGGCGCTGTCAGCCGAGGGGGCCGATCCGCCGACAGGGGCGGGGCGGCAGGGCGGCAGCGCTGTTCTGAGGGAGCCGAGTTCTGTGGACGGCCTCAGACGGGCTGACAGATGGAACTGGATGTGCGGCCGAAATCGATGTGGCGACGCGAGGTCAGAAGGGGCAGCAACCGGTCTGTGCGGTTGAGCGTTCTCATGGCCACCCCACAGATCCCTAGTTCTCCTACCTGGCTGATAGGGATCGTGGCAGACGGCGGCGTCCACCCCAAGAGGGTGTTCAGATAATGGATGGCCACGTCTCGCTTTTTGGGATCAGTGGTGAATGGCGCAGCGCGTCAGGGGTTTACCCAGGCGCCCGGGGCGTCGGTCAACACGGATACATCGGCGGGCAGTTCGGCCGATGCGACGTCAGCGAGCGTCACACCCTCGAGGATCTCGCGCACGTTGGACCGCAGTGCGATCCACAGGGGAAGCAGCGACTGAGCGGGGCCGGTGTAGGACAGGTCCGGCGGGCGGACCCCGCGCACCGAGACCAGCGGGCCGTCCACGACGCGTATGACGTCCGCGATGCTGATGGACTCGGCGGGCTTGGCCAGCCGGTAGCCGCCGTTACCGCCGCGCTGGCTGAGGACGAGACCGCCCCGGCGCATGTCGTTCAGGATGCTTTCGAGAAATTTGTGCGGGATGTCCTGGGCGGCGGCGATGGCCTCGGCCTTCAGTGGCCCTCCATCCCGTGACGCGGCGAGCTGCAGCGCGGCACGTACCGCGTAGTCCGCCCTGGCTGAGATCCGCATGTGTGCATTATCCCGTACGGCTTCGGTCGGCGTCCGTCGCGGGTGGGCCGTCGGCCGCCGGGCGGGTGTCTGTGCCCGGCGGCCGGCGACATCAGGCCGCGGCCGGCGTGTAGTGGGAGGCGTCGTCGCCTTCGACGACATGGCTGAGGGTGCCGTCGATGCCGGCGGGGACGTCGCCCGCGACGGTCACCCGGTGCAGCAGGCGCGGCAGGTCGCCGTAGTCGTCGGGGGCGTAGTGCTGGGTGATGCGGTTGTCGAACAGGACGAGGTCGCCCGGCGTCCAGGCCACGCGCACGATGTTCTCGGGCCGGGTGACGTAGGACTGGAAGATGCGGAGCAGGTCGCGGGAGTCGGAGGGGCCGAGGCCGACGATGCTCTGGGCGAAGCCGCCGATGAACAGCCCGCGCTCCCCGGTCTCGGGGTGGATACGTACGACCGGGTGGGCGGTGCGGTATGTGCGGGAGACGAACCGCTTGCGGTGCTCAGCCGCCTTCTCGCTCTTCGGGGTGGCGTAGTCGTAGTCGTTGGTGTGGACGGCCCACAGCTTGTCGGCCAGCTCGCGCAACGGCTCGGGCAGATCCCGGTAGGCGGCGGCCGAGTTGGCGATGAGGGTGTTGCCGCCGTAGGGCGGTAGCACGATGCTGCTCAGCGTGGACGCCTTCGGGGGCGTACGGACGAAGGTGACGTCCGTGTGCCAGTGGTTGGCGCGGATGCCCTCGTCGCCGTCGACGGGCAGGATCTGGGGCTGGCCGTCGACGGAGGGGACGGTGGGGTGCGCGGTGGTGAGCTCGCCGAAGAGGGAGGCGAAGCGCAGCTGGCTCGCGTCGTCGAGCTGCTGGTCGCGGAAGACCAGCGCCTTGTGTTCCAAGAGCGCAGAGTTGATCTCGGTGACGACGGCGGGGTCGAGGTCGGTGGAGAGATCCACGCCGAGGATCTCGGCGCCGATACGGCCGCCGATCCTGCGGACGTCGAAGCCGGTGCCGGTGGTCATGTGCGGGTTCCTTTCAGGAGCTGATCGTCAGGGGCGCGACGTACAGCGCGTCGGCCGGGCAGTTCGCCTCGCACTGGAAGCAGGTCTGGCAGTCGTCACGGCGGGCGAGCACCGGAATGCCGTCCTCGCCCCGGTCGAAGACGTTGGTCGGGCAGACCTTGATGCACTTGTCGCAGGTGATGCAGCGTTCCGTCGAGACCAGTTCGATCACGAAGCCACCTCCAGTGGTGCGGCCGGTGCCGCCGGTGCGGTCGGCGCGGTCGTCAGGGGCTCGGTACGGGTCCACACCCGGTCCAGGCCACCCGTGACGATGCGGTGGTGTTGCCCGGGGTCCTGCGACGGGAAGTCGAGCCTTTTGGCCATGCCGCGGGTCTCGGTGCGCGCCAGCGCCGCGGCGTACATCCAGCGGGCGTGCGCTGCCATCGACGCCGCCTGCGGGGCCCGTACGGCGTCTCCGCCCGCGGCGTGCAGGGAGGCGCGCGACTCCTCCCACACGCTGTCGAGCACCTCCAGCGAGGCGGTGAGCCGGTCGCCGTGGCGCAGATAGTTCTTCTCGTACGGCAGCACTTCGCCCTGGACCGCGGTGACGACCTCACGGAAGCCGTCGGCAGGACCAGATGCCCCGGTGGGCCGGAGCCCGGCTCCGCCCGCGGCCACCAGGCGCCTCGTACCCGCGCCGACGCCGAGCGAGCGGGCGTGGCGGACCGCGCCCCGGCCCGCCCAGGTGCCGGAGGAGATGGCCCACGCGGTGTGGCTGCCACCGCCGGTGAAGCCGCCGCAGATCAGCTCACGGGTCGCCGCGTCCCCGGCCGCGTACAGCCCAGGGACGGTGGTGGAGCAGTCGTCGCCGGTGATGCGGATGCCGCCGGTGCCGCGCACGGTGCCCTCGGCGAGGAGTGTGACGGCGAAGCGCTGGGTGAAGGGGTCGATGCCGAGCCGGTCGAAGGTGAGGAAGAAGTTCGGCTGGGCCAGCCGCATCGCCTGCCGGGCCGCCGCGTCCGCCCGGTCGAGGCGGCAGTACACCTTCTCACTGAGCAGCGTCCTGGCGATCACGGACCGGCCGCCCTGGCTGGCTGCTCCCTTCAGGACCGTGCCGTCCTCGCGGTAGAAGGTTGCGAAGGAGTAGAACGCGGTCTTGGTGACGGAGGTGGCCTCGGGCGCGATGCCGTACGCGTTGGAGAACTCCATCCCGGACAGCTCCGCGCCCACCTCGGCGGCGAACAGCGCACCGTCGCCGGTGTTGACGTTGCAGCCCAGCGCGCCGCTGAGGAACGCGCAGCCGCCGGTGGCCAGGACGACCGCCCCGGCGCGCACCTGGTACGGCTGCCCGGCCTGGCGCCGGTGACCCCTGGCCCCGGCGACCGCGCCGGAGGGGTCGGTGAGCAGTTCGGTGACCGGGCTGTGGTCGAGGATGCGTGCCCCGGCCCGCTGGACGCGGATCCGCATCCGGCGCATGTACTCCGGTCCCTGCAGCCCGTTCCTGAGCTGCCTTCCGTCCGGGCCGGTCGGAAACGGGTAGCGTCCGGCCGCCGCCAGCTCGTTCACCCCGGCGTACGTCTGGTCCAGCACCCGCGTCATCCACCGCCGGTCGGCCAGATAACCGCCCAGTGCCTCCCTGCTCGCCATGGCCGCCTCGCGCGTGGCGGGCTCCGGGGGGACGTACCACACACCGGTACCGCTCGAGGCGGTGGCGCCGCTGGTGCCGCAGTAGCCCTTATCGGCAAGGACGACGTCCGCTCCGTCCTGGGCCGCTTTGAGCGCGGCCCACGTGGCCGCGGGGCCGCCGCCGACCACCAGGACGTCAGTGGTGAGGTCGAGTCCGGTCATGCGGGCACTCCCTCTGCTGCGGCCGCCGCGGCCAGCCGGTTGGCGGGGCGGGCCAGGCCGTAGTGTTCGCGCAGGGTGCGGCCGGTGTACTCGGTGCGGAACAGGCCGCGTTGCTGCAGGATCGGTACGACGTGGTCGACGAAGTCCTCCAGGCCGCCCGGCAGATGGGGCGGCATGATGTTGAAGCCGTCGGCGGCGCCTTGGGTGAACCATTCCTCGAGCTGGTCGGCTATCTGCTCGGGGGTGCCGGCGAAGACGCGGTGGCCGCGTCCGCCGCCGAGGCGGGCGATGAGCTCGCGCAGGGTGAGGCCGTCGCGGCGGGCGAGCTCAGCGATGAGCGTGAAGCGGCTCTTGTTGCCGTTGATGTCCCGCTCCTCGGGCAGCTCCGGCAGCGGCCCGTCAAGGGGCAGGCCGGTCAGGTCGGTGCCGAGCATCCCGGACAGCTGGGCGAGCCCGTACTCGGGGACCTGCAGCTCGGTGAGCTCCTGTTCCAGTGCCTGGGCCTCCGCCTCGGTCGAGGCGATCACGGGGGCGATGCCGGGGAGCACCAGCAGCTGATCCTCGGTGCGGCCGTAACGGGCCAGCCGGGACTTGAGGTCCTTGTAGAAGGCTTGGCCGTCGGCGAGGGTCTGCTGGGCGGTGAAGACGGCCTCGGCGTACTGGGCGGCGAACTCCTTGCCGTCCTCCGACGAACCGGCCTGCACCAGCAGCGGATATCCCTGTGGGGTGCGCTGAACGTTCAGGGGGCCCTGCACCCGGAAGTACTCCCCGCGGTGGTTGATCTCCCGCACCTTGTCGGTGTCCGCGTAGACGCCGCGCTCCCGGTCGAGCAGCACCGCGTCGTCCTCCCAGCTGTCCCACAGCTTGGTGGCGACCTCGACGAACTCCCGCGCTCGCTCGTAGCGCAGCCGGTGCTCCAGGTGCTCGTCCTGCCCGAAGTTTCGGGCCTCGTTCACGGTGCCGGAGGTGACGATGTTCCAGCCGGCCCGGCCACCGCTGATGTGGTCCAGGGAGGCGAACTTTCGGGCGGTGTGGAAGGGCTCGTTGAAGGTGGTGGAGACGGTGGCGATCAGCCCGACGTGCTCGGTGACCGCTGCCAGGGCGGAGAGCAGGGTGAGCGGTTCGAAGCCGCCGAGGGCGTTGTGCCGGACGTTGCCCCACAGGGCGAGGCCGTCGGCGAGGAAGACCGAGTCGATTAGGCCGCGCTCGGCGGTCCGCGCGAGCTGCTGGAAGTAGCGCAGGTCGGTGACCGGTTCGGGCTGGGTACGGGGGTGCCGCCAGGCGGCGTCGTGGTGGCCGGCGTTCATCAGGAAGGCGTTGAGATGAAGGCGGCGAGGGCTGTTTGCGGGCATGGGGCGTTCCTCTGGATTCCTCGAAAAGGGCATCCGGCAGAACCGGACGTCAGCTCGTGGTGGGGATGCGCCACGAGCTGAGCCGCTTCTCCACGGCCACCAGCAGCTGGTTGAACGCCACGCCGATGACGGAGATCGTGACGATCCCGGCGTACATCTGCGGAATGGCGAAGTTGTACTGGGATGCGTTGATCAAATAGCCGAGACCGGCCTTGGCACCGATCATCTCGGCGGCGACCAGGACCACGATGGACACCGCCCCGGCCAGCCGGATCCCGGTGAAGATCGTCGGCACCGAGGCCGGCAGGATCACCTTCTGGAACAGCCGCGGGGCGGACAGGTCCATGGACTTCGCCAGCCTCAGCAGGGTGGGGTCGACGGTGCGTACCGCGCTGATGGTGTTGAGGAGGATCGGCCACGCGCACGCGTACACCACGATGGAGATCTTCGATGTCTCGCCGATGCCGAGGAGCAGCACGAACACCGGCAGCAGGGCCAGGGCGGCGGTGTTGAGGAAGACCTGCAGCAACGGGCTGAGAAGATCGGCGACGGGCCGGTACCAGCCGATGAGCAGGCCCAATGGTACGGACACGGCGACGGCCAGACCGAAACCGCTGAACGAACGCACCAGACTCGCCTGCGTGTTGTCGGCGAGTTGACCGTTGGCCACGAGTCCCCACAAGGCCTGGGCGACCTCGCTGAACGGCGGCAGGAACGTCCGGTCCACCAGGTCGAAGCGGGGCGCCAGCTCCCACGCGAGCAGCAGGGCAAGGATCGCCACCGACTTGGTGATGCTGGTCAGTACGGCGCGCAGGAAGTGGGGCAGGCCGGAAGCGCGGCGGCGCCGCGGCTCGCTCAGCCCGATCGGCAGGACGGCCGCGGGCCCCTCGGTGGACGCGGGCTCCTCGGTGGGCGCGGACGCCGTGCCGGTGGCCGGCACGGAGAGTACCTTCTGGGTGTCGAGCCGCGTGCTCGAACCACTTGCGAGGCTCATGCGGAGACCTCCTCCTTCTCCAGCAGCTGGGTCCTGGTCACCTCGTCGTGCAGCAGCGTCCAGATCTCGTGCCGGTACCGCACGAACTCGGGGCTGGAACGCAGGTCGTCCGTCGCCGTACGGGAGTCGAAGTCGATGGACACGACCTGCTTGATGCGACCGGGCCTGGAGGTCATGACGGCCACCCGTTGGCCCAGGTAGACGGCTTCCTCGATGCTGTGGGTGATGAAGACGACGGTCTTCCCGGTGCGCTGCCAGATGCGCTGCAGCTCGTCCTGGAGCGACTCCCTGGTCTGGGCGTCCAGCGCGGCGAACGGCTCGTCCATCAGCAGGACGTCGGGGTCGTAGGCGAGAGAGCGGGCGATCGCCACGCGCTGGCGCATGCCGCCCGAGAGCTCGTGCGGGTGCCGGCTCTCGAACCCGGAGAGCCCGACCAGGTCCAGGTACGCGCGGGCGCGTGCGGCGCGCTCACGCCGCGGCGCGCCGGTCGCCTCAAGACCGAACTCGACGTTGCCCAGGGCGGTGCGCCAGGGCAGCAGGGCGTACTGCTGGAAGACGATGCCGCGGTTCAGGCCGGGCCCGGTCACCGGTTCCCCGTCCAGGAGGATCCGTCCGGCGGTCGGCCGGGCGAGCCCGCCCAGCAGGTCCAGGAGGGTGGACTTGCCGCATCCGCTGGGGCCGACCACGACGACGAACTCCCCCGCCTCGATCCGCAGATCAATGCCGTCCAGGGCGGTGAAATCGCCGTCCCCGTGAGCCGAGCTGCGGCTCTGGGCCCGCCCCCTCTTGGCGGGAAAGGTCTTGCGCACCTGCTCGAACTCGATCTTGGGTGTGGCAGTTCCTGACATGGAGATCAGCTCCCGCTGTGAGTCGAGGAGGCCGACGGAGCCGCGGACGAGGTGTCCTTTCGGCGATACGCGTTGAACTCGTTGGTGTAGAGGTCCCGCGCCTTGATCTGGCTCTTCGTGATGTCACCGCGCTCACCCAGCCAGTCGATCCACAGCTGGAGTTCCTTGTCGGTGATGCGCCCGGCGGTCTCGGCGACGCCGAAGGCCTTCCAGTGCTTCAGCGGATCGGTGTCCTCATTGCGGCCGCGCTTCTTGACGATCTCGATCTGCCGGTCGATGACCTCTTCGCGCGGGGTGGCGCGGGCCCACTCGATGGCGCGCGCGACACCCGTGACGAACGTGCGCGCGGTGTCGGGACTCTGCTCCAGAAAGCGCTCCGTCATCACGTACGTGCCGGCCGTGAAGGCGCCGAGCAGCTGGTAGTCGCTGAACAGCGGCCGTATGCCGCCGGTCTCGAGGGCCTTGTCGCGCAAGATGTCACCCAGGACGCCCACATCGATCTTCTTCTGGCGCAGCGTCTGCTCGGTGTTGACCGGGGGCACCACCAGGGGCTCGACCTTCTTGATGTCCGCCTGCGACAGGCCGTGGCGTTGCAGGTAGATGTCGAGCATCGCCTCGGAGTGCGCCCCGAGGGTGTTCATCCCGACCTCCTTGCCGATCAGGTCACGGGCCGAGCGGATCGGGCTGTCCTTCAGCACATAGAAGCCGTTGTACTGACGCCGGTCGACGCCGTAATAGCCGATGACGGCCTTGATAGGTGCGTGGCGCGAGGCGAGCTTCACGACTGCGCCGTTGAACGCCCCGCCGAAGTCGATCTGACCCGTGGCCGCGGACTGGATGTCCTGCGGCCCGCTGATGGTGTTGCCGACCCACTTCAGCTTCACGTCCTCCAGATAGCCGAGATCCTCGGCCAACTCGGGCAAGGTGACCTGGCCCGCCCAGCCCTGGTACCGGAGCGTCTTGGTCTGGCCCTTGCCGGAGTTGGCTCCGGTTGCGGTGGTGCCGCAGCTCACGGCCACCGCCGAAAGACCGAGCAGAGAGAGGAACTGGCGTCGGGTCGATGCCGTTGTGGCCATGGAAAGGTCCTGTTCAAACGAGTGGGGACTGACGTGGAATCGGCGGACGTGCTTCGTGAAATGGCGAGAAGTGACGCCTGGAGGGGTTCTTTGGCGTGAAGAGGCGCCTGCCGAAAGAGGGTGCGCAGAGCGCTCGGCGGTTGGGCGTGGGCAAGGCGGACACACCGAAAGGGGAAAGAGACCGGAATGCCCGCGAGGAATCAGTGATCTACGGCAACAGCGGCATAGTCGTAGCAGCCGACTGTGAAGAGCGGGAGAGAGCAGCGCCGGTCAGCGGGTCCAGCGGCCGACGGCACAGATGGCGCTGGCCTGACGTCGCAGATCGACGTGCAGGCGCGCGGCGAGGTTCTCAGACTTGCTCACATTCAAGAGAGTTGCAGCGAAATCCAGCTAAGTCAATGTCGCTGCACGTGCGTCTCATATTCTCAACCGTCCGACATGTGCGTGAAGCGCGGCGTTCACAATTTCCTGGATGGCAGGTGGCGTGGCGAATGCCGCTCATGTCGAGTCGGTCGTCGGGGGGATACCGAGGCCAATTCATTGTGGAGCATGCGCCGTTACTGATCCGGCGCTGCGGGTGCGCACGGTCAGACGGGCAGGACGAACGGAGGGTGTGCACCGTTGAGGAAGTAGTCCCCGACATCGCGGAGCCGGTGGGCGACGGGCTCGTACAAGGTGTGAGTTCGGGCGTTGCGCCAGAAGCGGTCGAAGCCCAGCCGCGAGGACGCGGAGCGGGCGCCGATGATGTCCAGGGCACGGGCGGTGGACTCCTGCGCAGCCCTGGAGGCGGCGGCTTCGGCCATGGCCACGAGGACAGAGATCTCCGCGTACTCGTCGTAGGTGAGGTCTTCGCCGCGTGCCAGCCCGCCTTGCGCAGCTTCCAGTGCTTGAGCGGTGAGTGCGGACGCGGAGCGGGTGAGGACGGTGAGTTCTCCGTAGGCGGTCAGCACATGCAGGTCCTGGGGAGAGCCGACCGGACAGGCGGGGTGCCAGGGTGATTGGCCCGCCCTGCTGTACTCACGAGCTTCGGCGAGCACTCCCTCAGCCATGCCGAGACGGAGTTGGACGGAGAGGAGACGCCCGACCGGCGATGCCAGAGCAGTCAGGGGTGACAGGACGTCCTCGTCTGCGGACAGGGAGCCGAGTACGTCGTCGGCAGCGACCGGTACGGCGTCGAACTCCACGCTCCCGCCGGCCGCGAGCCGCTGGCCGAAGGTGTCGGCGTCGCCGTCGATCCCCACGCCGTGACGGGCGGGATCGACAACGACTACGAATGGTTCGCCGGTGTCGGCCCGCACCGCCCGTACGGCGAGGAGGTCGGCGACCAGGACCCCGGTGGCGTAGCTCTGCCGACCGTCGAGCACATGGCCATCGGCTGTCCTGGCCAGCGTCAGAGGCGGTTCCTGACGGGCGAAACCACCACCCCAGCACCACTGCTCCGCCGCGGACTGCCGCTCGACCTGGGCGGCGAGAGCGGGCTCGGTGAAGTACCGGGCGCTCCAGGACAGGAAGTAGTGACAGCCGAGCAGCTGACCGATCGCGCCGTCGGCTGCGGCGATCTCCCGGACAACGGCGTACGCCGTGGGCCAGTCCGCGCCGCCTCCCCCGAGCTCGGCCGGTATCAGGAGCGTCAGCAGGCCCGCCTCACGCAGCCGGGATACCTCGTCGAATGGGGCCTTGCCTGCCTGGTCCCTGGCCACCGCGTCCGTGGCCAGGTCGTCCGCCGTCTCGCGGGCCACGCGCAGCCAGTGGGCGCGGCCGGGCCCGGTCCGGTCGGACTCCGCGGTGGGGCGGGACGGCGCAGGGGCAACGCCCATGGCAGTGGTCTCCTCAAGGTCGGCCGCAGGGAGTGGCGTTGGGGCTCTCTTGCCAGTCGGGCACGTACTTGTAACCCACGCGCCGTACGGTGACGATCCGGTGCCGGTGAGCCGTGCCGAGCTTGCGGCGCAGGCGCGCGATGTGGACATCTACGGTGCGGCCGTCGCCGATGTGGTCGTAGCCCCAGATGCCGGCCATCAACTGCTCGCGGGAATGCACATGGTGGGGATGCAGAACGAGATGGGCCAGCAGCTCGAACTCCAGGTAGGTGAGGTCGAGTTCGCGTCCGTCCACCTCTGCGACATGGCGCGCGTGATCGATGCGCACGACGTCGCCTCCCCGTCCGCCGCACAGGAGTTGAGTCCGTGTAGGCGACCGGTCGGATCTCCGGCCGTGCCCCGTCCTTGGTGAAGAGCTCGGCGGGATCGGTGCCCTCGGGGACGAGCACGAGATAGCCGAGGAGCGGCGCGGAAGCGTGTTCCTCAGCGCCGCCCTGCGTGCTCTTGCCCACCAGGCGAAGATGGCGTACGTCGGAGAGCGGCGGCGGCGAACCCAATGGAGTGGGCTGGGCCGGAAGTGCCGTGGTCATGGCGGTCGTCCTTCAGAAGTGTGTCGAGCCATCAGGCGCAGTGGGTGTTTCGCCTGATCGCCTGGGAGGGGCAGGACTACAAGCTGTGCGGTCGGCGGAGGAACACCGACGGCACCGGAGCCCACCCCGGGCGGTGCATCAGGAGAGAAAGAAGGAGCGGAGCGGCACGCGCAACGTATGAGCCGCGTGCCTTACACGCGGCAGCAGGCGGCGCTGACGACGTGACCAAAGTCGACATGCCGACGACGAACGAGTCGTTGCTGCGTGTGGGACATGTGCATCATCCTGCGCATCCTCGCTGGGCACCGTCAATAGTTCCCTAGTTAATCGATAGGAAAAGTAGGGATAGGTCCGCGTAGCGGCGGCCCGCGCATCGACCACCCCACCAGCCAGGCCCCGCCTTAGGCATGGCAGCGTCTGTCCGCCGGAAGCGGTGCGAAGGGAGAGCCGTAAAACGACTGGGCTTAGACCATCAACAACTTCGTCCAGGCGGACGCAGCCGACGGTTCCATGTAGTCACGCCGGAACATGCCGCCGAGGCGTTGCGCCGTAGCAACGACCTCGCCCAGTGCGCGGCGCGGTTCGGCTATGCCCGCCTCGGCAGCAGCGGTGGGCAGAGCGCCGACACCCACGGTCACGCCGACCGGGTGCGCTCCTACCAACTCCTGGCCGAGGAGTGGCAGCGCCGATGAGCCGGTGCCGGGGCCGGCCGGATCCCGCCGACGGGCGTGCCGCCGCCATCAACCTCCGTGCGCGGCGAAGGGTATCTGTGCGGAGTGCTCTACGCCGGGTTCACCGGCCGGGTGCGACCACAGCCCGTCCTGACCGAGCAGGGGCAGTACGCCTTCGCCGAACCAGTACGCCTCCTCCAGGTGCGGATAGCCGGAGAGGATGAACTCCTCGATGCCGAGGGCGTGATATTCGCGGATGCGGTCGGTCACCTCCTGGTGGCTGCCGACCAGGGCGGTGCCGGCGCCCGCGGACCAGTCCGATGCCTGCCCAGAGGCCCGGGTGGATCTCCAGCCGGTCGCGGCTGCCGCCGTGCAGGGCGAGCATGCGCTGCTGGCTCGGACGCGCTGCGCGAGAGTCCGGACTGGACGGTGCGTACGGTCTGCTCGTCGATGCCGTCCAGCAGCCGTCGCGCCTCGGCCCAAGCGGCCTCGGAGGTGTCGCGGGTGATGGTGTGCAGCCGGATACCGAAGCGTACGGTGCGGCCTTCGCGGGTGGCGGCGGCGCGCACGCGGGAGATCTTCTTGGCGACCTGGGCGGGCGGCTCGCCCCAGGTGAGGTAGACGTCCGTGTGCCACGCGGCGACCTGCAGGGCGGCGGGGGAGGAGCCGCCGAAGTAGATGGGCGGTACGGGGTCGGGCGTGCGTGCCAGCCGGGCGCCTTCCACCTGCAGGTGTTCCGATTCGGTCTGGTCGGCGGCATCTTTCCTCAGAAGATCGGCGACGCGGAGCGCGTGCTGGCCGCCGTGCTCTTCCACCGCCTGGTCTGCACCGGCGAGGTCCTGGCCGAGCTGTTCCAGGTGAGCCGCCGCACCATCGGCAACGCTCTTCTCGACGTGCGCCCGCTCCTGGAAGAAGACGGATTCCACCTCAAACCAGCCCCGAGCAAATACCGAACTGTCGGCGCCCTCTTGGCCTCCGTTCCCCAACAGGGGAATCCACCACGTTAATTCCGCACGGCTCCACAGTGCACCCGGCACCTTTGCCAGGCAGCGTCGAGGAAGACGGTCCGGATCGCGGCCACCAGCCCGCTGTGGCTGTCGGAGATGACCACCGCGGTGGCCGGTGGCGGAGATGGTGGCGGTGACCACGGCCTGGGAGGCGATCCGGTGGTTGACGCGGGCCTTGCAGTAGGTGGCATCCAGGAAGACGTAGGGAAGGACGGTGTGGTCCAGCGGCCGCTCTTTGAACGCTTCCAGCTCGTGGTCGAGCTCGCCGCAGATCCGCGACACCACCGACTTGGAGACCCCGCTGTCCGCACCGAGTGCTTTGACCAGGTCGTCCACGCTGCGGGTGGACACGCCGTGCACGAGGGCATCCGCTGGGCGGACGCCCCCTCGTATCTGCAGCCTGACCAACCCGCCGTGGCACCAGCAGCCGAGCGGGGGCGAAGTGCCGCACGGGTAATCCGGATGCCGAATGAAGCCTCAACGCCGCGCGTGGCGGATCTTCAACCGTAGGCCGCCGAGTCTGGTAGCGCAGGTCCTTCCACCCCGTGAGCAGACCCTCGACGTCAACGGTCGCGTCGTGAGGCACCTTGATCTTGGCCCCGCCGGTGCCGAGTAGCAGCTCGATTTCGACGACCGGATGCTCGATGACCGCCCGGGACAGATCCAGGTGCACCCTTCCGTATGCGGACTCCACCTTGAGGATCCGAGGTACCCGCCATACGCCGTGCCGCTGGATCCGTCCGCCAGCGGCGGCGATTGTTGACGTGGTATCCGGATTCTCCTCCGGGAGCGAGGCCATAGCCGACGCGAGCGCTGTGCGTCTTTGCGGTGAGCACCTGGTCGAGACGTTCGTCCATCTCCTCGTGCGAGATGCGCTCATCGGCGTACGCCTCCTGTAGGCGCTGCACGGCCGTCTCGCGGTCGTCTTCGCTGAGCAGTGGCAACCTGCCTTCGGGCAGGTAGCGGCGGGGGAAGACGATCCATTCGTCGTGCATCTCGAAGAGCACGGCGGTGACCAGCCGCAGGAGCGCCTCATCGTTGGGGAAGACCTGGACGACGTCGGTCCGGCGCCTGACCTCGCGGTTGATCCGCTCCAGGGGGGTTGGTGGACTGGATCTTCTTCCAATGTCGCTACGGGAAGGTCGCGAAGGCGGTCAGCTCGTCTTTGGCCCTCGTGGAGCATCTGGCCGACCTTGGGGAACTGCTTGCCGAGCATGTCGGCGACGGTGTCGAGTTGTGCGCGGACCGCGGCTTCGGCGGGCTGGGCGAAGATCGTCGGATGGTGTCGGCCATCTGGCGGCACCGTGAAGACGTCATTTCGGTCAAATATCCGACGATGCATGAGGCTTCCTGACGAGGCGAGAGTGCGGGCACAGCTTGCACTGTATTCGTTATGTGCGTATTGCGAGATTACGTCGACCCTCAGGCGATCACCAAGCGTGATCACGTCGGTACACGCAACAGGGGTCGACGAGGGAGGTAGGCGAATGGCCGAAACGAGGCGCTAGTCGTCGCCTGGTCCCTGGCGTGGCTCCGTACGATGGCTCGATGATCAGCAGCGAAGAGGCCATAGCGATCACTGTGGTGGTGCCGACGTACAACGAGAAGGAGAACCTTCCCGTCCTCGCCGAGCGGCTGTTCAACCTGGGTGTTGAGGGATTGCGTCTCGTGGTGGTGGACGACTGCTCGCCCGACGGGACCGGCGAGGTGGCGGACAAGCTGGCATCCCAACACCCTTGGCGCGTGGCGGTGATTCATCGGAGCGTGAAGGACGGCCTCGGTCGCGCCTATGTTGCTGGGATGAGTAAGGCTCTGTCCGACGGAGCCGACATCGTGGTCCAGATGGACGCGGACCTATCGCATCCCGTCGAGTCCATCCCGCAGTTGCTGGCCCCGCTCATGGGCGGAGAGGCGGACTTTGTTATCGGCTCCCGCTACGTGCCCGGAGGGAAGCTGGACACCGCTTGGCCCTGGCATAGGCGGGCCCTGTCCAGGTGGGCAAACGTGTACGTCAACACGCTGCTGCGCCATGGGGTGATGGATGCGACCGCGGGCTTCAAGGCGTGGAGGGAAAAAGCGTTGCACACGGTCGGGCTGGATGACGTACGGTCGAACGGCTATTCGTTTCAGGTGGAGATGAATCACCGGGCCCTGTCGAGGGGCCTGCGGGTCGTGGAGGTGCCGATCACCTTCACTGAGCGCATGAACGGGGCATCGAAGCTGACGCTGGGGGTTCAGGTGGAGTCGGCGTTGACGCCGTGGCGTCTGCTTCTGGGGCGCTGACCCAGCAGTCCCGCACGTGACCAAAAGGGGGACGTAACTACTGATGTCACGTTTATCTGTTGCGGTAGTGGGGGCGGGAATCTCCGGCCTAACGGCCGCCTACATCCTGCAGGAACGTTTCGACGTGACGCTGTTCGAGGCGAATGGCCGTCTGGGAGGAAACGCGGAGACGGTCACGGTCGACGACGACCTTGCGGTCGATCTCGGATTTACCGGCTACAGCACCGTGGCCTACCCGGCCTTGTCACGCCTGTTCCAGGAGCTGGGAGTGGAGGGGCAGCCAGTCGTCTCAGCAAGCGATGCGCTATGCCAGGACTGCCGGTTCGCGGACCGGAACGGAACCACCCTCGCCGGCGGAGAGCTGGGCAAGCTCGAGGATGCCACTGAGGAGGCGCGGCAGGCGTTCACCGCTGACCGGCAGCGGTTCACAAAAGAACTGGCCGAGCTCGCCGCGATGGACGACACCGACGTCACCGTCGGCGCGTTCCTCACCCGCCAGGGGTACTCCCCGTACTTCATCCGTCACTGGTTCTACCCCAGGTTCGGGCCGTGGTTCCTGCTGGGCGCGGCGGAACTCGATCAGATGCCTGTCTCCTACCTGGCGTCCTCCATGGCCCCGCTGCTGAGCCCGGCCGCCATGGACTCCTGGTACACGGTCAAGGGCGGCAGCCGTACCTACACCGCCCGCATCGCCGAACGCCTTCCCGATGTGCGCCTGTCCACCCCAGTTCGCTCCATACGGCGCATCGGCGAGGGCGTCACGATCCGCACCGCGCACGACGGCGGAGGTCACTTCGACAAGGCTGTTCTCGCTGTTCACCCACGTCAGGCCCTGCGGATGCTGGATGTCACGGACGCCGAGCGTGCCGCCTTGGGGGCGTTCCGGTTCGTGATGGTGGACGTCGTTCTGCACACCGATACGAGCGTGCTGCCCGCCCCGGACTGCACGGGTGCGCTGATAATGCACGTGACCTGCCAGGATCCTTCACCCGAGTTCGCGAACTGCCACGTGGACGTGACAAAGTCGCTGCGCCTGAACACCCGTGTGCGGTACGTGAAGAGCTTCAATCCCACGGATGCGATCGACCCCACCAGGGTTGTGGCGCGCCGCCGGTATGAAGTGCCCTTGTTCACAGCAGAAAGCGTCCGCGCCCAGGGCGCGCTCGGGGCCTTGTTCACGGACCGGCTGGCCTTCGCCGGTTCATGGTTCGGCAATGGCTTCCACGAAGCGGGCTGCCTGGCAGGCCTGCGCGCGGCGGCGGCGCTGGGGGCGAGTTGGGGCCAGGCCGGGTGACCGTCATCAACCAGGCCGCGGAAGAGGATGCCATACGTGATGCCGTGGATGCGGTGCTGCACGACTTCCTCGACGTTCAGGAGCAGCAGGCGCAGGCCGCAGACCTGAAGATGTTCACTTCCCTGCTGCGGGAAATCATCTCCGCCGGGGGCAAGCGCATCCGCCCCCTGCTGTGTGTGACCGGCTGGCAGGCGGCCTCCGACGCCCCGGTGCCGGCAGTGGTGTACCGGCTGGCGGCGTCACTGGAGCTCTTCCATGCCTTCGCTCTGATCCATGACGACATTATGGACAACTCCGATATGCGTCGGGGCCGTCCGGCCGCGCACCGCGCTCTGGAGCATTTACACCCGGGGCACCGCGACCGCGCCACTCTCGGCCGTAACGGTGGGATCTTGCTGGGGGATCTCGCCCTGGGCTGGTCCTACGACCTTCTGCACCACTCCGATTCCGGGGGGTGGGCGCTTCCGTGGGATGTCCTGAACACGATGCGCACGGAGACCCTGATCGGCCAGTACCTCGACCTGTCTTCCGCGACGCAGCCCAGCCAGCCGGACATGGACACCGCATGGCATGTCATCCGCTACAAGACCGTCCGCTACACCTTCGAACGGCCCCTTCAGGTCGGCGCCCTTCTGGCCGGTGCGAGCCGCGAGCAGCACGAGGCACTGGCGACGTATGCGGCGGCGGTCGGTGAGGCGTTCCAGCTCCGCGACGATCTCCTCGGCGTGTTCGGGAATCCGGATGAGACCGGGAAACCGGCCCTGGATGATCTGCGGGAAGGGAAGCGCACCGTCCTGGTCGCCACCGCATGGGAGAACGCGTCCGGTGCGGACAGGCGGCGTCTCGTGAGGTTCCTGGGTGACCCCGGCCTGGACGCTGCACAGGCGGATGAGGTGCGGGACATCCTCACCGGGACCGGTGCGGTCCGAGCCCTGGAGGCGATGATCACGGAACGGCGCAGGTTGGCACTGGCTGTGCTGGACGGTGCGCCACTGTCCCCAGCCGCGGCCGGGCGGCTGCGGCGGATCGCTGATGCCGCAACGTCCCGTACCTCCTGACCCCCTCTGTTGTTGATCTCGAGAGGTGAACTGTGGTGACCACCCCTGTCGCGCCGGGGAAGCGTCCGCTGGTCGGGCACGGCCTCGGCTTCGGCCTCAAACCGTTGGAGTTCCTGAACGCGCAACGCCCTCTGGGTGCCGTGACAGCCCTCACGATCGGGCCGTGGCGGGCGCGGATCATCAATGACGCGGACCTCGTACGGGAGATGCTGGTCTCGCGTCCGAAGGAGTTCCTCAAGGAAGGCCCGCTGTACGAGCTGTCCAGCGCGTTCGTCGGGAACGGGCTGGCGATCAGCGAGGGCCCCTACCACCGGCGTCAGCGTCGCCTGATCCAGCCCGCTTTCTCCCGGGCCAGGATGCCGCAATACCACTCGGTGATGCGACAGGCCGCCGAGGAGATGACCAGCCCGTGGAGCGACGGCGACCGGCTGAACGTCTGGAACGACTTATTCCACCTGGCGGTGTCCGTCATCGGGAACATGCTCTCCCCCGGCCGCTTCCCCAGGGAGAAGACCGAGCGCATCGTGTGGGCGGTCGCCACCGCATCCGCAGGCATCGGATGGCGCAGCGTCACCCCCGCAATGTGGCTGCACCGGCTGCCCACGCCGGAGTACCAACGGTTCACCCGGGCGCAACAGATCCTGCACGCCTTCGCCGACGAGGCGATCGCCGTGCACCGGTCCCGCAAGGACGCTCCAGAAGAGCACTTCCTCACCATTTTGCTGGGCGCGCGCGACGAGCATGGCGATCCGCTGTCTGCCAAGGAACTGCGGGACGAGGTCGTCACCCTCTTCTCCGCCGGCTCCGCCACCGTGGCCACCTCGCTGGCTTGGGCCCTCCACCTGCTGTCCCATGACCGGAAGGCAGACGAGACGGCGTGCGTGGAGATCCGCGACGTCCTCGAGGGACGACCGGTCACGGCCGCGGACCTTCCTCGCCTGGAGTACCTGGGCAGGATCGTCACCGAAGTGCTGCGCCTGTATCCGCCGGCCTGGCTGCTGCCCCGCATCACCCAGGATGCGGCCGAGTTGGGCGGGCACGTGATCCCCCCGGGTACGCACGTGTTCTTCAGCCCATACTCCATCCACCGCGACCCCACCCTCTACCCGGACCCCGACACGTTCGACCCGGATCGGTGGCTGCCGGAGAACAGCACCAGCCGCCCGCGAAGCGCCTATGTGCCGTTCGGGGCGGGGGTGCACCAGTGCATCGGGAACAACTTCGCTCTCACCGAAGCCACAATCGCCCTCGCGACGATCCTGCCTGCCTGGCGCCTTGCCCCGGTCCCCGGGGCTCGTGTCCGAATCCGCCCCCGCGCCCTGCTGGAGCCCGACGGCCTGGCCCTGACCGCCCGCGCCCGAACCGAGGAGACCAAGTAATGACCGCTCCGCTTCCCCCGTGCCCGGGCATAGGCGAGGAAAGCCGCGTGACCTTCCCGCCGGTTTCGCAGCGCTTCACCTGCGGCCTGCACCCCGACTACTACGACATCCTGGCCCGGCATGAACAGTGGGTCCGCACTCGCCTCCTGCCCGGTCAGCCCATGGCCGCGAACCAGATCCTCGCCGACAACCTCTCCGCCCTGTTCGTCTGTATGTCGTACTACCGACTGGAGGCGGAAAAAGTCCTAGATGTCTGCAACCTCACTGACTGGTTGTTCTTCCACGACAACGACGTGGCCCGCCTGCGCACCAGCCCTGACACCAGCGACGAACGGCGCGAAGATGCGGTCCGCGGCTACCTGGATTCCCTCAAGACCATGCTTCAAGGCGGCCCGGCGCCCGACCAGCCGTGGGCGATGGACAGCATCGGCGACCTGATCACCCGCTTCGCCGGTAAAGCCACCCCCGAAGGCTTCACCCGCCTTGCGGAAGCCTTCGACCACTACTCCACCGTCACCATCGGCGACGAAGCCACCAATCTGCTCCGCCACCAGGTCACCGACCTGGACAGCTACATGCACATGCGAGCCGCCGGCGGAAGCTCCGCGACCGTCTTCTACCACGTCGTCACCCAATACGTCCTGGGCATCGACATCGACCAGACCGCCCTCAAGCACGAACTGGTCGAACGCTATTGGGCCGCCATCATGGACTATTGGTATCTGCCCAACGATCTGTTGTCCTTCCGCGCCGAATGTGCCCGAGGCGATCACAACAACGCCATCTGCCTACTGCGCCGCTCCCAGGGCGCCACCCTCCAAGAAGCCGTCGACACCGTCGCCCGCATGATCGACGACTGCCAGGACACCGCCGTCCGTTGCTGGAACGAAATCACCAGCTGCAGCCTCGCCGACGTCCCTGGCCTCATCCAGCTGCTTGAGACCTTCCAGCATATCGGGGCCGCCAACCATCGCTGGTCTTTCATGGCCCCCCGCTACCACGGCCGCGGCTTCGTATGGAACGGCGTCCTGACCGGCGAGCTGCGCCTGACGCCCACCCACACCTACTTCCCCAACGTCCCCATGCTCGAAGGAATCACCCGTTGACCAGCGCCGAGGTTTTCAGCAAAGAGCAAGTCGCCACGTTCTATGACAACACCAGCATGATCGCCGCCCTGTCCGGGCCGAACGTCCACGTCGGCTACTGGCATGACGACGATGACAGCAGCTCCCTGGACGAGGCCACCGACCGCATGACCGACCTCGTCATCGCCCGCCTCGGCGTGCTTCCCGGCGGCCGCGTCCTGGACATAGGATGCGGCCTCGGCGCCCCGGCCATCCGACTGGCCAAGGCCATGGACGTTCACGTCACCGCGATCGCCACCAGCCCTGCTCTCATCGCCGAAGCCGAACGCCGTGCCGCCGAAGCCGGCGCAGACGGCCAGGTGGTCTTCGAGCTGGGCGACGGCGAAGACCTGACCTACCCGTTCCGCTCCTTCGATGCGGTCATGGCCATCGAATCCCTTGTCCACATGAACGACCGCCCGACCGCCTTCCGGCATATCGCCCGCGTCCTCAAGCCCGGCGGCCGCCTCGTTGCCACCGACCGCGTCGAGATACAGGCCCCCACCGAAGCCGAACGCGCCATCGTCGAGGCATACCGACACATGTCCTTCAACGCTCCCTTCATGCGCCTGGACGCCTACATCACGGCCTTGCTGGATGCGGGCCTGCTGCCGGTGGAGTACCAGGACATCACTGACCGCACACTGCCCCACTACCGTCACATGATCGCCCAGCTCGACCACGCCCAAGGGATCGCCCCGCAGGTCCGCGACCAGGGGAAGGCCATGTTGATTGGGCTCCTCGACGCAAGACTCCCCACCAACATGATCATCACGGCGAAGGCGCCTAGCTGATCCGGGCCTAGGGCCCGAAGTTCAACACGCAGGATTTGACAGGGGGCATCGCCACGCGGCAGTTCCGGCACAGGCAGACGGAGGCGATGCGCGTCATCACGCCGGAGATGCGGGACTTCGTCGCGGGATGAACGACCCGGGCGCTTCTTCGGAGCACCGGCGGGATGCGCTGCGGGCCGCTGCCGCGGCGCATGTGCGGCGGGCGAACGAGTGCCAGGCCGGGCTTGCGCCGGAGCAGCACCTGTGGGAGCTGGAGCTGATCCAGCGGCGCCGGGGGCGGCGCTCGGCGGGTCGGGACAGCTGCCGCTGTACCGCTCGCCCGGCTGGACGATCATGCGCGACGACTACCTCAGTACCAGCTCGGCTCCGTCCGTGAACATCCAGTACTTCGGCTTCGGCTCGACCAGCAGCCGCTGCATCGGCATCGCGTACGTGCTCCTGCCGGACCGCTTCCACGTGTACCGGTCCACCCCGCTCGCGGTGGCAGACGGCATGCACGCCTTCGCGGCCAGGCTCCGGGAGGCAGTGCACGAGCTCCGCGAACTCCTTGCGGAGGGCCCGCGCTCCACAGCTACCCGAGGCAAGCCCGGTTCCAGGGCGCTGAAACCATCGTGAAACCGCGCTGAATGCGCCCTGCCGCAACCTCTGCGGCATGACGACAATGACATCGCACTTTCTCGCCGTCGCGGCCAAGGGGATGCGCAAGGCCTACGGGGACAAGACGGTCCTCGACGGCATCGACCTGGCGGTTTCGGCCGGCACCGTCTTCTCCCTGCTCGGCCCGAACGGGGCGGGGAAGACCACCGCCGTCAAGATCCTCTCCACCCTCATCACCGCCGATGCAGGCGACCTGCACGTCGGCGGCCACGACCTGGCTGCCGACCCGCAGGCCGTGCGGGCCGCGATCGGCGTCACCGGGCAGTTCTCCGCCGTCGACGGCCTGATCACCGGCGAGGAGAACATGCTCCTCATGGCAGACCTGCATCACCTCTCCCGCCGCGAGGGCCGCCGCACCGCCGCCGAACTGCTGGAGCGCTTCGACCTGGTGGAGGCCGCGAAGAAGCCCGCCTCCACCTACTCCGGCGGCATGAAGCGCCGCCTCGACATCGCCATGACGCTGGTCGGCGACCCGCGGATCATCTTCCTCGACGAGCCGACCACCGGCCTCGACCCGCGCAGCCGTCACACCATGTGGGGGATCATCCGCGAGCTGGTCTCCGGCGGCGTCACCGTCTTCCTCACCACCCAGTACCTGGAAGAGGCCGACGAGCTCGCCGACCGCATCGCGGTACTGAGCGACGGCAAGATCGCCGCCGAGGGGAGCGCCCAGGAGCTGAAGCGGCTCATCCCGGGCGGGCATGTGCGGCTGCGGTTCGCCGACCCGGTCGCGTACCAGTCCGCCGCGGTCGCCCTGCGCGAGGTCACCCGCGACGACGAGGCGCTGTCGCTGCAGATCCCCAGCGACGGCAGCCAGCGCGAGCTGCGTTCCATCCTCGACTGGCTGGACTCGGCCGGCATCGAGGCGGACGAGCTGACCGTGCACACCCCCGACCTCGACGACGTGTTCTTCGCCCTGACCGGCGGCACCAACGTCCCCAACCAGCCCAAGGAGGCTGTCCGATGAGCGCCCTCTCCCTCGCCGTACGCGACTTGAACACGATGCTGCGCCGCAACCTGCTGCACGCGCGGCGCTACCCGTCCCTCACCCTGAACCTGCTGCTCACGCCGATCGTCCTGCTGCTGCTCTTCGTCTACATCTTCGGCGACGTGATGAGCGCGGGCATCGGTGGCGGCGGCGCGGACGGCTCCGCGTACATCGCCTATATCGTCCCGGGCATCCTGATGATGACCATCGGCGGCACCGTGGTCGGGGCCGCGGTGTCCGTCTCCATGGACATGACCGAGGGCATCATCGCCCGCTTCCGCACGATGGCGATCCACCGCGGCTCTGTGATCATCGGGCACGTCGTCGGCAGCGTGCTGCAGTCGATCGCCAGCGTGGTCCTCGTCGGCGCCGTCGCCGTGGCCATCGGCTTCAGGTCCACGGACGCCACGGCCCTGGAGTGGCTGGCGGCGTTCGGGCTGCTCGCGCTGTTCGCCCTGGCGCTCACCTGGATCGCGGTCGGGATGGGCCTGGCCAGCCCGAACGCCGAGGCGGCCAGCAACAACGCGATGCCGCTGATCCTCCTCCCGCTCATCTCGAGCGCCTTCGTCCCGGCCGACGCGATGCCGGGCTGGTTCCAGCCGATCGCCGAGTACCAGCCGTTCACGCCGGCCATCGAGACCCTGCGCGGCCTGCTGCTCGGCACCGAGATCGGCAACAACTGGTGGATCGCGATCGTCTGGTGCGTCGGCCTGGCCGCGCTCGGCTACCGCTGGTCGACGGCGTTGTTCAACCGCGACCCGAAATGAGTGCGCGGGCTGCCTCCCGCAGCTCGTCCCGCTCCAGGGCGGCGTACTCCGACACCGCGTCGGCGTACGCCGCCCTGTCGGCGTCCTCGGCCGCCTGCCGGGCGCGGGCCGCCGACATCGTCGGATGGAACTCGCGCAGCACCCGCAGCCGTTCGGCCAGCGCGATCATCCGTACGGCACGGGCGTCGCCGGATGCGAGCCCCGCCATGCCAAGGGCGTGCAGCACCGTCCCGAACACAGGGAGCTCCATGGGCGAGCGGGACGGACCGGAGAGCAGGGTTCGCAGCCCCTGCCGCAGCCGGTCGAGCGGCTCCGCGACCAGCTCGAGACGGCTGGCGTGCGCGTGCGCCGTCACCGCCGCCGACTGGATCTGAAGCGCCCATGGGTCGATCCAGGGGTCGTCGCTGTACACCGAGCCCGCCGCCGACAGCCGCTCCACGGCGCTGCGCCACAGGCCGAGCCCGACCTCCGTCAGTCCGCGGGCCAGCGCGATCTCGGCGCGCCCGCCGAAGTCGGGCTTGTCTGCACGCCGCTGCGTATGACCTCGGTGCCGGCATCAGCGGGGATGGTGTCGAAGAGGGCGGGAAGCTTCCCGTCCCGGTCCTCTGATCAGGAAGCTGGTCCGACAATCGGCGTCGTCAAGGTCCACGACGAGGTTCTTCGCGGCTGCGTCACCCAGGAGGCGGTCGGGTGCGCAGTCGCTCCAAGAATGTGGATGCGCCGGGTGGCGAGCTCGATGGCGACCAGTACGTACATGCGCGCTCCGGACCGGGTGACGGTTTCGAAGAAGTCGCAGGCGAGGAGGGCGTCGGCCTGGGAGCGCAGGAAGTCCGCCCAGGTATGGGCGGCCAAACCTCTCCGGAAGTACACCAAGTGCGTCTCCTCCGTCGAATTTCCCCTCTGAGTCTCCGCGCCACCGCCGGGTGGCGCCGCCTCAGCTTCGCTGGAAGAACTCCACCTCCGCCAGGGCCAGATGGCGGCCCGGAGTCAGACTGGTGGCCGAGCGCAGGACCAGACGTACCGTCTTGGCGTTGCTGATCCCGATGGGGATCGTCTGCGGGCCCGGCTTGTCGCTGAGGGTGAGCTTCTTGGTGTGCTCCGTGCCGTCCGGCGTTGTCACCTCCAGGTCCAGCTGGAGCGCGCGGCCCTGACGTGCGTACTCCTCCGGGGACGCGGACGCGCCGTTGGTGATGATCAGGTCGACCAGCCGGAACGGTTTGCGGAAGGTGTAGGTGACCGAAGCGCCCTCACCGGGCGCGCCCCAGTAGCGATTGTTCAGATCGTCCGTGGTGTTCTTCGCCGGGTGCCGTGGGAACTCGGCGCTCGCCTCGATGTTCGCCGGGGTCACGCTCTTGGCCTTGCTCAGTTTGTCCCGGGTGTCCTCGAACAGCGCGCGTCCGGCGGGCAGCAGCAGGAAACCGCCCACGCACAGAGCCGCCACCACGACCAGGATCACCAGGAGCCGCACCCCACGGCCCGAACTCGCCCGCACCCGGCGGCGGAACGGCCACACCGTCCGCCACCACGGGAGCGGGTCGGGCTTCGCGGTGGGGCTCAGCGGAGTCGCACAGCGTCGGCAGAAACGGCGGCCCGACTGGTTGGCTGTGCCGCAGGCGGGGCAGGGCACTCCCGCCACATCGTCCGCCACCGCCGCGGGCCGTACGACGGGGCGTGCGGCCACCCGCTTCGCGGGCTGTACGGGCACGGGGTCCGGTGCCGTTGCCTCGGAGGTGGCGGGGGTCCGGGGCGCCGGTGTGTTCCCGCCGGCGGGAGCAGAGGGGGTGGTGGGGGTACGCGGCGGCGGGGTCCCCGCGCCGGAAGAGGCCGGTGCGGATCCGGGAGGCTCGGGTGCGGCGCTGGAGGGAGGCGCGGTGGACGCGGACTCGTCCGCGGAAGGCGATGAGCGCACCCGACCGGTGTCCGTGGGGCCGGTGTCCGTGGGGCCGGTGTCCGTCGAGGCCGGCGGGGGGTCCGAGGGGGTGCTCGGGGACGATGGCTCCCGGGTCCTGGGCCGGGGCGTGCTCGGTGTCGGCCCGCTGTCCGACCAGCCCACGTACGCACCGCAGTTGCCGCAGAAGTCGTCCGTCGAACCGTTGGACGCCCCGCACGCGGAACACACGGGCATGGCGTCACCTCCCTTCGTCGGTGCGCGGGCCGGGCAGGATCTCCACCCGGCAGACGGTGTGCACCGGGCACATGGCCCGGACGATCTCGTGGACCCGGTCCGCGTCCACCGGCGCCTCGCGGCCCGGCCACACCCGGACCAGCGGCCCGGCGGGCGGATCCGGCGGCAGGTCGGCACCGGCGGTGCTCGACCACACCGCGCCACCGTCCCCGGTCACCTCGGCATGGACGCCCAGCGCGAGCCACAGGCCCTCGACCAGGCCGCGCCTGGTGCCGCGCCACCGGTGCAGCTCCACCGCGCGGGCGACCGCCTCACGTCGCAGCTCCACGGGCCACTGCGGATCGTGGAAGGCGCCCACCCACGACGCCAGCCAGGTGAGAAAGTCGGTCGGTGTCACCCGGGGGTCGAGGTAGGAGGGCAGATTGTCGAGGGTTGCGAACACCGGGGCGAGGACGGTGTCGAGACCGGAGGTGAACCGCTGCGCGAGGTCGTCGTCGGTGTACAGGGCGGGCAGTTGCTCGCCGATGGGGTGTCTGCTCGGCAGACCGGGTACGGCGGCGCGGCTCATCCCCGCGCCTCCGGCTCGAGAGCCGTGACGACCACCTGGTGCTGGTAGGAGAAGACCAGGGCGCCTGCGGCCACGTCGATACGGTCCGACGGCGCGCCGCGCCGCCCGGTGATCGGATCGGCGGCGAACAGCCGGATCTCCTCCACCAGCGCGTCGCCGGTGGCGCGTTGCAGTACACCGAACACCTCGCCGTACTGCACCGGACGCCCGAACGGCCACCCGGTGCCGTCCGGCCCGCCGTGCAGCGGGTTGAGGTGCCGGAACAGCGCGGCAAGCGCCGCTTCGCGCACCCGGTCGGTGTCGCCCGGCGCCGCCGCGAGCCGGGCCACCACGGTGACGCCCTGGTAGACCGGTGGCTCCACGACGAGACGGGTGCCGATCAGGCGTCGCTCGTCGAGGCTTGAGGTGATCGCTCGGAGCACCTGCTCCGAGGGGATCAGTTGCTCGAAGCGGAGCCGGTCGCCCTCGTCCGCCACCGCGTCCGGCACCACCAGGACCCGTACCGCGCCCGCACGGTCAGCGGCGGGCAGACAGCGGACCCGGCGCACCGAGGGTGCCGCCTGCCGGCTGATGATCTCGTAGTCCTCGGCGGTCACCGCGCGCTCCTGCATCCGCAGCGCGTCCGGCGCCCGCAGCTTGGCGTTGTCGACGGTCTCACCGGCGACACCGCCGCGAGCCGCCTCCCGGTTGGCGACCTGCGCCACGTACGGAACGGAACTGCGCAGCACGGAGATGGCGCCGCGGGCCACATTGCCCGCCGGGCCGCCGCCGGTGCGGTAGCGGGCCACCCGCACCTGGGCACCCTTGGGCGGTACGGCGCCGCACTGCCGGAGTGTGCCGTCCGGCTCGCGCAGCGCCGGGGGGAAGATGAACTCACCGGTCGTGGCGTCCACGCGGACATGCTGATCGGAGGGCCCGGAGCGGCCGAAGTGCTCCACCACCTCCCAACGGCGCCACCCCTCGGCCGAGGACACCTCCACCACCGGGGGCTCACCGTCGAGGAGGACCGGCGGGCGGCCGAGCCGGAACGTCTGCCCCGCGACACCCTCCGAGGTACCCAGCGGCACATTGGTCACGGTCTCGGCGTGCTCGACCGACATGGTGCCGCCCACGGTGAACACCGCCGCCTCGCGCACCGTCGGGGACTCCGAGTAGAAGGGCTGGCCGGGCTCCGCCTCGGTGACACGGCAGCGCAGCCACCCGGCCCGGGTCCCGCCGATCACCGACGCCGTATGACCGGCCGGGATGTGGACGATGACCTCACCGGGCCGGTTCAGCCCGCCAGTGGTGTCCGTGCCGGTCTCGCACGGCTGCCAGCGGCCGCCGTCCCACGCCTCCCACACCAGCGGGGGCTGGCGCGGGTCCACACCGATGCCTTCCACCCGGCTGTCCAGACGCACCGCCACCCCACAGCGCGGCACCGCCGTCGGCAGGCCGAACAGCAACGCGTCGCCCGGCTCCGGCGCCGCCTGGAAGCACGGTACGTCGCGGCCCTCGGCGAGCGTCGTGGTGTGGTCGGTCTGCTCCCCGGTATGGGGCGCGGTGACCAGACGTATCAACTCGCTGGGCACGATCCGCAGTTCGTCCGTGGTGGTGAACACCACGGGATCCTCGGACTCCTCGCCGCGCGCGGTGGTCACCTCGGTGCCCGCGGGCAGCACCACCGTGTCCGGCTGCGGCGCCGACAGCCAGAAGTCGACCTCGGCTCCGGCCGCGGCCGGTGGGAACAGCCGGATTCCCAACAGGTCGAGGAACGCGGAGTAGTTCTTGTCCGGGACCCGGTTCAGCCGGTACAGCAGCTGGTCCACGAGATAGGCGAACGTCTCGATCAGGGTGACACCCGGGTCGGAGACATTGTGGTCGGTCCACTCCGGGGCGCGCTGCTGCACATATCGCTTCGCCTCGTCGACGAGTTGCTGGAACCGCCGGTCGTCCAGGTTGGGGGAGGGCAGGGCCATCAGCCAGCGACCAATTCCTCGGCCCCCTCGTCGGAGGGGATCGTGTAGAAGGGAAAGACCAGGTTGCGCCGGTCGTTGGTGGAACGCACGGTGTAGTGCACATCGATGTAGAGGGTCCCGGCCTCGACGGCGTCGAAGGCGACGACCACCTCCTCCACCGCGATGCGCGGCTCCCACCGCTCCAGGGCCTCACGCACCTGCTGCGCCACACGTCCGGCGGTGTCGCCGTCGCCGGGGGCGAAGACGTAGTCGTGGATTCCACAGCCGAACTCGGGGCGCATGGGGCGCTCTCCGGGCGCGGTGCCGAGCACCAGGCGGATCGCCTCCTCGATCTCCCGCTCCCGTTCGACCATGCCGATCCCGCCGGTCGGCCCGACCCGCAGCGGGAACGCCCATCCGCGCCCGATGAACCGTTCGCTCATCACACACCCCCGATCAGGACGTTCGGGGCGCCGGTCAGGATCATCGCGCCACAGGTGGTTTGATCGCGTGCCCGCGCGGCCGGCACCCCGCCGATGAGGACCGTGCCCGCAGTGACCGCCGCCGGGTTGGGCACGATCACATTGCCCGGTCCCAGGGCCGGGTGCGGTGGCATCGGGCAGGTGTGCTGACTGCCCACGACGGCGGCGGGACGGCCGCCGATCAGCACACGCGCCACCGCCTGGGCGGCGCCGGGCGGCGGAGTGGCGATCACACCGCCGTGGTTGGTGGGGTCACCGGTGCGGGCTGCGGGTGGCATGGCGTGCTCCTTGCGGAAGTCGGGGGACAGCGGACAGGGGTCAGTTGATCCGGATGAGCTTGGCCTTGAGGACGCCGAGCAGACCGCCGTCGACGGTGACGTTCGAGCTGCCGGAGACGTTCACCGTACGGCCGCCGATCTTCACCCCGACCCTGCCGTTGATGTCCACGTTCCGGCCCGACACGCTCACATTGCCCCGTCCCGCGTCCAGGGTGATGCCTTTCCTGTCGAGGATGACGGAGCTGAGGGGCTGTCGGCCCTTTCCGGCGTACACCGTGAGCTCGATCCGGCCCCTCCGGTCGTCGAGGAACACTTCGAGCCGCTCGTCGGCGGTCCTGAGCCGCACTCCGGAAGGGCCCGGAGCCCGAGCGTCCAGCAGCTCGACCCGGTGGCCCGAACGCGACACCACAGAGCGGCGGTTGACCTTTCCACTGGTCTTGTCGATCAGCGGGACATCGTGCGGCGACGGCTTGTCCACACCGTTGTAGAGCCCTCCGATGACGTACGGGCTGTCCAGCAGACCCTGTTCGAATCCCACCAGGACCTCGTCGTTGACCTCCGGACTCACCACTCCTCCCCCGCCCTTGCCGCCCCACTGCACGGTGCGCACCCAGTCGCTGACATAAGTGTTGTCCAGCCAGGGGAACTTCAGCCGTACGGCACCGCGCTCGGCGCCGGCCGGCTCGCGTACGTCCGTCACCACGCCGATCGCCAGACCTGGTATGCGCGGGCCACGGCCCGGTGCGTTGGCGCCGGTCACCAGACCCGTCAGGGAGCGGTCCGGGCTGGCACTGACCCACACCGTCGTCCGGTATCCGCCGTGCGGCTCCAGGACGTGCTGGACGGCCGTGGCCGTGTAGCGGCCCGAGAACGCCTGCCCGACGTTGCCGAGTGCCACGGGCTTGCCCGCCCGCAGCCGGGGATGGCCCTCGGCCACCGCCTCCAGTTCCCCGAAGCCCGCGCTGACCTGAGCGGCCATCGCGTCCGCGACCGCAGTGGTCTCGGCCTGGGTGCGGTACGGGGTGTCGGTGACGGTCAGCTTCGAGGACTTGCCGAACCGGGCGGCGAACGCGGGGCTCAGCCCCGGCACCACAGTGTCGCTGTTCACCGACGGCTGCCGGGCCACCAGCGGCCGCTTCGTGGTGACGTCCCAGCCGCGCACCTCCACCGACGACGCGCCGTCCGCGGCCGACAACGAGGCCCGCAGCGCCAGCAGGTTCCGCCCGTACTCCAGCACCATCGGACTCTGCGTGGCCGGGGTCGACGGCGCGGGCGCGCCGGACGCCTTCTGCGGCCGGGTGAACTGGAGCAGTCCCTTGTCGTCCACCCGCACCTGCGCGCCACTCTCACCCGCCAGGTACTGCAGGAAGTCCCAGTCGGACACGTTCGCCTGCGAGAGTTGCTTGTAGGTGACGGGTGCGGCCTGCACGGTCCCGCAGGCCAGCCCGGCCCCGGCCGCCACCTTGCGGACGATCGCCGCCGCGGTCATGTTCCGGTACGCCACCACCTTCCGGCCCCGCTGAAGGCGGTGTGCCTTGGAGTAGGCGCGCACGACCGTGAACGTGCCCGTGCGGTCCCGGTCCACCTCCAGGGCCGTCACCTCGCCGTTGAACAGCCGCTCGCGCGCCTGCCCGGACACCGTCACCACCGACACCCGCAGCGGGGTGCCGATGGTGATACTGGTCGCCTTCAGGAACTCGTGGTCGGGGTCGCGGAAGGTGAGCACGGCCGCGTCCGGCAGGCCCACGTTCTCGTCCACCACACAGCTCACCAGCTGAGTGGCCCAGATCTGGGGAAGTTCGGCGGGCGTCTCCACGACGGGGTCCGCCGCGAACGACCGGCCGCCCCGTGCCTCGGGTGTGGTCACCGCTCCTCCTCACCGCCCGCGTCCCGCAGCCCCGGCACCACCAGTTCGGTGCCGGGCACGAGTGCCATCGGGTCGTCGATTCCGTTCGCCTCCGCGATGACCCGCCAGGCCGTCGCGTCGCCGTACTCCCGCCACGCCAGCAGCGCCAGACTGTCGCCCGCCACCACGGTGTGCGTACTGCGAGCGGTGCGCGCGCCGGACGTCGGGTTCTGGCCCGGCGGGTCGATGCTCGCCTCCTCGATCGAGAGCGCACAGGTGGCCCGCAGCGGCTTGCCGTCCACGTCGAACAGCGTGTACGTCACCGACAGGCTGGAGAGCACGCCGTCGAACGACGTCGTTCGCGCGGTGCCCCACTCGAACCTCAGCCACGGGCTTGCCGGCTTCTTGCGGCCCAGGCTGGCCGGGGTCGGCACACACGCCTTCATCAGCTTCTCCACCGCCTGTTCCACGGAGTTGTCGTGGGTGGCGGTCGCGTCCAGGAACACCTCCAGGCTCAGTGTGCGCGGACCGCTGCCGACGAACTCGGGCAGTGCCGACTGCCCCGCCATCCGGGACGGGGAGCGCCGCCACTCGGTGGTCTTGCTCAGTTGCAGCGTGGCGGGGTTGAACTGGAGGTTGAGCCGCGTGATCGTCCCACCGGGCTTTGCGCCGACCGAGGCCGGGGGCTCCTTCAGGGTCAGCTGCGCCCTGGCACGACTGGCGCGGACTGGGGACATGCCGGGACTTCCTTTCCGGGGGCGATGATGTGGACGGGGGGGCGGGGTGGCGGGATGTCGCGTGGGTCCGTGCGATGGCTCATGAGGGGCGTGGTCAGGAAGGGCGCAGACCCTCGTGGGCGATCTCCAGGGTCTCCACCGCGGCCTCCGAGTTGGCGGGGTCGAAGGACGGCCCCTGCCAGCGCACCGGAACGATCCCGAACACCTGCCAGCTGATGATCCGGCTCAAGTCCGGTTTCAGCGCCACGATTTCGCCGTCCTTGGGTTCCACCCGTCGTAGCGTCTCCTCGAGCCAGCGGCCGATCTTCGCCGTGTCGGCGGTGACCGGCCGGGTGAGGGTGATGTTCGACCAGCTCACACGTCCGGGCAGTTGCCAGGTGAAGCCGTTGTTGCCGCCCTCGGCGTAACTCTCCATCTCGACCTCGGCGCCCATGCCCGAGCAGGTGTGGAAGGCGCCCAGGTCGTTGCCTCCGATCGCGAGCCGGAAGAACACGCTTGTCGCGAAGATGCTGTCTGTCATATGTCCGTCATCCGTTTCCCGCCCTCAGCGGCGTCCGTCGTAGGGGCGGCCCGTGCGTTCCCGGCCGCGCCGCAGCTCGGTGCGCAGCAGCCGGGCCACCGGGTCGAGCAGACGGCGTGCCAGGTCGTCCAGGTCGACACCGGGGTCCTGCGGTGTCTCGGCGCGATGGGCCGTGCCCTTGCCGGGGGCGGACGGCTCAGATGCCGACCGCGGTCGGCCGCGCGCGGGTCCCGTCGTGGCCGATGCGCCCGTTGGGGCGGAGGCGCCACCAGTGCCGCGGACGGTGCGCTGGACCGGCGGTGCGCCGCTTGCCGCCGCTCGGGGGCCCGGTGCCGGTCCGGGGTTCGGCGTAGCTGGCCTCGGCCGTACCACGGGGACGGGGTTCACCGGTACCGGGGCGGCCGACGGGCGATCCATGAGCGCCGATGTCTGTGGGGCCGGGGTCTGTAGGGCGGTCACCGGCAACGTCCGCCCCGGTACGGCGGTGGCCTGAGCGACCCCCGTCGGTGTCGCGCGGTCGGGCGCCGCTGGCCGGACAACCGGGACGCGCTGGACGGAGCGCGGATCACCGCTGTTGTCTACCCCCGAATCCGACGGTACAGGGGGCGCGGACACGGCGCGCTGGATCTGCGGCTGCGGCTGCGGCTGCCGCTGTGGCGTTGCCGGGGTGGCCGAGGACGGTCCCGGCGTCGGCCGCGGGGCCGGGCCGGAGGGCGTCGCGGGGTCCTCCTGGGGGGTGCCCGGTGCACCGGGCCAGCGTGCCGCCACCACGGGACGGCCGCCGGAGCGGGCGCCGGCGTGCGGTGCCACTCCTTCCGGGGCCCGGGTGTTGAGGGTGAGCGGGCGCGCTGCGAGCAGTGACAGGGTGCGGGGTGCCGCCGGGGCGCGATGTGCTCCGGAGCGGTTCGCGGTGCGAAGGAGCGGAGCGGCCACGCTGATGCGCCGGACACCTCCGGAGCCTTCGGCCACGGCTCGGGCGATGACGACCGGACTTGGGGCGACGGGCCCCGGGGGGACTGGGCCGTCGGCCCGGCGCCTGCCGGAGTCCGGCTTGCCGGACGTCATGCCGGGCTGTCGCGCCTTCCCCGCCGGGCCTTCTGCGTTCGCAGTCGGCTTCGTGTGCGCGGCGCCGTCCGCGCGTGCGGTGCCTTCCGTGCCTTCCGGTTCCGGATGGTGGGGTCCGGCGCGCTGGACGTTCGGGCCGGGCGCCTTACGGGAGGCGTTCGGGCCGGGCGCCGTACGGGAGGCGTTCGCACCGGACGCGGCGGAACCGGGCAGGTTGGCGCTGGGCGGCAACGCGGACAGCGGCTCGCCCAGACCGCCGCGCGTACGTGCCCCTGAGCGGCCGGTGCCGGGGCGCCGGTGCGGGGCGTTCGCCGGTGCGCCGGCAGGGTTGTTCGGGGTGCTGCGGGACGTTCCCTTCGTGTCGCCGTCGCGTGGTCCCGGGGTGCCCACCGCCTCGTCCGTGTGCCGCTGGACGACGGGTAACGCCGGACCGGCCGCGGAGTGCGGAGCGGGGGTTGGCGCGGTCAACGGTGCTGCTGTGTCGGGCAGTTCGCTCAGCGGGACGCCCAGGGGTGGGCGGCTTCCCGTACGCGTGGAGGGGCGCTGCGCGGGGCCGGTGGCGCGTGGACTCGCCCCGGCCGCCGCGGTCGTGGTGTCGGCGAGGGCGGGCGCCGCGGGGGTTGTGCCACTGTCGGACGCCGGGGTGGTGGCGGGCCGCAGGGCGGGAATGTGGCGCGTCGGTCCGGCCGGGCGCCGAGCGACGGTGAGCGAAGGCCCTACGGGGTGAGGCCGGACGGCCGGACTGGACACCTCGGCAGGGGAGCCGGTGGTTGCCTCCGCCTGACTGCCTCCCCGGGTGGACCGTGTTCCTGTTGTCCCCGTCGTCCCGGTGCCGGTGCGTTGGACGGCCGGCCCGGAAGACGAAGACGTACGATCCCTCGACCCGGCCGACGACCCGGACGCGCTCCCGGAGTTCGGCTGGGACCCACCGGACGGTGGCTTCGCAGCGGACCCGCTGGGAGCGGACCGGGGCGCGGCTCCTGCCGCGACTGCGTCCTGGACCACCGACACACGCCGTACCAGCGGAATCCCCGGAGCGGCCGGTCGACGACCGGTGTCGGTGGGGGACACGACCGGCCCGGCGGCGCCCGGCTCCGTGGTCCGTTGGACAGAGTGAGGTGACGGGGAGAGCACGGCGGGGGATGACGTGGAGGGGAGGTCCCGGGTCCGAGGAGCGTCGCCCGAACGGCGCTTCCCCGTGGTGCTGTTGTCGCCGGGACGCGGCGCATCTACGGCTCTCGGCGCGGAACCGGCGCCCGCCGCTCCCGAACCACCGGAGCGGCTACGCGAAGGTCGTCCGGCGGAGGGCGTCGAACCGGATGGGGCCGGGCTGGAAGCAGCCGAACCGGACGCGCCCGAGTTGGACGCGCCTGAACGGGAGGCAGCCGAACCCGACGCAGCCGGATCAGACCCGGCCGAGCCGGACGGGCCAGGGCCCGACGCGCCCGAGCCCGACGACCGCGTTCCGCGTGTGACCCGCGGTGTCCGGGGGCCCGACTCCCCGGTCGCGCCGTCCGGCGCACCGCCCCCGGGGACGTCCGCCCCATCCGGGCGCGGTGTCCGGAGCAGCAGCGGGCCACCATCGGTACGGACGGGGCGTGGGGCGGCAGGGCGGGTGACGCCGCGCAGCAGGCCGGTCGGGGCGGTGGGCAGCAAGGCGTGGCCGAGACCGGCGTCGAACGACGGGTTCTGCCAGGAGGCGAGGCCCGCACGGAAGGAGAGACCGTCGCTGACGCCGAGCGGGGCGCGGGCCATGGTGAGTTCCGGCGGGGCGGTACGGCGCCAGCCGCCGTCCCAGCCGACGGGCACGGAGGAACCCGGACCGACGGGCACGGAGGAACCCGGACCGACGGGCACGGAGGAACCCGGAGCGCCGGTCGCGCTCCGGTC
Source organism: Streptomyces sp. 7N604 (assembly GCF_052245475.1). NCBI lineage: Bacteria > Bacillati > Actinomycetota > Actinomycetes > Kitasatosporales > Streptomycetaceae > Streptomyces > Streptomyces sp. 7N604. The sequence goes on along the minus strand of NZ_JBQQBX010000006.1, from coordinate 134,956 downwards.
CGGGCCGTCGTCGGACGGACCGGACGGACCGCCCGCACCGGAGCCGGAGCGCTCCGTACCCCGCGGACGGCCCGCGGTGTCCGCCCCGGTGGTCCGGCGGCGCAGCCTGTCCAGCCATGCCATGCGTTCAACCGCCTTCGTTCACACGGGTGTTGATGCGGCCGATCTCGGCCACCCACTGCCGGCGTTCGCCGTGGGTCAGGTCGAGGATCTCCTCGCGTTGCCAGTGGAAGTGGTAGGCGATGTACGCGATCTCCTCCCGGAGCCGGGGAAGGGCGTACGTCACGATTCCCCCAGGCGCCCACCAGAGAGGTCGACCTCGAAGCCGCCCTCGCAGTGCGGGCAGGTCACCGCCGCGCGGGTGTGGCCCTCGCTGTTGACGCGGCGGTAGAAGTCCTGGAGGAAGGCCACGTCGGTGGCGTACATCCGCTCCACGATCCCGGCGTGCACATCGGTGATGGTGCCGATCCGGGTGATCACCTGGCTCAGCAGCACCACGCTCAGATACGCCGGGTTCTCCTTGACCCGTAGATCGATCTGGGGCCGCAGCTCGTCACGGGCGGTGGCAAGGCGCATCGCGCCGTGGCGATGCACCGTGCCCGCCTCGTCCACATAACCCCGCGGCAGCTCGAACTCGAACTCGGTGCGCAGCCCGTGGTCCTCCCGGCGCGGCGGGGCGGCGGGGGTTGTCGCCGCCTGCTCCGACGCCGGGGCGGGCGCCGTCACCTGGAGGATCTCCTCCAGGTTGCCCGCCGTCACCGTACGGCGCCTCATTCGACGACGATCTCCTCGAACACGATCGTGACGGACTCGGTGGCCGCGGACGACTCGCCCGCCTTCAGGGACGGGCCCTCCCACTTGGAGGCCCAGCCCTGCATCAGCTGGATGCGGCGGACCGTGTTGCCCTCGGTGTCCTTGATCTCGATGGTGAGGTTCTGCCGCGCGGCCTCCACGGCGCCCTTGTTCAGGGTCTCCTTGATCCACTTGGTGAACTCGCTGCTCTTGTCGAGTCCCCGGGTGATCGTGACCTCGCCGGCCTGCCGGGCGCCGGGCTGCTTGCGGATGATCTGCTTGCCCTCCGCGCTGACCTGGCGAACCTCGACGACCTCCTCCTCGACGGTCAGCCCGCTGATCTCCTGAATCGACTCGACCATGTAGCCGCCGAGCTGCACGCCGAAGACGTGGGTGGAAAGAGCATCGCCCTCTGCCATGACTGTCTGTCACCTTTCCTTGCGGACTCGCGGGTCACTCGTCGATGAGGCTGGTGCTGTCGGAGAACTGGGCCAGCCGGAACACCACGAACTCCGCGGGCTTGACCGGCGAGACGCCGATCTCGCAGATGACCCGGCCCTGGTCGATGGATTCCTGCGGGTTGTTGTCGCGGTCGCATTTCACGTAGAACGCCTCCTCGGCGGTGCGTCCGAACAGCGCGCCCCGGCGCCACTCCTCGGTGAGGAACGCGGTGACGTTGCGCCGGATGCTCGACCACAGGCGGTCGTCGTTCGGCTCGAACACCACCCACTGGGTACCCAGGAGGATCGACTCTTCGAGGTAGTTGAACAGGCGGCGCACGTTCAGGTAGCGCCAGGCCGGGTCGGAGGAGAGGGTGCGGGCACCCCAGATCCGGATGCCCCGGCCGGGGAAGGCCCGTACACAGTTCACTCCGATCGGGTTCAGCAGGTCCTGCTCGCCCTTGCTGAGCCGGAGCTCCAGGTCCACCGCGCCGCGGATCACTTCGTTGGCGGGCGCCTTGTGCACGCCGCGCTCGGCGTCGCTGCGCGCCCACACACCGGCGATGTGACCGCTCGGCGGGACGGTGGTGTTGCGTCCGGCGGCCGGGTCGAAGACCCGCACCCACGGGTAGTAGAGGGTGGCGTAACGCGAGTCGTAGCCCGCCTCGTCGTTGCGCCAGGTGCGCACCTGCTGGGCGGAGAGCCCGGGCGGGGCGTCCAGCACGGCCACCCGGTCGCCCATCTGCTCGCAGTGCGAGATCACGGCGAGCTGCACGGTGCGCACGCCCTCGGCGTCGATGTCGCCGCGCTGGTAGGCGCCCATCAGGTCCGGCACCGCGACCATGGTGATCTCGTCGATGGTCTCCAGGCCGCCGAACCCGGTGCGGGCCGCGGCGTCGCCGACGTACTCGGCGGGGTCGAGGCGGGACACCTCGCCGGAGCTGTTCGCGGCGGGCGCGGCCGGGGCGTCGGGGATCGCCACGGTCTGGCCGGCGGGCCTGCTCTGGGTGGCGCCCCGCTGCTCGGTGACCTCGATCAGCTTGGAGGCGCGGGCCTGGTTGACCAGGTACCCCTTGACGTTCTTGCGGGTGGATACCTCATACGTCTCCGCCACCCGGTCGCCCTGGCGGACCAGGACCTTGAAGCGGTCCTCCGGCGGGTTCTCGCCGTCCGCGTCGGCGACCTCCACCGACACCCCGGAGACGCCCGGCTTGGCCGCGACCAGGAAACCGCCGAGCTCCACCGGCTCCGCCGCCGGGGTCTCTCGCCGCCGCTGAGCGCCGCCCGCAGCCGGGGCGGAGGCGTCCTCGGCGGAGCCGCCGATCCGCACCACGTACGCGGCGCCGCCGCCGTTGGCGAAGTACCCGTAGACCGCGTGGGCCAGGTAGGTGCCCTCGGTGAAACCGCCGAACTGCTGGGTGTACTGATCCCAGTTGGTGACCAGCGTCGGCGCGTGGAACGGGCCGTTCTGGGCGAACCCGACGAACGCGGCGACGGCGGTGCCGACCCCTTCGATCGGTCGTGCACCGGACTGCACCTCCTCCACATACACGCCAGGGGTGAGGTACGTCGGCATGCTCGCTCCTTCGCGTCCTAACGGGTCACCTGTGTCGAGGGCGAGTCTGTTCGACCGGCCGACCAGGCGGCAGGGACCCGGGGCCCTGGCCGGGGGCAAGAACACTGCCTTTCCGGACGCCCCACGCTGACCGTCCGTACGTCGGTCACCTTTGCCCTCGCACTGCCCTCGCGGACCTGGACGTCCCGTCGGCCCGTGCGGTCGACTGGAGGGCCGCTACAGGTGTGCCGACGAGGAGGCAGCAGGTGCAGAGGTCCAAGCCGCACACCGAGCAGACCGAGACCCGGCAGCCGGCGCATGGCCGGGCCGCCGCCCGACGGGAGACGTCCGGGGGCGCCGCCGCCGTGCCGCCCCCGCTCACCGCCGACGCGCTCCGTGCGGTGCAGCGCGGCGCGGGAAACGCCGCGGTGACCAGCATGATCGCCCGCCGCGCACGCACCACGCCCGCCCCCGAGCAGCCGGACACCGGGGTGAACGAAGTCCTGCGCTCGGCGGGCAAACCCCTGGCAGCGCCGGTGCGCCAGGACATGGAGTCCCGGTTCGGGACCGACTTCTCCGGCGTACGGCTGCACACCGGGGCCGCCGCCGCCCGCTCGGCCCGCGCCATCGGAGCGCGCGCCTACACCTCCGGCAGCCATGTCGTACTCGGCGACGGCGGCGGCGACAAGCACACCCTCGCCCACGAGCTCACCCACGTCGTCCAGCAGCGCCAGGGCCCGGTCTCAGGCACCGACCACGGCAACGGGCTCAAGCTCTCCGACCCGTCGGACCGGTTCGAACGAGCCGCCGAGGAGAACGCGCGCCGGGTGATGTCGGGCCCGCGTCCCGCCGACGCGGGAAGCGCGGCCGCGGACCCCGGGCCGGTGGCGGAGCCGGAAGTGCCCCATGTCCAGCGGAAGGTCGGCTTCGAGTTCGAAGTGACCGATACGACCTGGAGGTTCTACGAGGTTCAGGAGGGCGGCGGCAAGCGCCTCAAGAAGGACACGAAGGCGGCACTCATTGAGTTGCCGGGACGCCTGTCGTACGTCGCCGCCGACAACGGGAACGTCGAATTCGTCACCCGCCCGCTGACGACCCTGGACGAAGTAAGGGTGGCGCTGCGCGACATCATCGCGTTCCATGATCAGCTCTCCACGAAAAAGAAGCACACCGAGGACTCCTACCAAATCGAAGCGGCCGGGCAGGGGAAAGCCAAACCGCAGGCCACCTTCGGCATCAAGATGGAGAAGATCAACGATCTGGTGGAGTCGCTGGTGAAGCTGGACCAGCAACAGGAGCCGGCGGGGAAGCGCCGGCGTACCAAGGTCGGCGACGACAGAAGCGAAGGCGAGAGGGAGTTCAAGGATCGGGTGACCGGAACGCTGCCCGGCCTCGAAGAAGCGCGCACCCATGCCGAGCGGATCTTCGACAGTCTTGCTGAGGACTCCGCCGAACCCGTGGACACCGCCTTGAAAAAGGAGGTGTCCGGGTTCCTCACAGTGATTCTGAAGACTCTTTATGACGTCGAGGAGAAGAACGCCTCTGTCGACGATCCGAAGTACTTCTTCTCGATGATGCCGCGTACGGACTTCGTGAGCATGCGCAGCAGTTTGTCACCCGTGGCGTCGGGCTGGCTGACAAGTCACCTCCAGGACCTCTACACGGCCATGAACGACATCGTGCCCAACGGGATCGACGGACCCGTATTCCGCGGTAGGTACAAGGAAAAGCCCAAGGACGCGGTACTGACGAGGCGCCAGTGGCTGGACTCGGTCTTCCAGGGAGCTCCGAACACCAAGGACCTGCTCTCGCCTCCGCCCGGGTATCCGCGGCACAACGAGACCAAGGCGCCTGAGGGGGTGGGAGCCATGGAAACGGACGACGAGGACTTCTCCCTCTTCGAGCTGCGTGATCTGGGTGGCCCGATGGAGAAGGAAAAGTGGCCTGGGTTGGCCGAGTTCATCGCGAAGTTGGTCGGTAAGGCGACCGACGACGAGAGGCTTCAGGAAAGGAAGTGACGGGGCGGGCCGACGACCCGCTCCTCATGCGCCGGTTGCCTCCGCCAGGTACGGCCCGAACTCGCTCTCCAGGACCAGCCGTCCGAGTTTGCGGTACTCCTGGGCAATCGCCGTCACCACCTGCCGCATGGTGAGCGGGCTGCCGGACGCCGCCGCGAGGTAGGCCGCGGTCACCGCGCAGGCCCGGATCGAGCCGCCGGCCAGTTCGAAGCGGTCCGCGCAGAAGGCGAGGTCGAGGTCGCCGGCCCGGGGCAGGCGGTCGCCCAGGCAGCGCTCCCACAGGGCGAGGCGCTGCCCGGCGTCGGGCACGGGGAAGTCCGCCACCACGTCCAGGCGGCGCGTGAACGCCTCGTCGAGGTTGGCCCGCAGGTTGGTGGTCAGCACCGCGATCCCGTCGAACGACTCCATGCGCTGGAGCAGATACGCCGACTCGATGTTGGCGTGCCGGTCGTGCGCGTCCTTCACCTCCGAGCGCTTGCCGAAGATCGCGTCGGCCTCGTCGAAGAGCAGCACCGCGTTGACCGCCGACGCCTCGGTGAAGATCCGCTCCAGGTTCTTCTCGGTCTCCCCGATGTACTTGTCCACGACCGTGGACAGGTCCACCACATAGAGATCCATGCCCAGGTCCGCAGCGACGACCTCGGCCGACATGGTCTTGCCGGTGCCCGACTCACCGGCGAACAGCGCGATCACGCCGCGCCCCCGGCCGCCGCCGGGCCGCATCCCCCACTGCCCGAGCACCTGCTCGCGGTGGCGGGCGCGCAGCGCGAGTTCGCGCAGCCGCCGGTGAGTGGGCGGCGGAAGCACCAGGTCGTCCCAGCCGACTCCCGGCTCCACCCGGCGGGTGAGCCGGTCGAGCCCCGCGCCGTTCTGGGCACGCACGGCGGTTCGCAGGTCGTCGGGGCCGACCGGGCGGCCCGCGAGGGCGGCCGTGCGGATCGCCACGTCGGCGGCGCGGTGCAGCTGCCCGGAGTCCAGGCGGTGCGCGGCGACCGCCCGGGCGAGCGCCTCGGCGTCGCCGGTCACGGAGCCGTCACCGGCGGCACCGGCGGCCCGGTCGAGGGCGTGCCGCCAGCGGGCGGCCTGCCGCTCGGGAGAGGGCGCCGGCACGGTCAGCACGACGGGAGTGTCGGCCGCCCACGCCGGATCCCAGCCGACGGTGCCGTGGGTGAACAGGGGGATCCCCCGCAGCGCCGCGCACAACGTCCCCAGCGTCCGGGCCCGTTCGGCGGGTTCGCCGGGCAGCGCTTCCAGGGGGCCCAGGATGACCCCGGCACCGGTCAAACGGGCTTCGCGGGCCGCTGCCCGGGCGAGCTCCGGTACGTCGCCCGAGCGCCGGGCGAGCCGCACCGCGTCCAGGACGAGCGGGCGCAGCCCGGCCGCGCGCAGGCCGGCGATGGCGAGCCCCTCGGCGTCACCGCCCCGGCTGCGCAGGTGGACGAGGCCGATGCCGGTCCCGCCCGCGGCCGCCGCCCGGTGCACCTCCGCCGCCTCGGCGGTCGGGTCCTCGCGGGCCTGGCCGAGCACCCCGGCGAGCCGGGCGTCGGGCTGCGCGCTGCCGAGGAGGTGCCCGGTGACCCGGTCGGGGACCGCCAGGACACGGGACAGCGGGGGCCGTTCCGGCTCGGTGACCTCCACCAGACCACCCTCGATCAGCGGTGCTCCGGGGGCGAGCCGGAACCGGGCGGATGCAGCCCCGGCGAGCCCGCACAGCTCCAGGGCGAGCCCGACCGTGGGCCGGCGGCGCGTCAGATCGTCGTTGAGGTAGCCGTAGAGACGCTCGAACCGCGCGTCCAGGTCGGGCGCCACCGCGACCAGAAGCAGGTCCAGGTCCAGCGGGGACAGGCCGAACCGCCCGGCGAGGCCGTCGAGTACGGAACCGGCCGGCGGGTGCCAGGGCTCGTGGGCGGGTACATCGAGGCCGCCCGGTTCGTCCAGGATGCGGGCCGCCGCCTCGGGGGTGAGGTACTGGCCCCGGTACGGGTCATCGGGGTCGGGGTCGGCGGCGCGGCGGACCGCCACCGCGTGCCGCACCCGCTCCTCGACCACGCGAAGCCGCGCCCACAGGTGCTCCACGCCGGCGGAGACGGTTTCGATGGAGACGGCTTCGGCGTCGGGTCGAGTGGTGGGTTGGGCGGCGGTTTGGGCAGTGAAGATGGGTTCGGCGGTGTGCGTCACGGCTGGCGGTCTCCCCGGCGGCGCCGGGCGGGGGCGGGCCCCCGCTCGCGCGGACCGGCGAAGCCGTCCGGGCCAGGATCACTCGTCTCCGTGTAGCGCAGCCGACGCCCCGGCGCCGCTTCCCCGCCATCGCTGCGGGCGGCGGAGCGCACGACGAGGCCTTCGGTGACCGGCGGCGCGACGGCCGTGCTCACCCCGGCGAGCGGCGCCCGCACCCGCACCCCGAGCGACGCCTTCATCTCCCCGCCGAGCGCCGACCACACATCGGAGGCGGCCGGCGCGTCGAGCCCGGACCCGCCGGTGTCCAGGCCCACGGTCAGGCCGAGTTCGGCGAGCGAACCGGTGAGCAGCCGCGCGGGCAGCGTGTCGGTGGCCACCAGACAGGCGAGCACCTGCGAGAGCAGCCGGTGCTCGTCCTGCGGGCGGCTCGCCCATGCCGTGACCAGGTACGTCAGCTCGAACCAGCGCGGCGGGGTGCGCCGCACCACCAACTGCCCGTCCGCGTCGTACACCTCCCCGCTGCCGGTGCCGCGCCGGGTGGCGTCCTCGCGGATGTCGTACAGGAAGGCGCAGACCGTCGGGGCGCTGCGGCGCGCCGCCCAGTCCCGGGTGGGGGCGTCGAAGACCACCTCGACGCCCGACGCCTCCAACCCGGACTCGCCGAGCAAGCGGCGCAGCCCTTCGTCGACCTCGTGGATCACCGGCGAGTCACCTCGTCGGGCGGCTGCACACTGCCGTTGACCACCAGGAAGTCGGTCTTCACCGGTGAGAACCCGGGGCCCCGGGCTGTGATGGTCCGCGGTCCGGTCTGGTCCTTGGCGAGGATCAGCAGCTGGCCGATGAAGGTGCCGTCCGGCTCCGGAACGGTCGGTGCCGCCGCCGCGGTGATCCCCGGCTTCCAGGTGAACCGCACCGGCACTCCCGGCGGGAAGTCCTTGCCGCGCACCGAGGTGACGAAGCCCGGCTTGCCGATCGGCGGTACGGCGACGATCCGCGGCTGAAGGATGCGCAGCCGTTTCCGGGCGGTGTTGTCGCGCTTGTCGGCGTCCGTGCCGGTCGTGGTGAGCTTGCCGGTGGCACGGCCGGTCAGCGCCTTGTCGGGGCTGAGGACGACGGGGACGGTGGTGCTCGCGCCCGGGGCCAGGTCCGGCAGCGCGCACACCCAGGAGCGGTCACAGCCCGGCGGCGGGCCGTTGTTGGGGATGCCGGAGGGCAGACCGATGCGCAGCCGCAGTCCGGTCGCCAGCGCGTTGCGGCCATTGCTCACGGTGTACGTCACCACAACGCGTCCACCGACGTAGCCGGGGTTGGGCTGGGCCGTGATGCGCACCCCGGGCCCGGCCTTGGGCGTGTCCGGCTTCGGGGGGTCGGACGGTCCCGGGGGGTCGGAGGGAGGGTCGGACGGTCCCGGGGGGTCGGAGGGAGGGTCGGACGGTCCCGGGGGGTCGGAGGGAGGGTCGGACGGTCCCGGGGGGTCGGAAGGTCCCGGCGGCTGTGTGGGCTCGCGCACCGGCACCACGGTCCGGTCGGTGTTGTCACTGGGCCGCGGATCCAGGACCGCGCCGGTGACCGACCAGTCGACCGGCGCGTCGCCGGGGGTGACCCCGGTGAGGGTGACGGTCACCGGGACGGTGGTGTCCGGTGGTACCACGCCGATGTCGCACTGGAGGGTGGCGGCGTCGCAGGTGCCCCCGGGCCGGGTCAGCCGGGTGATCCGCACACCGGACGACGGGGCGACGGTCAGCCGGGTGCCCGGGGAGGCGGCGGGGCCGTTGTTCACGACATTGACGCGGACGGTGGTGGAGCGGCCGACCGTGACCTCCGGGACGGTGTCGGGCGCACGGACGGAGAGGTCCACGGACTGCTGGACGGTGGGTTCCTTCTGACGGCCCGGGAGACCGGTGGTGAGCGGGGTGGTCCGGCCGGATGCGATGTCCACGCGGTGCAGTTTCTCGGGGCTGTTGGGCGGAAGGCCGTTGCGGGAACTGATCACCAGGGCCTTGCCGTCGGCCGTCCAGGCGGCGTCCCGCGGCTGGTACGGGCCGGTGGCCGAGGTGTCCGGGAGCTCCCGGCGGCAGGCGTCGCCGTCGGCGCGGTCGGGCAGCAGCACCTGGCACTCGGCGCCGGACAGGGACGTCAGGAGGATGCCGTTGTGTTCGTCGACCCGGCCGCCGCCGTTCTTGCGGTTGAACGCGATGGTGCGCCCGTCCGGTGAGAACGCCGGGCTGTCGTCGATGACTTCGCAGTCCCCCGGACAGGTCGCAGCGCTCAGATCGCGTTGCTGGTCCAGGTGGTCCACCGGAACGGTCCAGATGTGCTTGTTGCCGCCGTGCCCGTCGATCACGTGATTGCGGGTGAAGGCCAGGGTGGTGCCGTCGGAGGACCAGGTGGGCTGGGCGTCGCCGCCCCGAGGCTGCCCGTCCGGCGGAGTGATCTCATCGCGGATTTCGCCGGTGGCGACGTCCGCGATCAGGATGCGGCCGGGTCCGGCGTTCTCACCGACGCCGCCGGGCGACGTGCGCGTGAAGGCCAGGTACTTGCCGTCCGGGGAGAACGTCGGATCGGTGTCCCAGTCCGTGGGGCCGCGTCCCGCGAGCTTCATGGGCGCCGCGTTGGAGCCGTCGGCGTCCGCCATCCAGATCCGCTCGATACGGCCGTCGGGGCTGTCCTCGAAGCGGGTCACCACGATCCGGCGGCCGTCGGGCGTGTAGTTCTGCCGCTCGGTCCACGGGTCGTACCCGGACGCGGGCTGGAACAGCGGGTCCTTGGCGGGATCGGTGTTGGTGTCGGCTGCCGGGTCCTCCTTGAGGATCGTCAGCCCCAGGTCGCGGGGATCGGCCCCGTCCGACCGGACGTCCTGCAGGGTCACCACGTGCGGGCCGGACGCCGAGGTGCGCTCCACCACCACACCGCCGCCGTCGAGCGGGCCGAGCCAGGTGGGCGAGAGGACCTCCCGGTCCTCGCTGAGCACCACCTTGGGGGTTTCGGTGGAGTGCGCGGGCACCCGGAACACATGGTCCCAGTCGCCCTCGCAGTCACAGGTGCGGTCGGGGCTCAGGAACAGCACCCCGTCCCCGTCGGGCAGCCACGCTGCCCCGTGGGTGCGCCACTCCGCCTGTGCGCCCCCGAGCAGCGGCCTGTCGGTCCGCCCGTCCGTCACCCGCAGCCGGGGGCCGTTCTGCGCGGTGGCGGTGTAGGCGATCAGGTCCCGGTGCGCGGGGTCGTCGACCGGGTTCCAGACCGGCTCGGTGGCCGAGCCGTTCTCGGGGTCGGTGATCCGGGAGGCGGTGCCGCCGTCCAGGGGCCGCACATAGAGCTGCTGTCCGGCCGCCGGATCGCTGTCGCTGGAATACGCCAGACGCCGCCCGTCCGCGGAGACCGTCGGGCACTCCTCGTCCGAGGGGGTGTCGGTGAGCCGCTTCAGACCGGTGCCGTCGGTGTGCACCAGCCACAGGTCGCGCTGGGACCGGCCGTCCGGGCCCCCGGGTTCGGCCGAGTCGAAGACCACGGCCTTGCCGTCCGGTGTCAGCCGGGGGTGCGCGGCGTCCCGGCCGCTGGTGAGACGGCGTACCGAACCGTCGGCGGACCGCAGATAGATCTGCGGGGCCTTCTCGTCCCGGCGGCTCGCGAAGACCATCGTGTCTCCGAGGGCGGACGGCTGGACGTCGAAGTGGGCCGGGCCCGCACCGAACAGTGGTGTGCTGGAGGTGTCACTCTCCACCCGGCCGAGACTCCGGTGCCGGGTGCCGGCATAGGCGATCCGGGTGTCCGCGGCGGCGGCAGCCCGCGGTCTGGGCTCGGCACTGCCCTTCCCGGAGGCCGCTGTCACCACGAGCAGTGGGATCAACAGAAGCAATGACGCGCCGAGTCTCCCCAGGCGGTACCGCCCGCCGGGGGCAGCGGTGCCGATCACGGTCCACCTCACAGTCTGGTGCAGCATCTGAACGTGCCCCCGCCATCCTGCGGCGGCCGCGCACGGCACGGCAGGGCGGCGGGGGCCTACCCGGGGGAAGCACATGGTGTGCTTTCGGGCAGTGCCGGGGGGCCAGCGGTCGTGTCAGATCAGTCCGTTGCGCAGCGCGTAGCCCACCGCGTGGGCCCGGTTGCGCAGTTGCAACCGCGTGATGACCTCGCGCAGGACGTTCTTGACGGTGCGTTCGGAGTACGCGGTCTTGCGGGCGATCTCCGAGGTGTCCAGGCCCACCGCCACCAGGCGCAGCATGTCCGCCTCCCGTGTGGTCAGCGTGGACAGGGACAGGCCCCGCGGATCCAGCGCGGAGCGCTGGAGTCCGCCCACGTGGGCGAGCAGTTTGCCGAGCAGGTCGCCCGGCAGCACACCCTCGTTGTTGGCTATCGCCAGGACAAGATTGAGGAGTTGATCCTGATCGGCCTCGGAGCGCCGCAGCACCGCGGAGACACCGCACTCGATGACACGTTGCAATGCGCCGGACCCGAGGGTGCTGACCACGAGGCCCGACCGGGTGGAGCTGTTGTGCCGCAGCCGGTTCAGCAGGGTGGCCACATCGTCGTCGACGGTGTCCACGACCACGAGTGACGCCTCGGCCTGCTCCGCGTCGGCGTCGTCGAGCAGGTCCACCTCGGGGCGCTGGCGCAGCTGGTGGACGATGCCGGCACGCAAGACCGGATCGGCGGCGTAGACGGCCACGGTCACCCGCACCGGGCGATCGGACCCGGAGGTCCGGTGAACTGCCCGTGCCCGGAGCGGCATACGTGGCCTGGTGGCGGACAAGGTGGAAAGGGTCTCCTCAGGACAGGACATGGTGTGGCTACCCCGTTTCTCGAGTTGTCGAAGAGGGTGACGACAGAGGATGGGCCAACCACCGCGGGGAGGCGCGCGCCAGGGGACGGGCCACGTCAACGGCTCACCCGTGAAAAGGCTTTGGCCCAGATTTCCGGGCAAGGCGAATGCCCGTGTGTTGCCCTCGCGTTCGTCGTGGTGGCCCGGAGCGCGGTTCTACGGTGGTGGCGTGACGCCTTCTGCATCCTCTTCCGGCGCCGGTGCGCCGGGCCTCGACATCCCGGTAGCGACGGTGGCGCCGGGCGGCGCCGCCACGACCAGCCTGACCGTTCGCAACGACAGCGATATCGTCGAGGCGTACAACCTGGAGGTCGTCGGGGACTGTGCCCCCTGGGCCACCGTGGAGCCCCCACGCGTATCCCTCTACCCCGGCACGTCCGAGACGGTGACGATCCGTCTGGAGCCGCCGCGGTCCCCGGAGATCCGGGCGGGCGAGGTGCCCCTCGGTGTGCGGGTGCTGCCCACCGAGCACCCCGAGTCGGTCCGGGTTCCCGAAACCACCGTGCACATCGAGGAGTTCCACGAGCTCCAGACCGAGATCGCCCCGCACCGTCGGCGCGGCTGGCTGCGCGGCCGCTACCAGCTGGCGGTGCGCAACCAGGGCAACACACCGGTGCAGGTGGGGTTCACCCCCGGTCAGGCGGGCGAGGAGCTGGGGTTCGCCTTCACCCCGGCGGAGCCGAAGCTGGAGCCAGGTGAGTCGGTGGAGGTCGGGCTGCGGGTCCGCACGGGCAAGCCCGTGTGGTTCGGTGCCCAGGTGGTGTGGCCGTTCACCGTGGACACCCGCGAATCCGGTGACCGGGAGGAGACACCGCAGGAAGCGAGCACCGTCCGGGCCCCGCTGGACGCGGAGTTCGTCCAGATCCCGATCTTTCCGAAGTGGCTGCTCGCGCTGCTCGCGGCGCTGCTCGCGCTGTTGCTCGCCTGGTTCGCACTGGTCCGCCCCGCGGTGCGCAGTGCCGCCAAGGAAGCGGCCACCGAGACCGTCCAGAAGCGCCCCGTGCCGGATGGGGAGCAGGGCGGGAAGGACCCGGGCACCGGTCCCGGTGGTTCGGACGACGCCAAGCCCGGAGGCAAGGGCCCCGGTGGCAAGGAGGAAGAGGGGCAGTCCGGATCGGGCCCGGATACTCCCGGGTCGGCCGGGGGCGACGGCCCCCAGAGCTCGGAGACCATCGATGTGAAGTCGTCCGGTGGTGAGACCAAGACCGGTACCTACCGGGTGCCCAAGGGCAGGGTCTTCGGGGTCACGGATATCGTTGTGGCGAACTTCCAGGGCGACGAGGGCGTGATGACCATCACGTTCGGCGACCGCAAGATCACTACGATTGCGCTGGAGACCTTCCGTAACCAGGACTACCACTGGGTCACCCCTATCAAGATCTCCGAGAATGACACCGTGACCATCGAGGTGACCTGCGAGAAGCCGGGCACACCAGCTACCGGGCGCCGGGCGCAGGGGTGCCATGAGGTCCTGAATGTGAGCGGTGTACTCAGCCATACGAAGCAATGAACCGGGACTAGTGGGGCAATAGCTGGCCAAGGTCGTGTGTGGTGAAACGTCGGCCTGCGGCTCCGTCCGAAAATCGATAGGACGAGTCTGAAAACTATGCCCGTACATGGACCTCCGCCGGTGCGGCCGACCGCTGAAGTCGGCTGATGACGTGGGGCGTTCGCGATGCCCCCTTGTCGTGGTGACACGTGCGCGCGTCCGGTGTTCGTCACCCGCCGCCGCTCGGGGCCGGGGAAGGCCGTCAGCCCGCGCGAAGTGTGCCCGGACACGGGGCTGGCCCCCCGCCACAGGCCGCCCGCGGGCGGCGCAGCCATCCCTGGCGGAATTGACGCTTGTCGCAATCGCGTTTGATCCTTCACGTCGACTCCCATGCTGGCCCGGCCGTTCTGTCGGCGGGAGCCGGGACGGTGCTGCTCAACGAGCTGCTCACGAATCCAGTCCGGATGACGGAGGAGCTCCGCGCCGACGGCGCGCTTGGGTGACCGCGCTCCCCGGAACCGTGTCGGCTCACAATTGTTGGAACGCCGCGCATTTACTCGGAGTATGAAGGCATCAGATGTGCTCGCGGACGCTTTCGGACGCATCCACGAGGTGGTGCACGAGACGGCCGAGGGGCTCACGGTGAAGGATCTCCATGCCCGTCTCGAGCCCCGGGCCAACTCCATCGCCTGGCTCGTGTGGCACCTCTCGCGGATTCAGGACGATCACGTGGCCGACGCCTCGGGCCAGGAACAGGTGTGGCTCTCTCAGGACTGGGTCAGCCGTTTCGGTCTCCCCCTTCCTCCCGAGGCGACCGGCTTCGGTCACTCCAGCAAGCAGGTCGCCGCGGTGCAGGTCGAGTCGTCCGAGTTGCTGTTGGGCTACTTCGACGCCGTCCATGGGCAGACCATGGGTTTCGTCACCGGGCTGAGCGCCAATGGGCTGAACAGGATCGTGGACGAGTCCTGGGACCCACCGGTGACCCTGGGGGTGCGGCTGGTGAGTGTCATCGCGGACGGTTTGCAGCATGCGGGCCAGGCCGCCTTCGTCCGCGGCTCCGTGAAACGCCGCTGAGCCGGTAGTCGACGGCAGGTCCTGACGGTGGGACCGATGTCGGTGAGCGGCCAGTTGGGCCGGTGGCGGCGGGTGTCGTCGCGTTACCCGTGCCGAGGCGCGACAAGGGCGCTCGGGTCCGAGGCCAGGGCATCGGCCTGCGTCCGGCACATGGCACAACGCCACGCCGGGGCGGAGCAGCCCGTGGCCGTAGGGACAACAGCCGCTCTCCAGGTAGACCTCGACCACGAGGGCCGCCGGCCCGGTCCGCAGCGCATAGGCGGCGGTGCGGCGGGCGGCTCGGCGCGCAGACCCTGGCCTGCGCGGTCGAAGCCGCGCATGTCGAGTGGGATCGAATTGGACGGGGCTCTAGGTCCCTCCGGGCCCAGGTCCGCCCGTATCAGGGCCATCCGCTTGGGGCCCGTCCGCCTCGGACGCATTCGCCGCAGGTCCGGCCGCTCTGGACGCGCCCGCCCGCAGCCCGTCCATCACGAGGTCCAGCAGTCGCGTCGCACGCGGCTGCCAGTCGCTGTGCGGGTCGATTTGCCAGAGCCCGGCGATGGCGAGCACGAAGTCGTCGGGGGTCAGCCCCGGGCGGATGGTGCCGGCCTCATGGTTCGCGTTCAGCAGGAGCGTGACCGCCTGGGTCACCGGGCCGTGACCCAGGTGGGCCAGGCTGCCGTGTTTGCTTGTGGTCTTGCACAGCGCGTCGGCCAAGCCGGCCTTGGCCATGGCGTACTGGGCCAGGCGGTCCATCCACTCCCTCAGGGCCTGGTCAGGTGCGCGGGTTTGGAGCAGCTGGGCAGCGGTGTCGGCGACCTGCTGCATCTCGTAGCGGTAGACCTCCAGGACGAGGGCCTCGCGGTTGGGGAAGTTGCGGTAGAACGTCCCCTGCCCGACGCCCGCCTTCTTCGCGATCGCGCTCAGCGGGGCGTCCGCAGCCCGCGTCAGCTCGGCCAGCGCGACTTCCAGGATGCGTTCGCGATTCCGTTGCGCGTCCGAGCGCAGGATCGCGCTCTTCTCTTCCTGCACTCGTCCTCCTCCCGGAATCACAGCAGAGCCCGACCTTGCTAACCGGACAGTTGTCCGGTAAGTTCGATGTCCACCGGACAGCTGTCCGGTTGGGTCCACCATAGCGGCAGATTCGGCCAGTGTGGCTGACCGGTGCCCATCGTCTCTGGGTCATTGACCTGCATTCCCCTCTCCCTCCCCGGACCTCTGCCGGGATCGTCTCGTTCGACGCGCATCAGCAACGCGAAAGAAGGCTGATCATGGCCCCATCGACGTCCAGTGCCATCACCCTGCACATCAATGGCGAGAAGTACACGCTGCCCGTCGACCATCGCACCACCCTGCTCGACGCCCTGCGCGAGCATCTTGATCTGACCGGTACCAAGAAGGGCTGTGACCAGGGCCAATGCGGCGCCTGTACGGTGCTGCTCGATGGGCGCCGGGCCGTTTCCTGCCTGCAGCTCGCGGTCGCGGCCGAGGGGCGCGCGATCACCACCATCGAAGGCGTGGCCGACGGTGAGCGGCTGCATCCGGTGCAGCAGGCCTTTCTCGACCTCGACGGCTATCAGTGCGGTTACTGCACACCGGGCCAGATCTGTTCGGCCCTCGCGGTGATCGAGGAACACGCGGCGGGCTGGCCGAGCGCCGTGACCAACGATGTCCGGCCCGAAGCGGGAGTGCCTGCGCTCACTGCCGAAGAGATCCGCGAGCGGATGAGCGGCAACCTGTGCCGCTGTGGCGCCTATGTGTCGATCGTGCAGGCGATCGCGCGGGCCGCAGAGGTGGCCGAGGCCGAGGTCAAGGAGGCGGTGGCATGAGGGAATTCGGCTACGAACGCGTCCTCGACATCTCCGGAGCGGTCGCCCTGCTCGGCGGCGTCCCCGACGCACGCTTCCTCGGCGGCGGCACCAATCTTGTCGACCTGATGAAGGCCGGCGTGGAAAGGCCTGCGCTGCTCATCGACGTACGCGAACTCCCCCTCGACGAAGTTGAGTTCACTCATGACGGCGGTCTGCGCATCGGCGCGACCGTCACCAACAGCGATCTCGCGGCCCACCCCGAAGTCCGGCGTCACTACCCTGCGTTGGCGCAGGCCGTCCTGGCCGGCGCCTCAGGACAGCTGCGCAACATGGCCACGGTCGGCGGGAATCTGCTCCAGCGGACCCGCTGCGGCTACTTCACCGACCTCAGCAAACCGTGCAACAAGCGCGTCCCCGGCAGCGGTTGCCCCGCCCTCACGGGCGAGCACCGCAACCACGCGATCCTCGGCGCCTCCGAGCACTGCGTCGCCACCCATCCCTCGGACATGGCGGTCGCCCTCGCCGCTTTCGACGCCGTCATCTCGTACGAAACGGCGGACGGACCGGGCGAGTTGCCGCTTCGCCAGTTCTATCGGCCCGTGGGCGACACCCCGCACATCGAGACCGACCTTCCGCCCGGCGCGCTGATCACCGGCGTCACGCTGCCGCCGGCCCCGGTCGCCGCCCACTCGCGGTACCGGAAGGTGCGTGAGCGCGCCTCGTACGCGTTCGCGATCGGCTCGATCGCCGCCGCGCTCGAGGTCCAGGACGATGTCGTACGCGAAGTGCGCCTCGCGTTCGGGGCGGTCGCGTCCCGGCCGTGGCGGGCCCGTGCGGCCGAGCGGGTGCTGATCGGCGGCCCGGCGAGCGCGGAGGCGTTCGCCGCCGCGGCGGATGCCGAACTGGCGGCCGCCGAGGCGCTTCCCCGGAACGGATACAAGATGACGTTGATGCGCAACCTCGTCGTGGCCGTGCTGACCGAACTCGCTGAGGAGGCGACCCGATGACGACGCCGACCACGACGACCGAAACCGCCGCCGTGACGGGAGCCGTCGGCTCCGCCCACACCCGCGTGGAGGGCCGTGACAAGGTCACCGGGGCGGCCCGCTACGCCGCAGAGATACCCTTCGCCGAACTCGCCCACGGCTGGCTGGTGCTGTCGACCGTGGCCCGTGGCCGTATCCGCTCCGTGGAGGACGCCCCTGTCCTGGCCATGCCCGGCGTCCTCACCGTGCTGCACCACGGGAACGCGCCGCGCGTCGACACCGACTATGTGGGCATGCTGGGCCGGCCGAACCCGGTCCTCGGGATCTTCCAGCACGACCGTGTGCCCTTCGTGGGCTGGCCGGTGGCGTTGGTCGTGGCCGAGACGCCCGAGCAGGCCAGGGAGGCCGCCGAGGCGTTGGTGGTGCGATACGACCAGGAGCCGCACGACGTCGCGTTCTTCGCCGGACGTCCCGGTGCATACACGCCGGAGAACACCCCGATGGGCCAGGCCGAAACGGAGAAGGGGGACGTAGCGGCCCAACTCGGCACCTCCGCCGTCGTCGTGGACGAGCAGTACACCACGCCGGAGGAGCACCACAACGCGATGGAGCCGCATGCAGCGACGGCTCGCTGGGACGCCGGCCGGCTCGACATCGTCGACTCCAATCAGGGCGGCACCTGGGTGGCGAGCGAACTCGCGAAGCTCTTCTCCCTCGATCCGGCCTCCGTACGGGTGCGGTCCGAACACGTCGGCGGCGGCTTCGGATCGAAGGGAGTGAACCCGCACCAAGTGGCCGCCGTGATGGCCACGACCGTCCTCCACCGCCCGGTCCGGGTCGTACTGACTCGCCGTCAGATGTTCTCCCTCGTCGGTTTCCGCAGCCCCACGGCGCAGCGGATCAGGCTCGGCGCCGACGCCGACGGCCGGCTGCGCGCCTTCGACCACCAGTCGCTGAGTCTTACGTCGACCGTGCATGAATTCGTCGAGCCGAGCGCCATGCCGGGGCGCGTCATGTACGACGCCGACGCGCATCACACCGTTCACCGCCTCGTACGGCTCGACGTGCCGACCCCGGCTTGGATGCGCGCACCGGGCGAGGCACCGGGATCCTTCGCCGTCGAATCCGCCCTCGACGAACTGGCCGAGAAGTGCGGCACGGACCCGATCGCGCTGCGGGCGCGCAACGAACCCGAGACGGCTCCCGTGTCCGGGCTGCCGTTCAGCAGCCGCAAGGTGCTCGCCTGCTTCGAGGAGGGCGCCCGCAGGTTCGGCTGGGCGGAGAGGGACCCGCGTCCCGGCCTGCGCCGTGACGGGCGTTGGCTGCTCGGGACCGGAACGGCCGCGGCCGGCTTCCCCTCGGGAGCCGGCCCGTCCACGGCGGCCGTGACCGCGGAGCAGGACGGAACCTTCACTGTGCGGATCAACGCGGCGGACATCGGGACCGGGGCACGGACCGCGATCGCCCTGGTCGCCGCGGACGCGCTGGAGGTGGATCCGGACCGCATCCGTATGCGCATCGCGGACAGCGATCTCGGCCCGGCGATGTTCGCCGGCGGCTCGATGGGCATGCGCTCCTGGGCGTGGGCAGTGAAGGTCGCGGCGGACGAACTGCGGGAGCGACTGGCCCTGACAGGCGGCATTCCGCCGGAGGGGATCACCGCCCGGTCGGACACCACCGGGGCCATCGGCGCCCTCGCGAAGAAGGAACGCTACGCCTTCGGAGCACAGTTCGCCGAGGTCGCGGTGGATGTCACCACCGGTGAGGTGCGCGTGCGACGGCTGCTCGGCATCTACGCCGCGGGCACCATCGTCAACCCGCTCACCGCCCGTAGCCAGTTCATCGGCGGAATGACCTGGGGGCTGTCCATGGCCCTCCACGAGGAAGCGACCCGGGACCAGGCCTCCGGCGGCCACGTCGGCGCCGACCTCGCCGGCTATCACTTCGCCGCGCACGCCGACGTGCCGCTCATCGAGGCGGACTGGGTGGACGACCCCGACCCGGACGACCCGGTCGGGATCAAGGGCATCGGCGAGATCGGCATCGTGGGTGTCGCCGCCGCGATCGCCAACGCGGTGTGGCACGCGACCGGCGTACGCCACCGGGACCTACCGATCCGTCCTGACCGCGTCCTGCGGGCGGCGGACGAAGCCCGGGGCCGTGCGGCGGAGGGAACCCGGAGTGCTTGACATCGCCGAGGAGTTGAACCGCTGGTTCGAGGAAGGCCGGGACTTCGCCGTCGCCACCGTCGTGGCGGTGGTCGGCAGCGCGCCGCGCGGTCCCGGCGCCGCCCTTGCCGTCGACCGTCACGGCACCGCCATCGGTTCCGTCTCCGGCGGTTGCGTGGAAGGGGCGGTGTACGACCTGTGCGTCCAGGCGCTCCAGGACGGCCGGACGGTACGCGAACGGTTCGGATACAGCGACGAGGACGCCTTCGCGGTGGGACTCACCTGCGGAGGCGTCATCGAAATCCTGGTCACGCCGGTGCGCGCGGACGCGCCGGTGTTCCGGGCTGGGGTGTCGGCCGCGGACCGGGGAGAGGCGGCGGCACTCGCCCGGGTGGCCCGGGGCCCGGGCGAACTGCTCGGCAGGGCGCTGCTCGTCCACCCCGACGGATCGTACGAGGGCAGCCTCGACGGACATCCGGAACTGGGCTGGACGGCGGCGGCGGAGGCCCGCGCGATGCTGGACACCGGCCGCACCGGCACCGTCGAGATCGCGGAGGACGGGTCGCGCTGTCCGGGCGGCGTGACGCTGTTCGTGGAGTCGAGGGTGCCCCCGCCCCGGATGATCGTCTTCGGCGCCGTGGACTTCGCGACAGCGCTCGTACGGACGGGCAAGTTCCTCGGCTACCACGTGACCGTGTGCGACGCCCGGCCGGTCTTCGCCACCCGCGTCCGCTTCCCCGAGGCCGATGATCTCGTGGTCGACTGGCCGCACCGCTACCTGCGGCGCACCGAGACCGACGAACGAACCGTCCTGTGCGTGCTCACCCATGACGCCAAGTTCGACGTACCTCTGCTGGAGACGGCCCTGCGGCTGCCTGTCGCGTATGTCGGCGCGATGGGCTCGCGGCGCACACACGAGGACCGCATCCGGCGCCTGCGTGAAGCGGGCGTCATAGACCGCCAGTTGGCCCGCCTGCGCTCCCCGATCGGCCTCGACCTCGGCGCCCGCACCCCCGAGGAGACCGCGCTGTCCATCGCGGCGGAGATCGTCGCGGCGCGCCGGGGCGGAACGGGGGTTCCGCTGACCGGTTCGGGGACGCCCATTCACCATGACGTGCATGGGGGGGAGGAGGGCGCGGCGCGCTCCCGAGCGGCGGCGTGCCCCGGCTCGGCTGCGAGACCATGAAGGCGGGGGGCGTCGCCGTGCAGGACGACTTGGAACCCCAAGGTGTCGCGGAGTCCGAGAAGCCGTGGTCGGCCTTGCCTGCTCATGGCCGCTGAAGTCCAAGCCTATGGGTGGCCGAGTGCAGCTCAGACCCCCTCGGGCGGTCAGGAATGCGGAGCCGAGTCCGCCAGTCACCCACGCGTCCTGGGCCGTGAACGCGTCCCGGCTGTCGCGTAGCAGCAGCCCCTCTGTGGCGCACGCTGGGTCGTCGGCCTGTGCGGCGATGTACGGGATCGCGATGCAGCGCATCCCGGCCGCGAGTGCGGCTTCTGCGCACTTGATGATGATCAAGTGCGCGTCGCCACCCGTGCTTCGCGCGTCCCATCAGGCTGTGAGACATCGAGGACGACTTGGGCGAACTCGAACTCTGGCGGACCTGGGAGCCAGCGTGCTGTGCCTGTGATAAACGGGGGCGGCAGTGGCGCTCCCCCCTGGACCAGAGACGACGGCTCAGCTGTACATGAGCCAAGGCGCTCACCCGAACTCCTCAAGCGGCGCTCATCTCTGTCCCGGAGGTGTCCTCTGTAGACCGTCGAGGTCGCTCTGCAGCGGCCGAAGATGGCCAATGACAACCAGTCAGGCGCTGCCGAGACTCCACCACGCGCACGGCCGACCACGCGTGAGCCCGGCCCACCCATCATCGGCCTACACCCGGTCGGCGGCGATCAGCATGTATTGGAAGCTGCCGCCCGTGTAGGCCTCGAGGAATACGTCCTCGATGCCCGTGGCCACGCTGGACTTCTTCCGCAGCTTCCAGTAAGGGATCGTCGCCTGAGTGAGGTCCACGACCTCAACCGGCACCAGCCGGTTGGCCGCCATCGCCTTGAAGTACATGGACCGGGGATGAATGTCGCAGATGTAGTGCGCGTTGATGGTAGAAACGGCCTTGGACGGCAGTCCGTAGGTGTCGTCGTAGCAGCCGGTGATCGTCACGTACCGGCCGTTGCGGCACAATTGACGGGCATGCTCGGCGAACAGGTCGAACAGGTCGCAGTACATCGTGGACTCGTTGTTCCAGATCGCTTGGTAGGTGCCCGACGGGAACCCGGTGTCAAGCATGTTCTTCAGGTGGAACCTGACCTTGTCCGAGATTCCGCGCCTGGCAGCCTGCTGGGTGGCGAAGTCGGCCTGGCGGCGGGAGATGGTGATGCCGTCCACCTCGCAGCCGAACCGCTCGTGAGCCATGATCGACGACCCGCCCCGCCCGCAGCCCGCGTCCAGCACCCTGTGATGGGGCTTGATGTCGCTGAACCGGTCGAGGAGGAAGTTTGCCTGCGCGGTCTCGAGCCGGTGCATTTCCGCGATCGTCCGCTGTTCGATCGTGTCCGGGTCACCCTCGAGAACGGACCAGTCGACGTCGCCGATGCCGTAGTGGTGGTGGAAGAGCTCGTCGATCTCTCCGAGCCGGAGGTTGACCGGGTTTCGTTCCTTGTTCCAGTAGGTGGCGACCGATTCTTGGTAACCGGTCCCGATGATCGGGTTCGTCATCTGAGCGGGGATGTGCGCTTGCCTGTGCGTGCTCATGCTGACGTTCCTCGGGTGTCGGTGACCTGGTGGCGTGTGCTGGTGGCGTGCCATTCCCGGTTCCCGCCCGTCCAGTTCCACACGCCGGTCAGGTAGCGGACGACGGCGGGCTCGGGCACAGCGGTCATGGCTTCCGCTGCGGATTCTTCGAAGGCGTGCATGAGGTCGTTGTGGATCCGGACGGCTTTGCGGAACGCCTCGGCGAGGGGGAGGCGTTCGTCGGTAGCGATGACACAGGGAAGGTTGAACGGAAGGCCGTCTCCGCGGATCTCACGCAGCGTGGAGTACAAGTCGTTGACCAGGGTGGTGGCCAGGGCCGCTGTGGCGGTGGCGTCCTGAACGAGAGGGTGCGCGTACAGCTGTGGGGGAATCTCGTAGCCGTCGACACTATCGGTGAGGGTCAGGCAGGGCCGGAAAGAGTTCATCTGCCGGTTGGCGAGATACTGCCATACGGGCGGCAGTTGGCCAGCGATACGCCACCCATTCTCGGCCTGATATCCGAGGTAGAGCTGCGCGATATCGTGCTGGGCGCGTTTGAGCTGGGCCGGCGTAGCGTAGTGGGCGAGGTGGTTCATGGCCTGATGCTGAGCTTTGATGACCGGCTGGCTGTCGCGGTACTTCTCCCACGCGGCCTGGAGTTCCTCGGTGAGGCGGGGCGGGTCAATGGCGGACTGAGCCAGGGACAGGTTGGGCCCGATGCTCTGATCCGCCCGGTCCCGGTACCTGTTGGTTTCGCAGAAGTAGTCGTCGACCGCTGTCTCGGCGACGACCATTTTCGCGGGGCCCATCAGCCGCTCGATGTCGTCGCAGCCCGGATGGCACAGGACAGTGCCCCGTCCGGGGTCGTGGGCCAGCACACCTTCGTAGTGCTGCTCGGCGCCGAGCCCCACTTCGTCCATCCAGACCAGGATGCGCCGGTTGATCTCGTCCGCCAGCACCGGATCATCACGGACTGGCGGGGGGCAGTACAACTGCTCGGTGCCCCTGGTGGCGCCCATGGGAGTAAGGGCGGATGCTCCCAGGACACCCGATGTGTGCGGGGCTTGAACTGGGACGGGAATCGGATGCAGCACGGCGGGAATCACGTGTCATACCTCGCAATCTCGATGTTCTCCAGCAGTCCCATTGCGTAGGGCACGAGGATGGCGGTGCTGTGGTAGGTGGTGACGAAGTAGCGCATGACGGCCTGATCGTTGATGCCCATGAAACGGACGTTCAGGCCGGGCTGGTACTCGTCCGGGATGCTGCGTGGAGCGGCCGTTGTCGTTCAGTACGGGATCACCCTGCGGTTCGAAGCGCCGATGTTGTTCAAACGCCTCCCACACCATGCCCCCGGTCAGCGCCCCGTCGCCGACGACAGCGGCAAGGGGGCCGCGACGGCCTCGGGCCTTGGCACGGTGCCGCCCGAGGGCCTTGGCGAGCCCGTCCGCGTAAGGCAGGGCCGTGGCTGTGGACGCGTGGCTGTTCGATCCATTCGTGCGGAGATTCGGCAGCGATCGTCAGCTCCACGACACCGAGGTTCGGCCCGAAGCACCCATCGGTGGCGGTGACCCTTACGACGAGAAAGCCACGGATCACGGCAGCGAGCCCGACAAGCTCTTGGGCTTCCTTCAACCCCCGCAGCTTCTTCAACGAGGGCAGAGTCTCCCCGAAGGACCGATGAGAGGTGGTTGTCACGGCTCTCCCCCGCTTGCCTGCTCGCTGGTTACTCTTCGCTTTCTTGGCCTTACCCCTTGTCACTCGGTCACAAGACCTCGGCTCGAGGCGTCACCCGAACCAGCAGAAGCAGGGACAAGATTCCACGCCCCCTGTAGCTGTGCGAGCGGACCCGAGTCCCCCCGCACCCAGATGCCTCGTTAGGAGGGTTTGTGGACTGGCACGTTGGCTGATGCTCGGTATCCGACCTGTTCCGCCTCAGCTATGTCGCCGCGTAGTCGGCGGCCGTCCGGCGCGGTCGCGCCAGCCAGAGGAGCCGGTGCTGTATGAGGTTGTGGGCTGGGCTCGTAGTGCTGCCTCTCGACGTAGCGGTCAGGGACTGGCGGTGGATATCCAATGGTGCGCCGGATCCCCGGTTTTGCTAACCGGGGATCGTCCGCTACGTTCCGCCCGCTCGCCTGAACCTTGCAATCCTGCTTCTCACAGCCCCTCGCCGGTGGTGATCTGGGGGTCGGGTCGCCGCACCACACCTGGTCCGGTGCGTCCGCGGTGAAGCCGCGGCGGACCAAGTCCAGGGCCGCGGGGCGCTTGCCTGGCCGGAGCAGCCCCGCGCCGGCAGCGGACCTTCCGCGCGACCAGACCGAGTTCGGCCGTGAGCTTGGCGACCGTTTTCACCGAGACGCACGAGCCCTCCCGCACCAGCGTGATCCAGATCTTCGAGGAGCCGTAGCTGGCGCCCGAGCCGGTGAAGATCCGCGTGATCGCGTGGGCCCACTGTCCGCGATGGATCTCGCGGGCGATGTGGGCCTGTCGCGCCACTTGGAGACCAGGACTCCGAAATCTCCAGGGGACGGACTCCACGCTACGAGGGGAGGGACCTCGCGCGGGTTCCCCAGTCAACATCCCGGCACGGTGCGGACGGGTTGCATAAGCCGGTGCCCGGGTCGGCGCGGTCGGCGGAGCGGATCGAGAAGAAGAAGTCCAATGATCGTGGTCGGGATGACCTCCACCGCTCCTGGTACCCGTCACAGTGCGGCCAAATCCCGCCAATATGGCGGGTGTTGAGACTGAGAGTGCGGTCACTATGCTGGCCGGGCGATCAGTGCAAATGGGCGTTTTGGTCCCGCCTGCCCGCGGGGCCTCCCCACGGCGAAAGGTGCCACCCCATGACGATCTACACCAGGCCCGAGCACGAGATCTTCGGTGACCTGCCCGGGTATGCGTACGCCGGACATCGCGTGCACACCGCCATAGGCAACTTCGTGCGGTCCGAAATCGACTTACCAATGTCGGACGCCTTACTGAGCTGGCGCCGGACGTACAACTCCCGCAAGACGGACGAGGGCGGCGAGGGCGCTCTCGGACCCGGGTGGACCCACTCCCACGGCGCCCGCCTTGAGTTCACCGGGCCGGACACGGTCCGCTTCCACGATGTGAACGGGCGGGTGCTCACGTTTCACCGGCGTGCGGACGGCTCATTCGACCGCCCGCAGGACATCGACGCCGACCTGGTCGCGGCGGAGGGCGGCCGGTTCGGCTTGCGTTTCTTCCATGGGGAGACCTGGACGTTCGACGCGTCAGGACGCCTCGTGGAGCTGGTGGACGATGGCCGCACGGTCACCTTGAGCTATGAGAACGACCGGCTCGCGCGAGTGGAGCACTCCACCGGACAGTGGCTGGCCCTGGCGTACGACGACAGCGGCCACGTCGTCGAAGTGACCAGTGACGACGGCCGGTCGGTGAACTATGCCTACGACGGCGGTGCGCTGCGTGAGGCCACGGCCCCGGGTGGGGTCACCACCCGCTACGAGTCCGACGCCGACCACCGCATCACACGCGTCACCGACGCGGACGAGGTCGTCGCGGTGGTCAATAATTACGACGCGCGGGGCAGGGTGGCCCGGCAGGAACTCGCGGGCGCGGGCGCGCTCGACTTCGCCTACGACGAGGAGCACGGCCGCACCACGGTGACCCACGCCCCCTCCGGCGCCGTGAGCGGCTACGTGCACAACGCCGACTGCCGCGCCGTCGAGGCCATCGACGCACTGGGCCACTCCAGCAGCATGGAGTACGGGCCCGACGGCCGCCTGGTCCGCGCCGACCTGCCCGGGGGCACCACCCTCGAACGCGGCTACGACGACGGGAACCTCGTCTCGTCCACCGCTGGCGGCGCCACCGTCCGCTACGCCTATGACGAGCACCGCCGCCTGGTCCGCCTGACCAGCCCCACAGGCGACGTGACCCGGTACGCGTACGAGGGTGACAGCCACGTGCCGGCCACCGTGACCGGTCCGGACGGGGCGGTCACCCGCTTCGAGATCAGCGGCGGCCTGGTGGTGTCCCGCACGGGACCCGACGGCGACTCGGCCCGCTACCGCTACGACGAGCGCCGCAATCTGGTGGAAGCGGTGAGCGCCGACGGCCAGCGCACCAGCTACGACTACGACAGGGTCGGGCGCCGGACCAGGATCGCCGAGCCGACGGGTGAGACGACCACGATCGAGTACGACAATGCCTCACGCCCCGTCTCGCTGACCGACACCGACGGCAACACGGTCACCCGGGCGTACTCAGCCACCGGCAGGCTGCTCCGGCACACCGACGCCGAGGGGTCCGCCACCACCTTCACGTACGACACCGCGGGGCGGCCGGCCTCCCGTACCGACCGGGAGGAGCTGGTCACCACGTTCGAGTACGACGAGTCGGGCCGCCCCTCGGCGCTGCTGCGGCCGGACGGTGTCCGGATCACCTCGCGGTTCGACCAGGCCGGGCGGCTCGTGCGGGTGGACGAGCCCGACGTGGGCGCCACCACGTTCGAGTACGACCCGGCCGGCAACCAAACCGCGATCCACGCGCCCGGCGGCACGACGTCGATGACCTTCGACGCCCGGGGAAACCAGACCTCGCTGACCCTGCCCGGAGGGGTCACCACCCGCTTCTCCTACGACGCGGCGGACCGGCTCATCGACCGGGTCGACGCCGCGGGGGCGCACTGGGGAACGGCCTTCGACAGCACGGCGCGCACGATCACCTACACCAGCCCCGATGGCGCACGCCGCAAGAAGATCCTGGACGCCCAGGGGCGCGTGAGGGAGTCCATCGACGCCCTGGGGCGCCGCACCGAGTACCGCTACGACACCAAGGGGCACCTGGCCACGGTCATCGACCCCGAGGGCGGGCGTACCCACTTCGCGCGCGACGGGCTCGGCCGGGTCGTCGCCCGGACCACCCCGGCGGGGCTCACGACCCGGTACAGCTACCGCAACGGACGGCTGGTCGCGGTCACCGATCCCCGAGGCTGGATCACCCGGTTCCGCTACGACCGCAACGGGCGGCGCACCCAGATCATCACGCCCTCGGGAGCGACCACGTCCTTCGCGTACAACAAGCGCGGAGCGATCACCAAGGTCACCGACCCGCGCGGCGGCGTGACGACCTACGCCTACGACAAGGCCGGCCACCTCACCAAGGTCACCGACGCCAAGGGCGTCACCACCACCTACGGCTACGACAAGGCCGGACGGCGGGTGAAGAGCACCGACCCGCTGGGCCGGACGACCCGCCGCACCTTCAACCGGCAGGGCCGCCTGGAGTCGATCCGCAACCCCGCGGGAGACGTGATCCACTTCGCCTACGACGACGCCGGTCGGCTGGTGCGCCGGTGGACCGACGAGGGCGACGAGGTGACCTACGCCTACGACGAGGCGGGCCGCCGCGTCGGCATGACGGACGCCACAGGCACCACGCACTACACCTACGACGCGACCGGGCGGCTGACCACCGCCACCTGGCCCGGCGACGACACGTACACCTGGCACTACGACGCGGCCGGACAGCTGCGCGAACTCACCTACCCGGACGGCGAGTCCGCTGCCTACCGGTACAACCTCAACGGGCAGCTGATCTCGCTGAGCGACTCCCAGGCCGGGGAGGCCGTCTACGCGGTCGACCCGGACGGCCGGCTGATCACCGAGCAGCTCCCCGGCGGCTGGGCGCGCCGCTACGGCTACGACGGCGGCCTGCTCACGGCCTTCACCGAGATCCGCGCGGGCGTCACCGCCGCCCAGGTCACCCTGGCCCGGGACAGCGAGGGCCGGATCACCCGGCACGCCGAGGGCGAAACGGTGCGGGAGTTCGCGTACGACCCGGCCGGGCAGCTGGTCGCCGCCCACCGGTCCGGCGCCGGGAAGACGGTGCAGACCCACTACGGCTACGACATCGCCGGCAACCGCACCATGACGGTCACGGACCAGGCGGCCACGCGCTATCTGTACGACGCCGCCGACCAGCTGGTCGCCATCGAGTCCACGGGGCGGCGCATCGGCTACACCTACGACGGCGCCGGGCGGCTGACGCGGGCGGACGACGGCGACATCAAGCACCGCATCACCTACGACGGGTTCGGCCATCCGGTCCGTACCGTCACCAGCCGCGCCTGGGCCGTCGAGCGGGCCGAGATGCGCTACAACGGCGACGGGTACCTCGCGCGCTGGCGGGGCCGGACCGGTGACGACTCCGCGCCGCACACCGAGGTGTGCTACCAGTGGACCGTCGGTGACACGCTGCCGCAGATCCTCCACCAGCGGGTCGACACGCAGGTGCCGCAGGCCGGCCACACCGCGCCCCTGGGCCGCGACCTGGCCACCGCCCGATTCACCTACGGCTACGCGCGCACCTTCGCCAGCACGCAGTACGACTCGGTGAACTTCGCCCGGGACGCCTACGGTTCGACGCTCGCGACGCGCTCGACGCTGCCGTGGGCGCAGAGCGGGACCTACGACAGTTTCGGTGCCACCCTGGGTGCGCAGATCCTGCCGGAGCCGCACCTGAGCGCGCGCATACCGCAGTTCGGCTACCGCGGCGAGCTGGCGTTCGGCCCCCTGCTGAACCTGCGCGCCCGCCACTACGACGCGACGCTCGGCCGCTTCACCACCCGCGACCCCATGACGGCCCTCGGCAAAGGGACGCTGGCCAACCACCCCTACGCGTACGCCCACAACGACCCGCTGAACCGGTCGGACCCCCAAGGCACCTGGCCGGTCCCCGTCCAGGCGGCCGCCGACCTGGTCAGCAGCGTGCTCCAGCTGCCGCTGACCGGCTGCAGCGAGTGCCAGAACCCCGGCAACGGCATCGAGTCCCACCCCAAGTGCTTCCAGGGCAGGGCGTGCCTGTACACCCGAGGCTTCTTCACCGAGGAGCAACTGAACGCCGACCCCGACGCGCTGGTGGACATGTGGCACAGCGGCGAGCGGGAGGGCATGGGCCATGCGCTGGCGCTGTACGAACTCAACGGCCGTCGGCAGGGCTTCTGGCGCGGCCTCGGCGAGGACTTCGGCATGGGGCGCGCGATCAGCGAGGACGTCGACTGGGAGGTCGGCACCCGCTCCCGCCACGACCCTCCGAAATGGTTCCGGATGGACATCCTGACCGACGAGGAGAACGTGTTCGAGGTCAAGCAGTGGACGGGCAGCGGGACCTACTGGGAGGTCGAGCAGCAGCTGGACAGGTACCTGCTCAACGGCGCGCTCCGGGACCTGCTGCTGTTCAAGGGCAAGGAGCTCCAGGACTGGGCCGACTCGGTGGACGTCATCACCGGCCTGCGGTGGCCGTGGAGCGAGGAGATCGTCTACGTCTGGGGTCTGGGCAACTCCGAAGGGCACATCTACGTGGCCAAGGACGAGGACGACGACCGGCTGAACGACGACATGAAGAGCAAGGCCGACGAGAAGCGCGCCGCACGCGAGCTGCAACAGCACAACCGGGATCCACTGATCCCCATCCCCGGCATCCGCGTCCCCGTACCGGTACCGGTGTAACCGGACCGCAGTACGGTTCAAGAAACCCCAGACCGGTAACCGCCAGCGGGAGTGGAACATGCCGGACACCCATGAGCCCGAAGACGTCCGTATTACCCAGGACCTGCGGGACAAGCTCTACGACTTCGCCGACGTCACCTTCAGCATCGCCACCGACGCACCAGACGACCGGCTCACGCCCGCGATCCGCGACATCTGGGACGCCCTCTGGGACGTGGGCAGCACCACCCCTTTGCCAACGGGAGACATCCCGACCCCCTCCTACGTGTCCGACCCGATCAGCATCAGTCGCGGAACGTGGAAGATCACAGTGGACTTCGGGCACGCGCCGAGGGAGGAGCGTAGCAGGGCCCCGGAGGTGATCGCGGCCGTCCTGAGGCGGCACGCCGCCACCCCGGCGGTCCTGGACGCCACCCACCTCACCGAGGAGGAGTACGACCTCACCAAGGAGGAGCCGGAACCGGCCGTGGAAGGCGTCGACCCCGCCTCCCAGCAGCCGAGGCTGTTCCGCAGGCGATCCGTGTGAGGCGGGCCGGGCTGAAGGCGCCTGGCGGGCGAAAGCCCAGGCCAGGCGCCTCTGGTGGGGAGTCTGTACCGTGCCAAAACCCGGATCCGGCCTGTGGCCTGGCGTGATTCCTGGTCCCTCAGGCTGCTCGGTGGTACTCGCTGATGAGGCCGCCGAGGAATAGACCGTGGATCTTGGTCGGGTGACTCCGCGCACGCCGGGCCAGATTCGGCGCGTCATCGGCGTCCTTCTGGCGGCCTGGGGCCATGAAGGGCTTCTGGATGACATCCAGTTCGTGGCGACCGAGTTGGTCACGAATGTCCTCAGGCACGCCACCGGCCGGTGCATCGTCGTGCTGGTGGCCGACAGGCTCGGCGCCCGTCTCCATGTGCGTGATTACTCGATCGGGACTCCGGCAGAGCGTCTTGCCACCGACGTGGACGAGGACGGGAGAGGCCTCTGTGCGGTGGAGGCGTGCTCCACGTCTTTGGGCGTGCAGCGGCTCACGGACGGCAAGATCATTTCCGCGTTCCTGGCAGCGCCGGGACCGGGACCAGCGCAAGGTGGTCAACAGCGCGGAGTTCCTCTGGAAGCGGTCGGGCGCTAGGTGCGGGGCCAACGGCGTGGAGCAATCGCTGGACTGCTTGTTCGAGGGCGGTGTCGCTGATGGCGAAGCACAGTCGTAGACGGTCGGGGGCACCGAAGAACTCGCCGGGTACGACGGCGAGGTGGGCGACGTCGAGGAGCCAGGCGGCGAGCTCGCGGGCAATGGTCCAGCGGTGGCGGTTGGCGGTGGACGGCCGCAGTTGCTGCCATGTACGGCCTGACGTGGCCACGAACACGATCGCCGTCAGCACTTCCCGATCGCCATGCCGACGGCCGGCCGCCGCCCTGCGGCCGTACCGGAGCCGGCGGAACCACCCGCTGGAACAGCTCCCACAACTCATCCGGCACCAAGCGCTCCACGATCCCCACCCGTGGAGACTACCGAAAACGCCAAATGAGATGAGCTGTTAGTCCACCGATCAAGTCGTTCGATCAAGTCGAGCTTGCGGGCCATGGCGGCCGTCCTCTGGCCGCTGAGGTCCCCTCTGTGGCCGCGCGGGTCAGTTCCCGCCGAGCGCCGGGTGCATAGGTTCCCGGCAACGCCTGTGAGGCGCCAGGAAAGGAGGCGGACCGGTGAGCGAGACCCAGTACGACACGTGTGTGATCGGGGCGGGACCCGCGGGGCTGGCGGTGGCGAGGGCGCTGGCGGAGCGGGAGTTGCCGTACACGCACATCGAGCGCCACTCGGGGCCGGGAGGGCTCTGGGACATCGAGAATCCGGGCAGTCCGATGTACGAGTCGGCTCACTTCATATCCAGCAAGACGCTGTCCGGCTTCGGCGGCTATCCGATGCCGGACCAGTTCCCGGACTATCCGTCGCACCGGCAGATTCTGTCCTACCTGACGTCGTTCGCCGAGGCATACGGGCTGAAGGAGCGGGTCGAGTTCGGCACCGAGGTCCGCAGCGTGGAGAAGAACCCGGACGGCACCTGGACGGTCACCCGGGCCGACGGGCAGGAGAGCGTGCACCGGCAGGTCGCCATGTGTACGGGCGCGCAGTGGCACCCCAACATCCCCGATCTGCCGGGCGACTTCACCGGCGAGATCCGCCACACCGTCACCTATCGCAGCAGTGACGAACTGCGCGGCAAGCGGGTGCTGGTGGTCGGCGCGGGGAACTCCGGCCTCGACATCGCCTGCGACGCGGCCCGGTCCGCGGCCCGGGCGGTGATCAGTATGCGGCGCGGTTACTGGTTCATCCCCAAGCACCTGTTCGGCCGGCCCGTGGACACCATCGCCGCCGGCGGCCCGCACCTGCCGATACGGCTGGAGCAGCGGCTCTTCGGCGCACTCCTGCGGATAGTCAACGGCGACCCGCGCCGCCTCGGCCTGCAGAAGCCCGACCACAAGCTGTTCGAGACCCACCCCGCCGTCAACTCGATGCTGATACACCACCTGCAGCACGGGGACATCACCGCCAGGCCCGGCATCGCCCGCACTGAGGGGAGGACAGTGCACTTCACCGACGGCACCAGCGACGATTTCGACCTGATGCTGCTGGCGACCGGATACATCCACAAAGTCCCTGCAGCGCAGAAGTACTTCGGTGATGAGCAGCACCCGGACCTGTACCTGTCGTCCTTCTCCCGTGAGCACGAGGGCCTGTTCGGCGTCGGTTTCGTCGAGACGGACGCCGGGGCATACCGACTCTTCGATGCGCAGGCACAGTTGATCGCGTCCTTCATCCAGGACGCGCGGCGCGGGCTGCCGACCGCCGAACGCTTCGCCCGTATGATCCGCAACGACCGGCCGGACCTGTCCGGCGGACTGAAGTTCGTCGACTCGCCCCGCCACACCGGATACGTCCACAGCGACGCGTTCGTGAAGTACCTGACCAAGGTCGCCGCCGGAATGGGCTGGCGCACTGAGGGTCTGCCGCCTCGGGTGACGTCCGTGCGCCGGGAGGCGGTGACGCCGTGACGTACGACCTCCGTGACAAGGTCGTCGTGGTGACGGGCGGCGCCGGCGGCATCGGCAGCGCCCTGTGTCACCGGTTCGCCTCCGGCGGTGCCCGGCTCGTCGTGGTCGACATCGATAAGGTGCGGGCCGAGCGGACCGCTGCCGGCCTGCCCGGGAGTGGGCACGTCGGGCTGGGGTGCGACCTGCTGGACCGCGCTGGTGTGGAGCGGATGGTCGACAGCGTCGCCGCCACCCACGGCCGTATCGACGTCCTGGTCAACAACGTCGGCATGACCAGCGCCGAACGCTTCGACGTGCGCAGCGTGGAGAGCATCGAGCGGGAGATCGACCTCAACCTGCTCTCCCCGCTGGTCACCACGCGGATCGCCATTCCGCTGCTGCGGGCCTCCGGTGACCCGCGCGTGGTGACCACGGTGTCCCTGGGCGGGATCTTCCCGCTGGGCGAGAGCCCGATCTACACGGCGTCCAAGTTCGGGCTGCGCGGCGCGATGCTCGCCATCGGGCTGGATCTGCGGGGCAAGGGCATGAAGGCCGGTTCGGTGCTGCCGTCAGCGACCGACACCCGGATGCTCCGCCAGGAAGCCGTCGACGGCGGGAACTCCATGCAGTTCCAGGACCGGCCACAACAGCCCGCGGACGTCGTCCGGGCGGTCGTGAGCCTGCTGGACAAGCCCCGCCTGGAGGCCTACGTCCGGCCCGGCGAGTCCCGGCTGGTCCGGTTCGCGATGCTGGCGCCAAACCTGCTGCCGAGGCTCTTCCCGCTGTTCCGCAAGCGCGGCGAGCGGGGCATGGCCCGCTATCTCGAGGACCTGCGTCGCAGGGGACTGGCCCAGGAGGTCGGCGGTCGTTGGGAACTGGCGGAGGAAGCATGAGCGGGACGAAGACGGACTCGATGGACCCGGGCGAGAAGCTCCGCGTCGTGAATCCGGCGACCGGCGAGCTGATCGCGACGGTGCCCGCCGCGAACGCGGGCGATGTAACGGCGGCGGCCAAGCGGGCGCACCGCCTGTTCCGGAGCGGTGTCTGGTCCGGGTAGTCGCCGCGGGAGCGTGCCGCGGTGCCTCACTGGTACGGCGCTCGCCAGCGACCTCCGTTGACGCCACCGAGTACTGGCTCGCCGCCTCCGTGTGGACTCGCGACATCGACAGGCGATCTGACTGGAGCGGGGCATCGAGGTCGGCGTGGTCTCGGTCAGCGCCTACGGCGAAGGCGACATCACCACGCCCTTCGGCGGCTGGAAGCAGTCCGGGTTCGGCGGCGCGGAGAAATCCGCGGACCCCTTCGCGCAAGTGGACCAGGGAGAAGACGGCCTGGATCCGCACCCGCTGACCGAGTGGCGGGCGCCCGGCTCAGGTGCGGGCGCGCCCTTGGTAATTCCCGGGCTCTCCGCGCAGCTGCGCCGGAGTCGCGCCGTGCCAGCGGTGCACCGCGCGCCGCAGGGCACGCATGTCGGAGAAACCGGCCTGCCGGGCCACGTCACGCAAGGTCAGCTCCGGTCGGCGCAGCAGCTGTTCGACCCGCTCGCGGCGCACTCCGTCGACGACCGCCTCGTACGTCGTGCCGCACTCGGCCAGACGACGGCGCAGGGTGCGCTCGCTGGAGGCGTGCCGACGAGCCTGCTCGAGGAAGGACGGCACGTCGGGGAGGCTCTGCGCGATCGAGACCTCCAGCACCTCCAGCAGGTCCTGCTGGTCGCGGCGCGATGCCAGCTGTTCCTCCAGCAGTTCCATGACCGCGGCGTAGGTGACGGGGTCACGGCCCGGCATCGGCCGGCGGGCCCATGCCGTGGGGAACACCAGGCGGCTCTCCGCGGCGGCGAAACGGACCGGGCAGCGGAACAGCTCGGTGAACGGACGCGTGTCGCGCGGGGCGGGGAAGGCGAACTCGACGCTCTGCGGGGCGAAATCGTCTCCGACACTCAGGCGTGTGAGGGTGACGACGCTGACGAACGCCTCCTCGGCCAGGAAAACCGCGACCGGCGGATCGAGGGCGGGGTCGGGCAGGTCGGCCCGCAGCACATAGCCGGGGTTCTCCGGCCCGGCCGACCAGACCACCATGGTCCCTGACAGGTTCTGGAAACGCACACCCGTCTCGATGGCGTCCCGCAGGGTGTCGGCGGCCATCTGGGCGAAGCCGAGCAGACCCCAGGCGGTCAGGTGCTGCGCCGCACCAACCCTCAGGCCCAGGTGCGCGTCGCCGGTGAGCTCCACCGCGCGGCGGATGACGGCGCTGCCCTGCCGGTAGGAGACCCGCAGCGCGGCCGAGCGCATCACGGTCTCGTCCAGCCCCACGCGGGTCAGTTCGGGCTGGAGGTCGACGCCGCACCCCTCGGCGACCGGGGCGAGGTAGCGCAGGATGTTCGGCGGAATGGTCGCCGAGGTGCTGCGACTGGTTCCCGAAGCGTGTGCCGGGGCGGGGCTGTGGGTCATGGCGTTCCTTTTGACCAGGGCTGGCCGTCCAGCCGTCGCCCACATGCACAACCTCGCCCCCGCCGCGTGATCCCCAAGTCAGCACAGCGCTCTGGCCTTGCCGTTCTTCGGCATCATCAGCGAGGTCGTCCCTGGCCGGCGGCGAGGTAGTCCGCGTACTGGCGTGGCATCTCTCGGCGCCCAGCCGGTGCTGGACGAGGAGGAAGGTGAGGTGGGCTCTGGCAGCACCTCTTCTGGTTCTTCGGCCATCCCGAGGTGTACATGATCTGGCGGCGAGGAGCCGTCGAGCTCGGCGCGCAGCGTGTCCCGCGCCGAGGCTTCCCCGCATCCCGTCCGAATCGCCGGGTGGAATCCCGCGAACATCGCATAGACGACGTTGCCGAAGAGCGTGTAGTGGAAGTGCGCGACCACGAGGTTCTGGCCGCGGCGTCGGCAGATTGAGGGTGCCGCAGTCGACAGGCATGAGTGACTCGTGCTTGTCATCGCCGGCCTCCCCGGTTTCCCTTACCGGATCCGTGCCCGAGTCGGCTGGTCCGCACCTGGAAACAGCAGGTGCGTGACAGGTCAGGACCGGTAGCGGGGGTCGGCGAGGACGTCCGTGAGGTAGAGCGTCACGATGCGCTTGGCCTCTGCCAGTGTCGCCGGGTCTCCTTCCGGGTCCGTCCTGAAAGCCAAGTGCAGGAGTGCTTCGGCGGCGTACACCCCGGCCCGGCAGGCGGTGGCGAGCGCCGGACTGTCGGTCAGGCCCTCCCGTGCCACCAGGATGTGCCGTACTCCGTCCGCGACCGCGTCGTTGTTGGCGGCGTCGGTCGCCAGCAGTTCGGGGGTGAGGTGCCGGCCGATCCGGATGGACAGGTAACCGGGATTGCGGCGATACAGCTCGACGTAGCCGTCGAGGACGCTGTCGACCAGTTCGGGCCAGGGCGCTGTGCTCGCCTGCTCCACCAGTGCGGTCATCGCTGCGGAGGACGCCTCCATGTACCGCCGCACGACCGCCGTCAGCAGGGCGGACTTGTCCTCGAAGAACTGGTACACGGTTCCTGTCGGCACCCCTGCCTCGTCGGCGACCCGGCGGATCGTCAGCGCCTCGACTCCTCCGGTGTCCAGGATCTGCCGCGCGGCGGTCAGGATCGCTTCGACGCGCGCCTTGCTGCGTGCCTGCCGGGGCGCCTTGCGCAACCCGCTGGCGGAGAAGTGGTCGGTGATCGTTTTCCCCTGTGTCATAAGTGGTGGCGTCCGGGCGGGAGTTTACGCCGGTCACCCCCTTCTGCGATCGATGACCGGACGTCGTCCGGCAACGGCTGTCCCTCAAAAGTAAACATGATTCGCGTTCACCTTTACAAGGGGTGCGCCAGCAAGTACGGTCCTCTGCACCCCCCAGGAGGTTCTGGTATGAGACTTCGTTCCCTGATTCCCAGAATGGCCGCGGCGTTGCTCTTGCTGAGCACGGGCATAGCGGCGGCCTCTACCCCGCAGGTCCTCGCCGACGCTCCCGTGACCGACTACTGCGGAGATCAGTGCAGCGACATCCTGCCCCCCGGCGAGAACGGCAACGCCACTCTCGCCGACATCATCGCGCACCGTGCGTTCGGCACCCGCCCCCCGCACACCGACGACCAGCTCGGCCGGTACGGGGCCCTGGCCGACGGCTATCCGTCGGTCACCGACGCCGCCCTCGGCAAGTTCTTCAACAAAGCCGCCTTAGGTGTGGCGCCGGACCAGGTCGCCTCTGTCGACAAACCGCGCTCCGACGTCACCATCACACGGGACAAGGCGACGG
The DNA here is from genome assembly GCF_052245475.1 of Streptomyces sp. 7N604. NCBI lineage: Bacteria > Bacillati > Actinomycetota > Actinomycetes > Kitasatosporales > Streptomycetaceae > Streptomyces > Streptomyces sp. 7N604. The sequence goes on along the minus strand of NZ_JBQQBX010000006.1, from coordinate 98,186 downwards.
GCGTCCCGCACATCAAGGGAACCACCCGCTCGGGCACCGAGTTCGGCGCCGGATATGCCGCGGCGCAGGACCGGCTGTGGCTCATGGACGTCTTCCGGCATCTGGGCCGGGGCCGACTCACGTCGTTCGCCGGCGGCGCTCCGGCCAACCAGAGCCTGGAGCAGGAGTTCTGGCGCGTCGCCCCGTACACCGAGGAAGACCTCCAGCGGCAGGTCGACCGGATGGTGGCAACAGGCGGCGAGCGCGGCAGGCAGGTGCTGGCTGACACGCAGAGCTATGTGGCCGGCATCAACGCCTACATCAGCAAGGCGAAGGCCGGCCGTTACTTCCCCGGCGAGTACGACCTGACCGGGCACGTCGACCCCATCACCAACGCTGGGGACATCGAGCCGTTCAAGGTGACCGACCTGATCGCGCTGGGCTCGGTCGTGGGCTCGAAGTTCGGCTCCGGTGGCGGCGGTGAGGTGCAGGCCGCGCTGTCGCTCATGGCGGCGCAGGCCAAGTACGGGGTCGCCGAGGGCACCGAGGTCTGGGAGTCGTTCCGTGAACGCAACGACCCCGAGGCCGTGCAGACCCTGCACGACGGGCAGTCGTTCCCCTACGCGGGCAAGCCCGCCGCACCACAGGGCGTCGCACTGCCCGACCCCGGCTCGGTCGTCCCCGAGCCGATCGTCTACGACCGCACCGGTTCCGCCGGGTCCCCCAAGCCGGCCCACACGCGGGTCAAGGCGCCTGCGAAGCTCAAACCGCTGCGAGGCGTGTTCGACGACGGCGTGCTCCCGGCCGACCTGCTCTCTACGCCCCGGAAGGGGATGTCCAACGCGTTGGTCGTATCCGGCAGGCATACCAAGAGCGGGCACCCGGTCGCCGTCTTCGGGCCGCAGACCGGGTACTTCGCCCCCCAGCTGCTGATGCTTCAGGAGCTCCAGGGTCCGGGGATCAGCGCTCGCGGCGCTTCCTTCGCCGGCCTGAGCATGTACGTCCAGCTCGGCCGGGGCCAGGACTATGCCTGGAGCGCCACCAGCGCGAACCAGGACGTCACCGACACCTACGCCGTGGAACTGTGCGACCGCAACGGCGGCACACCCACGAAGGACTCCACCTCCTACCTGTCGCACGGAAAATGCGTGCCCATGGAGAAGCTCGAACACGGCAACTCCTGGTCGCCGACGGTCGCGGACTCCACCGCCGCGGGCTCGTACCGGATGCGGATCTACCGCACCGACTACGGCATCGTGGCGTACCGCGCCACACGAAACGGCAAGCCGGTCGCGTACACCACCCTGCGCAGCTCCTACCGGCACGAGGCCGACTCGCTCATCGGCTTCCAAATGCTCAACGACCCCGCCCATGTGCATGACGCGGCGAGTTTCCAAGGCGCCGTCCAGCACATCGACTACACGTTCAACTGGTTCTACGCCGACTCCAAGGACACCGCCTACTACAACTCCGGCAGCAACCCGGTCCGCGCCGCAAACGTTGACGCAGCGCTGCCGGCCAAGGCCGAACCCGCCTATGAGTGGCGGAACTTCGATCCCACCGACAACACCGCCGACTACACCCCACCCGCGCAGCACCCGCAGTCGGTCAACCAGGACTACTACATCTCCTGGAACAACAAGCAGGCCGACGACTACGCCGCGGCCGCGTTCGGCAACGGCTCGGTCCACCGCGGCAACCTCCTCGATGACCGAGTGAAACGCCTCGTCCAACAAGGCGGAGTCACCCGCGCTTCCCTCACCCGGGCGATGGCCGACGCGGCCGTCACCGACCTGCGCGGCGAGGACGTGCTGCCGGAGCTCCTCGCGGTGCTGCGCACAAAGCCGATCACTGATCCGCAACTGGCCCGCGCCGTCCAGCGGCTCACCGATTGGAACGATCACGGGAGCAAGCGCCGTGAGAGCTCACCCGGCTCCCACACCTACGCCGACTCCGACGCCATCCGCATCATGGACGCCTGGTGGCCGCTGCTGGTCAAGGCCGAGTTCCGGCCTGGCCTCGGCGACAACCTGTACCAAGCCCTGACCACCAACCTCACCACCGACGAATCGCCCTCCGGGGGCCGCGGTCCCACCGGTTCGCATGCCGGAAGCGCGTTCGAGCACGGCTGGTGGTCCTACATCGACAAGGATCTGCGCAGCGTGCTCGGGAGGCAGGTCAAGGGTGGCCTGGCCCGTCAGTACTGCGGCGGCGGTGACCTCGGCACCTGCCACGCGGTGCTGCTGGACTCCCTCAAACAGGCCGTGGCCCTGCCGGCGAACCAGGTCTACCCGGGCGACGACGGCGGCTGCTCCGCCGGTGATCAGTGGTGCGCCGACACCATTGTGCAACGGCCGCTCGGAGGCATCACCGACGACCGGATCTCCTGGCAGAACCGGCCCACCTACCAGCAGGTCGTCGAATTCCCCTCCCACCGCTAGCGACTAGCGGAATGTCCCGTGCGCCCGAGGCTACGGCCCCCACTCGACCTGAGGAGCGCCATGCGCACCGCGTTATCCCGAAATCCACGCAGCCGCGTCCGGCCCCGCCACCCCATCCGCGGACGCGTTCGGATCGCCGCCGTGCTCGGGTGCGCGACGGTCGCACTGACCGTCGTGTCTCCCACTCAAGCCAGCAGCGCCGCCGAACCTCCCACGATCCGGGTCCTCACCCACAACGTGATGTTCCTGCCCAAGGTGGTCGCGGACTACGCGACGGAGACCCGGGCGGACCTCATCGCCTCGTCGGACTACATCCGCGGGCATGACGTCGTCGTACTCGAGGAGATGTTCGACGACGGTCCGTCGGATCGACTGCTCGCCAAGCTCGCCGACCAGTACCCGTACCGCACTCCGGTTCTCGGCCGTAGCCGCAGCGGCTGGGACCAGACCGCGGGCCAGTACCAGGAGCATCGTCCGGAGGACGGCGGGGTCGTGGTGTTGAGCAAGTGGCCGATCCGGCAACGGGTCCAGTACATCTACGGCCGCGCGTGCGGGGCCGACGGTCTGTCCAACAAGGGATTCGTCTTCACCGAGCTGGATATTCGGGGCACGCCGGTATACGTGGTCGGCACCCATGTGCAGGCGGACGACCCGGTCTGCTTGCCCGGGCAGGCGGCGTCGATCCGTGCCTCCCAGTTCCGCCAGATGGACGCCTTCCTCGACGCACGGCGGATCCCGGCTGACCGGCAGGTCATCGTGACCGGTGACCTCAACGTGAATCGCTACGGCCCCGAGTACACCACCATGCTCAAGAACCTCGGCGTGGCCGCTCCGGACCAGTTCACCGGACACCGGTACAGCTACGACCCGGCAACCAACAGCATCACCGCCGACCGGGACTCCCCGTTCGGCACCCGGCAGCAGCTGGACTACGTACTGCACCGCAACGGGCACGCCCCACCCGCCGACTGGGCGAACAACACCCAGCTCGTGCACTCACCGGAGTGGACGGTGCCCCGGCCCGGCGGAACCTCCCGGTTCAACGACTACTCAGACCACTACCCGGTGACAGGAGCACCGATCGCGCCCTGACACGGAGACGATGCTGGGGCCGGCCCGGAATGGCTCTGGGCCGCCCCAGCCGAAATCGGGGGTCATCGGCGACGAAGGGCCGCCCACTCCGTTCGTCGTTCCCGGTGAGCAAACCGGGCACCCCTGGTGCCCAACTCCCCGAAGCCATCGACAAAACGGCGCCTGCAAGCCGCACACCTGCCGGACTCGCGCGACCCAGTTCCTCACAGCGGGCGGCGAGCCTCTCGCATGAAGCCACGGATCTCGTTCCTCACCGAACGCGAATTCCGGCCCATGGGCCAAGGGTGGAGGAGGGGAGGGCGCGGTCAGCAGCTACATGACGTGACTATCGAGGCTGACATGATCGATCGATTCACCACACCCGCCTCCCCGGCGCCGGCGGCGACCCTGAGCCCCGATCTTGCCGGGTTCCTCCGGCCCGAGCTGCCGTCGCTGGCCGACGAGATCGTCGAGGAAATCCGTACCTGTGTCCCGGAGTTCGCCCGGCCCCTCCAGGGGCAGTTCGGCGAGGGCATCCGGCTCGGGGTCGAGCAGGGACTGCGCCAGTTCGTCGAGCAACTCCGCGACCCCGCCGCGCCGCGTGATCAGGGCATCAAGGTCTACCGGTCGCTGGGCCGCGGCGAATACCTCGAAGGCCGCAGCCTGGACGTGCTGCAGCTGGCCTACCGCATCGGCGCCCGGGTCGCCTGGCGACGCTTCGCGCGCGTCGGTCACGAGGCGGGGGTGGCGCCCAAGCAGCTGTACGTCCTGGCCGAGGCGATCTTCGCCTACATCGAGGAGATCTCAGCGCACTCCGTCGAGGCCTACGCCGAACTGTCCGCCCGCACGGTCGACCTGGTTCAGCGCAGACGTCGCCGTCTGCTGGAACTGCTGCTCGCCGAGCCGGCCGTCACCGCTCCGCGCAGCCTGCACCAGCTTGCTGGTGAGGCGCAGTGGAAGCTGCCGACCACCGTCGCCTGCGTCGCACTCCACGAGCAATGGAGTGCCAACCACGTCCTCGGCCCCGCCCTGGGTCCCGACGTGCTGATGGATCTGGAGCGGCCGGATCCGTGCCTGCTGATCCCCGATCCCGAAGGTCCCGGTCGGATGGAGACCTTGCGCCGGGGGCTGCACGATGTGGGGTTCGCGGTCGGCCCCGCCGTCCCCCTGGCCAGGGCACCCTCCTCGCTGCGCATGGCACTTCATGCACTGTCCCTCCTGCGCCGCGGCCTCTTCCCGGGCGAACGACAGATCCACTGCGAGGACCATCTGTCCACTCTGCTGCTCCTCAGCAACGAGGACGCGGCACGGATCCTGGTCCAGCGATGCCTCGAGGACTTCCCCCAGGTCAACGAACGCCTGGCGGAAACGCTGCTCGCCTGGCTCGCCACGGGCGGTTCCATGCCCGAGGTTGCAGAGCGGCTCTGCGTCCACCCCCAGACCGTCCGCTACCGCATGCGCCAACTCAAGGAATTCTTCGGGGATCTTCTCCACGATCCCGAATGGCGATTCGACATGGAACTCGCCTTGCGCGTCAACCGCCTCTTCAAGGCCCTGGGGCGCGCATCAGATACATAGGGGCAGCTTCCCTCAAGCCCTCGCGACAGACGTAACTCGCAGAGATAACGATTGATACGGCTCGATTGGCGGCGGTCGAGTTCTGCGCTTGCGCGACAGGACACCGGATGCCGTCGTGCGCCGCCGTTGGAGTAGGGCGGAGAAAGGCCGGCGATGGCTGGACATGACACGGCGAAGCACTCGGGTACCCCCCTGGCGCAGGTAGGCGGCAACGGGCGTCAACGGCCCTGGTTCCGCCATTACCCCCTCGGAACACGCCGTCGTCCCCGGGTGCCCAACATTCCCGTCACCGCGCTGCTCGACCATGCCGCGGCCCGTTTCGGCCGCCGCACCGCCCTGGTGTTCTTCGGTCGCCGCACCAGCTACCGGGCGCTCGCTCGATCGGCCGAGCGGTTCGCCGCGGGCCTGGCCGGGCTCGGCGTGCGCGCAGGTGACCGGGTCGCCCTCATCATGCCGAACTGCCCGCAGTTCGTCACCGCCTACTACGGGACGCTCCGGCTCGGAGCGGTGGCGGTACCGGTCGATCCCCGGTACACCAGGAGCGAGCTGCAGCGTCAGCTCGTGGATTCGGGGGCCGTGGTGGCCGTCGTGTACGACGGCGCCTACGCGAAAGTCGCCGCCGTCCGGCCCGACTGCGTGATCCGCCATGTCGTCAGCGCATCTCTGGCCAATGAGCTGCCGCTGCGGCTGAGATGGCTGCTGCGGATGCCGTTGGCCCGTTCCAGAGCCCTGTGCGCCCGGCTGGGCCTCGCCGGGCCCCGTACCGCGGACGCCGTGCCGTACACGCGGCTGCTCCGCTCGCGCCCCGCGCCGGGGCGCCGTGCCGAAGACGTTCCCGCGAACCGGATCGCGGTCCTGCAGTACACCGGCGGCACCACGGGCGCGCCGAAGGGGGTCATGCTGAGCCATCGCAACCTGGTCGCCAACGCGCACCAGATCCGCAGCTGGTATCCGCAGCTGCGGGATGGCCGGGAGACCTGGATCGCCGTGCTGCCGTTCTGCCACCTGTACGGCCTGACCCTGGCGTTGCACGTCGGTGTCCTGGCGGGGGCGCGGATGGTGCTGCATCCGGATTCCGACGCCGAGTCGCTGTTGCGCTCGGCCCGCCGCTGGAAGCCCACGTTCCTGGCCGGGGTCCCGCAGGCCTTCGACGCGCTCCTCGGCCGGCCCGCCGAGGAGCGCGAAGCGCTGAGGTCGCTGCGCATCTGCGTCTCGGGGGTGATGCGGCTGCCGCCCGAGACCGTCGACCGCTTCCAGACCGAGACCGGAGCCGAACTCGTCGAGGGCTACGGGCTGACGGAAGCCGCGCCAGTGGTGCTGTGCAATCCGTTCAACGCCAACGCCCGCGCGGGCACGGTCGGTATCCCGCTCCCCGGCACCGATGTGCGCATCGCCGACGAGTACGACCCCTCACGTACGCTGCCGCCTGGAAGGGCGGGAGAGCTGGCGGTGCGCGGCCCCCAGGTGTTCCTGGGCTACTGGCGAGACCAGGCGGGCACCGAGCGGGTGCTGCGGGACGGTTGGCTGCTCACCGGTGAGATCGCGGTGATGAGCCCCGACGGGTACGTCACCGTCATCGGCCGCAGGCGCGACGTCATCAAGGTCAGCGGCTTCTCCGTTCACCCCTCGGAGGTGCAGGAGGCGTTGCTGGCGCATGGAGCGGTGGCGGAGGCGGCGGTGGTCGCCGCCCCCGACCCGGAGCTGGGGCAGGTTGTCAAGGCGTGCGTGGTGCCGCGGGCCGGAGCGGTGCTCACCGCGGAGGCTCTGCAGGTTCACTGCAGGCAGCGGCTCGCCGCCTACAAGGTGCCGACGCTCGTGCAGTTCTGTGCCGCGCCGCTGCCCCGTGACGTGCTCGGGAAGGTGCTGCTGCGTCGGCTGCTGCGCGAGGACCCGGACGGGTGACGCCACCGCCCTGCCTGGTCCCGTTCACGCTTGCGCCCTGCGGTGCCGGCCGTTCGGGCGCAAGGTGACCGCCGTGATGACGGCTCCGCACAGCACCAGGGCGGCGGCCAGGCGCAGCCCCGTCTCGTACCCGCCGAGGAACGCCTCGCCGGGTGACGAGCCGTGGCACAGCGCGCTGCTTTCCCGGCGGGTGATCACGACACCGACGAGTACCACTCCGAAGACCCCGGAGACCTCCCGTGCCGCGTTGATGACTCCGGAAGCCGTGCCGGAGCGGGCAGCCGGGACCCCCGTGATGGAGCAGACGGTCAGCGGCGTGGTGAGGCCCGAGCCCGCGCCGATGAGGATCAGTCCGGGCTGCAGGTCCGCGTACGAGGCGGTCGCTCCGGTCGCCGATACGCACACCAGCCCCGCCGCGACCATGGCAAGGCCGACGGAGATCACCAGGTGCGCGCCCACCGACGCGGACAGGCGTTCGGCCACCGGGGTGGCCACCAGCAGCACGGCGGCCAGCGGGAGGAAGACGAGCCCCGCCTCGGTCGGCGAGAAGCCAAGGGTGCGCTGCAGGTAGAGGGCGGTGTAGAAGAAGACACCATTCACCCCGGTGCCCCACATGACCTGGGCGCTGATGCCACCCCTGAAGGACCGGCTGCGGAAGGTCGCGAGGTCGATCAGCGGCAGGAAGGTGCGGGCCTCCACGGCAACGAACGCCAGGCCGGTGATCCCGGCGGTGGTGAGGGAGGCCAGGACCGGTGCGGACCCGAACCCCTGGGTTCCGCCCTCGATCAGCCCATGGGTCAGGAAGTACAGCGCCGCGCCGGACAGCAGTACCCCTGGCAGGTCGAGCGCGCTCAGCAGCCGGGGCCTGTGGCGGGGTGCGGCCGCGGGAACGGCGAGGGCGAGGAGCGCGGCCACGGCGCCGAAGGGCAGGTTGAGCAGAAAAACCCAGGCCCAGCCCCAGCGATCGGTCAGGTAACCGCCGACCACTGGCCCGGACGCCAGGGCGACAGCGAGCGCGGCCGTCCACAGCCCCACCGCCGAGGTGCGCCGCCGCTCGGGCAGGTCGCAGGCGATCACGGCCAGCGACGCGGGGATGACCAGCGCGGCTCCTATGCCCTGCAGGCAGCGGGCGCCGATCAGTTCGGCACCGCTACGGGCGACTCCGGCGAGCCCGGACGCGACCGTGAAGACGACGAGCCCGGCGACCAGGACGGGGCGCCTCCCGATCAGGTCGGCCAGTCGGCCGCCGAACAGCAGGAGCGTTCCGAAGGCCAGGACGTAGCTGGTGGCGACCCACTCCAGCCCGTCGAGCGCCAGTCCCAGATCACGCTGGACCGCGGGCAGGGCCACATGGACCACGGTGTTGTCCAGGGTCGTGATGAAGCCGCCGAGTGCGATCACTGTCACGACGGCCCAGGAGCGCGAACCGCTCATGACGCGCTCCTCTCCCGGTATCGCGGACTTCCGCAGCGGTAAGTTAACCGTTTCCGATCGGGTATTGCCGGGGCATGCGGCAATTCGTTCCACAGCGACAAGGGCAGGCGGATTCTTTGTCATTCACGGAGCACTTCGCGGCACTCGACAAGTCCGGCGCCGGATGGGACTGGTGATCCTCCCGCGCATGAGTGCTCGGAGTTCCGTGTGCGCAGCCTCCGCGAATGTCAGGACCTCGACGGCCCCTGCCGGGAAGCGCGCTGCCCGGCATGGTTGATCCCTGCCATCGCGTGATTGTCAACACGGTGACAGAATCTTCCAGCCGAATCGTCACTGAGCCCACTTCCGGCGGTGAGATTTCTTCGTGGATTCTTGCCGTCCCCGGTATTCCCGGGAATGTCAGACGGAGAAGGCGTTATAGATGACAGGACTTACCTCGGCCGAACCGGGTGAAATACCGGCGCGCAGTGCGGCGGAGCACTGCCGCGAATTGGTCAGGCGCCAGGAACAGGCCGGCACGGGCGGATCGCAGGCAGCCGTGCAGCGTCAGCACGCTCGCGGCAGGCTCACCGCGCGGGAGCGGATCGCCCGGCTGCTCGACAAGGGTTCGTTCACCGAGACCGACGCGTTCGTCCGGCACCGTTGCACCTCCTTCGGCATGGCGGCCGACCGGCGCGACGGCGACGGGGTCGTCGTGGGCCACGGAACCATCGACGAGCGGCCGGTCGTGGTGTTCGCACAGGACGCCACCGTCTTCGGCGGCAGCATGGGAGAGGCGTTCGGCGAGAAGGTCCTCAAGGCCATGGACCACGCGCTCAAGACCGGATGCCCGGTCATCGGGCTCAACGACTCCGGTGGCGCCCGGATTCAGGAAGGCGTCGTCGCTCTCGCGTACTACGCCGAACTCGTCCGCCGCAACGTCCGCGCCTCAGGCGTCATCCCACAGATCTCCCTGATCCTGGGGCCCTGCGCCGGAGGCGCGGCCTACTCGCCCGCGCTCACCGACTTCACCGTCATGGCCGAGGGCATCTCGCACATGTTCGTCACCGGCCCAGAGGTCATCAAGTCGGTGACGGGGGAGCGGACCACCGTCGAGGAGCTCGGCGGCGGCCTCACCAGCGCGAGCGTCAACGGCAACGCGCACTACCTGGCGGCCGACGAGGACGACGCCTTCGACTACGTCCGGATACTGCTGTCCTACCTCCCGTCCAACAACGCCGCATCACCACCGCGCTACCACGCACCGGCCGACCTGTCCGTCACCCCCGAGGACCGGCGCCTGGACTGCCTCGTGCCCGACTGCCTCAACCAGGCGTACGACATGTGCGCCCTGGTCCATCAGGTCCTCGACGACGGGGAGTTCCTCGAGGTCCACGAGCGCTTCGCGCGCAACATCGTCTGCGGCTTCGGCCGGGTGGAGGGCGCGAGCGTCGGGATCGTCGCCAACCAGCCCCTGCACCTGGCCGGAGCCCTGGACATCGACGCATCCGAGAAGGCCGCGCGCTTCGTCCGTTTCTGCGATGCCTTCGGCATCCCGCTGCTCACCTTCGTCGACGTCCCCGGTTACCTCTCCGGGGTGCAGCTGGAGCGCAACGGCATCGTCCGCCACGGCGCCAAGCTGCTCTACGCCTACGCCGAAGCCTCCGTCCCCAAGATCACCGTCGTCGTCCGCAAGGCGTATGGAGGCGGCTACGCGGTGATGGGATCGAAACACCTCGGCGCCGACGTCAACCTCGCCTGGCCAACTGCCCGGATCGCCGTGATGGGCGCACAGGGAGCGGTGAGCATCCTGCACCGCCGTGCCCTCGCCGACGCCGAGGATCCGGAACAGCTGCGCACGGAACTGATCGCCGACTACGAACGCGACGTCGCCACGCCGTACCCCGCGGCCGAGCGCGGCTACCTCGACGCGGTCATACCTCCGCACGAGACCCGCCCGCGGATCATCCGCGCACTGCGCGCGGTGCGTGACAAGCGCCGCCCGGACCCGCAACGGCTGCACGGCAACATCCCCCTCTGACTTCTCTGCCGCGCCCTTCCAGCCCGGGCGCCACCCCCAACGCCCCCACGAACATCTCACGGAGCCGTCATGCCTCCCGCGCCGCTGCTGACCGATCACCTGGACCACTGGGCCGCCCACCGCGGCACCGAGTGGGCTCTGGCCGCCGTCGAGTTCCCTGTCGGTGACATGACCGGTTCCCGCCGGTCGCTGACCTGGAGCCGTCTGCGTGCTCGCGCCCTCGCGGTGGCGGACCGCATCGCACGGACCGCTCGTCCCGGCGACCGCGCCGCCCTGCTGCTGCCGCAGGGACTCGACTACGTTGCCGCATTCCTCGGCTGCCTGTACGCGGGCGTGGTCGCGGTCCCGCTGTTCACCCCCGCCCTGTTCGGCCACCAGGGCAGGCTCGCCGCCGTCCTCGCCGACGCCGCGCCGCGCTGCCTGCTCACGGACTCGGGCACCATGCAATCCGTCCAGGCCTTCGCCGACCGGTACTGCCGCGAGGCGGTGGTGATCGCCGTGGACCGGCGGCGCGACGCCACCGGGGCGGCAGAACGGGAGGCGCCGGCCGGCACACCATCGACCGACCCCGACTCGCCCGCCTATCTGCAGTACACCTCGGGATCGACACGGACGCCCGCAGGAGTGGTCGTCAGCCACCGCAACATCGTCGCCAACGCACGCCAGGCGGTCGACGCCTACGTCGGCAGAGGCCGCCTCACCGCCGTCGGCTGGCTGCCGCTCTTCCACGACATGGGGCTCGTGCTGAGCGTCGCCGCGCCCGTGACGGGAGGCTTCCCCTCCGTCCTGATGGATCCGTCGGCGTTCCTGTACCGGCCGGCCCGCTGGCTCCGGTTGCTCGCCCAGTACCCCGGGTCAGTGAGCGCCGCACCGGACTTCGCCTACGACTACTGCGCCAGGCGGGTCAGCGCACGCGAGGCGGCATCGCTGCGGCTGCACCGGGTCACATGCCTGATCAACGGAGGTGAACCCGTCCGCTGGCAGACCGTGCAACGCTTCCACGAGGCGTTTGCCCCCAGCGGGTTGCGGCCCGAAACTCACTGCCCCTCCTACGGCCTGGCCGAGGCCACCGTCTTCGTCTCCGCCGATCGGCCGGACCGCGTGCCCACCCATGTGGCCGTCGACCGCGACGCCCTCGCCGGAGGCAAGATCGTGACCGTCGGTTCGGACACTCCGCAGGCCGCGCACTTCGTCACCTGCGGCACCCCGGCCGGGCAGCGGATCCTCATCGCCGACCCGGAAACCGGTGCCCCCCTGCCCGACGGTGAAGTCGGCGAGATCCGGGTGCAGGGACCGAACGTCGCCGCCGCATACCAGAACCGCCCTGACACCTCCGAGGAAACGTTCCAGGCGCGCATCCCCGGTGAGGACGGTCGATGGCTGCGCACCGGCGACCTCGGCGCCGTGCACGACGGCGCCCTCCTGGTCACGGGCCGGCTCAAGGATCTCGTGATCGTAGACGGGCGCAACCACTACCCGCAGGACATCGAGGCAAGCATCGAAGCGGCGCTGCCGGTAGGCCGACACCGGACGGCCGCGTTCACCGTCCCGGCCGAGGGAGGCGATGGCGGTGAGCGGCTTGTGGTCGTCGCGGAGCGCACGGGCGGGACCGGAACGGTCTGCTGGGACGCCGTGCAGATCACCGCCGCCGCCCGCGCCGCCGTCTCGGCCGGCCACGGGCTGCGGCTCGCGGACCTGCGGCTCGTCCCACCCGGCGCGGTGCCCCGCACCTCCAGCGGCAAGATCTCCAGGACCGCCTGCCGCGTCCGCTACCTCGAAGGGGCCTGGACGTGACCGGCTGGCGCACCTCAGAAGGTGTGAGGCAGACCGTGGTCGCGCGGTTGTGCGAGTGGTACGGCCTGCGACCCGAGGACGTCACCGACGACCGGCCGTTCGCCGACCTCGGGCTCACCTCGCGGGACGCGGTCACGCTGGCGGGAGAGCTGGGCATGCTCACCGGCGGCGACCTGCCCGCCACGCTGCTGTGGGAGAGCCCCACCCTGGGCGAGCTGACGGACCGTCTGTGCGGCGGCGATGCGTCCGGCGCGCCTGATGCGGTGCCTGTCCCGCGGACGTCCGGGCGGGTGGAGCGACCGGCGGAGGCGTGCCCGGTCGCGGTCGTCGGCATCGGATGCCGCCTGCCCGGGGCCGATGGCCCGCAAGCGTTCTGGCGGCTGCTCAGCGGCGGCGATGACGCCGTGTCGACCGTCCCGGAAGGCCGGTGGGAGCCCTTCGTGTCCGCCGATACCGGGTCACCGGACCTTGAGGCGGCCTGCCGGAACGGCGGCTTCCTCCGTGACATCGCCGGATTCGACGCCGAGTTCTTCGCGATCCCGCCCCACGAGGCCCAGACCATGGACCCCCAGCAGCGGATGGTCCTGGAAGTCGCCCGGGAGAGCCTCGACCACGCCGCGATCCCCGCCGCATCCCTGGCGGGCACCGCGACGGGAGTCTTCGTCGGGATCAGCGGCAACGAGTACGCGCAGCTCACCACGGCCAGGCTGGACACCGTGGACGCCTGGACACCGCCCGGGGCCGCGCTCAGCATCGCCGCCAACCGGCTGTCCTACGTCCTCGACCTGCGCGGCCCCAGCCTCGCGATCGACACGGCCTGCTCCTCCTCGCTGGTGGCCGTCCACCACGCCGTACGCAGCCTGGCCAGCGGCGAGAGCGACACCGCCCTGGCCGCCGGGGTGAACCTGCTGCTCTCCCCAGCGATCACGCTGGCCTTCTCCCGCGCGGGCGCCCTCGACCCCGGAGGCAGGTGCCGCGCCTTCGACGCTTCTGCCGCGGGGATGGTCCGCGGTGAGGGCTGCGCCGTGGTCGTGCTGAAGCGGCTCGCCGACGCGGAACGCGACCGCGACCGGATACTCGCCGTCATCAGGTCCACCGCGGTCAACTCCGACGGACGCTCCAACGGCCTGCTCGCCCCGAGCCCCGACGCCCAACGGGCGCTGCTCACCCAGGCGTATGCCAGGACCGGTCCGGTGCCGCCGGAAGCCGTGGACTACCTCGAGGCACACGGCACGGGCACCCCGCTTGGCGACCCCATCGAGGCGGGCGCACTCGGCGCGGTCCTCGGTGCCAACCGGGACCCGGACCAGCCGCTGCTCATCGGCTCCGTCAAGTCCAACGTCGGCCATCTGGAGGCCGCGGCCGGGATCACCGGCCTGGTGAAGACCGTCCTCGCCCTCGCCCACGACGAGATCCCGCCGAGCCTGCACTTCACCGCACCCAACCCGCGGATCGACTTCGACAGCCTCCGGCTGCGGGTCGTCACCGCTCCCGAACCATGGCCGCGCTATTCGGGCACCGCCACGGCCGGGGTCTCCGCGTTCGGGTTCGGTGGCACCAACGCCCATGTGGTGCTGCAGGAGTACCGCCCGGTCCCCGCCGACCCGCTCCCGGACAGCGCCGCAGCCCCGGCCGTGCTCTTGATCGACGGCGACTCACCCGACCGGGTGCGCGAGTACGCCGGCGAACTGGGGCACTGGATGAAGGCCCAGCCGCCCGCGGCCGTTGGGCTCGCCGATGTCGGGCGCACTCTCGCAGGGCGCACCGGCCGCGGGCGCTTCCGCGCCGCCGTCGTCACCCGGGACCGCGACTCGGCTGCCGAGGGCCTGGCCACGCTGGCCGCGGGCCGTACGGGACCCGGGGTGATCGCCGGTGACGGGCGCAGCCACACGGGATGCGGCCCGGTGTGGGTCTTCCCCGGCTACGGTTCCCAGTGGCCGGGTATGGGCCACCAGCTCCTGACCGCGGAACCCGCCTTCGCGGCCGCGGTCGACCTGCTGGAGCCACTCCTGCTCGCGCACGCCGGTGTCTCCCTGCGGGCGAACCTGGAGCCCGGCGCCGAGCTGCGCGGACCGGCCGTCGTGCAACCCGTGCTGTTCGGTGTCCAGGTGGCGCTGGCGGAGCTGTGGCGCGCTCACGGGGTCCAACCCGCCGCGGTCATCGGGCACTCCATGGGCGAGGTCGCCGCCGCCGTTGTGGCCGGAGCGCTCAGCGCCGAGGACGGGGCACGCGTGATCGCGGTCCGCTCCCGGTTGCTGGCCGGCCTGTCCGGCGGATCGATGGCCCTGGTCGACCTGTCAGCCGCACGCACGCACGCCCTGGTGAACGAATACCCGAGCCTGCGGATCGCCGTGTACTCCTCGCCGCGGCAGAGCATCATCACCGGAACGGTCCGGGACGTGAAACGGATGGTCAGCCGTGTCACGGACGACGGCGGCGTCGCCCGCCTCCTGGACGTGACGGCGGCCGGCCACTCACCGCAGGTCGATCCGCTCCTGGACGAACTCACCGGCGAGCTGGCCATGATCCAACCCGCGCCTCCGCGGCTGCCCGTCTACTCGACCGTGCTCGACCGGCCGTGGGACCCGTCCGCGTTCGACGCCCACCACTGGGCCGCCAACCTCAGGCTGCCTGTGCGTTTCGAACAGGCTGTCAAGGCTGCGGCCGGTGACGGCCACCGCGTCTTCGTCGAAGTCTCCGCCCACCCCACCCAGCTCCTCGCGCTCAGAGACACGCTCGAGTCGGCCGGTGCGGAACACCCGTTGCTCGTGCCGACACTGCGCCGCGGCACCGACGACGCCCTGACCTTCCGGATCTCGCTCGCCTCGCTCCTGGTCGGCGGCTGCCGGACACCGCACCAGGCGCTGCATCCCGCGGGCCGAGTCACCGACGTACCCGCCCCCCGCTGGCGGCACCGCCACCACTGGATCGGCGCGGCCCCGGCCGCGGAGCCCTTCCAGACGCCACGGATCCACGACCGTGGGACGGACCAGCCCCGTCCCGGTGACGACGGCGAGGGCAGCCAGGGCACCACCGTCGAGCGCCTGCGCCGCTGTATCGCCGCCGTCACGGGCCACGAGCCGGGCCACATCGACATCCGGCAGCCGCTGACCGAACTCGGGCTCGATTCCCTGACGGCCGCGCGGATCGGCGTGCGCGCGGAAGCCGAGTTCGGCCGGGCGCTGCCACCATCGGTCCTGCTGCGCGTCGGTACGGTCGAGGCGGTGGCAGCCTGGCTGGACGGCCGCCGGCCCGAGGCCGCCGCCCCTGCGACGGAAGCCGGGCGCGCCCTCCCACGTGACGCCGTGGAACGCGCCGTCGCCCTTGCCTGGCAGGCCGCCTCCGACGGCCCGGCCCCGGGCGTCGGCCAGGAACTTCCCTTGAATGACGACCCGTCCCTGCGCACCCGCTTCGCGGACGCCCTCACCGCGTACGCGGGTACGAGACAGGATCCCGCCAAGGTGTTCCGGCCGCCCATCACCGTTGAGGCACTGGCCGACCGCCTGCGCCCGGCCGTGGAAGGCCAGCCGGCGGGGCCCCTCAGGCACCTGTCGCCGGGCGGAAGTGGCACGCCCCTGTTCCTGGCGCACCCGGCGGGCGGCTCCAGCGCCGTGTACCGCACCCTGGCCGGGCGGCTCGGTCACGATCGCCCGTGCTACGGGCTGGACCGCCTGACGCTGCTCCCCTCGGTGGGCGAGCGCGCCCAGGAGTACGCCCGGCTGATCCGCAAGACGACTGCCGGCCCGTGGATGGTCGGCGGCTGGTCCTATGGCGGCCTGCTCGCCCAGGAGACGGCACGGCTGTTGACGCTCGACGGCGGCCAGGTCACCGCCCTCGTGCTCATCGACACCATCCTCCCGCTTCCCCCTTCCGACCCCGGACCGTCCCCCGCCGAGGAGGCGCGCAGGCGATTCGAGGACTTCGCCGACTACATCGGGCGGGCCTACGGCACGTCGCTTCCTCTGCCCTTCGACGAGCTGGGGCTGCTGGACGAACACCAGCAGATCGACCGGGTGATGAAGGCTCTGGAGCAGGCCGCGGACCTGCCCGACGCCGTGCTGGAGCACCAGCGCACGTCCTATCTGGACCTGCGCAGCGGTGAGCGCCACACGCCGCGCCCGTACGCGGGCCGGACAGTGCTGTACCGGGCAACGCAGGCAGCTCCGCACACCGTCCGGGACGCCCGTTACGAACGCACCGACGAGGCCCTGGGCTGGGACGCGTACTGCACCGACCTGACCGTGGTCCCGCTCCCCGGCCACCACCTGTCCCTGCTCGATCCACCCGTGGTCGATGTGCTGGCCGACCGCCTCACCGACGACCTCGGTGACAGCCGAGAGCTCTGATCCGGAGTATGCGAGGTACCCCATGCACGAACCCCGAGCACACCGCCGCCTCAGGAGCAGATCCAGCGTCCCTGCGCCCGCCGCCGCGGCGACCGCCGCCGCCCTGGCCGCCGCCCTCGCCGTCACCGGGAGCCCGCCCTCTGCGGCTGTCGTGCCGTCCCCCGCGGCACGAGTAGCGGAGGACGGTGCGCGTGTGGTCTCGCGCGCGTGGCTCGACGAGCGCACCGTCGATCTGCGGATAGCTTCGAGAGCCGTCGGCGGGACCGTCCCTGTCCGGGTGCTGCTGCCGCCCGGCTGGTCCGCGGACGCCGGGCGCACCTGGCCCGTTCTCCACCTGCTCCAGGGCGCCCACGACGACTACACGTCCTGGACTCGCGAGACCGATATCGAAGGCTTCACCCGTGACAAGGACCTGATCACGGTCATGCCGGCGTCCGGGCCGACCGGCATCCCCACCCGGTGGTGGGACTTCGGCCGACCGGGCGCGCCCGACTACGAGACCTTCCAGGTCGACGAGTTGATGGGGATTCTGCGGCGTGACTTCCGTGCGGGTCAGAGCCGGGCCGTCGCCGGTGTGTCCACCGGCGGCTATGGCGCGATGGCCTTCGCCGCCCGCAGGCCGGGCACGTTCGCGGCGGCCGCCTCGTACAGCGGGCTGCTGCACACCACCATGCCCAGCAGCGTCGCCACGATCGACGCAATCGTCGCCCGCGAGGATCTGAATCCGTGGTCACTGTGGGGCGACCCGTACCTCCAGGCGGCGCGATGGCGCGACCATGATCCCTACGTGCGTGCCGAGGGGTTGCGGGGAACCGCGCTGTACATCTCCTCGGGCAGCGGTGTGCCGGCAGGCTCCGACGACCTGGCCGGCGGCCCTTTGGAGACGGCCGTGTGGCCGGGCGTGAGATCGTTCGCCGCCCGCCTGCGCGCCCTGGGCATCCCGGCCACGGTCCACCTCTACTCCGGCGGTTCTCACAACTGGACATACTGGGACCGCGAGTTCCGGGCCTCGTGGCCGATGCTGGCGCGAGCTCTCGGCATGCCGGTGCGCACCGCGGCCGCCACTTCTTCGGCCTCCGCTACCCGGCCGAGCGGGTTCTCCGTCTTCGCCCGATCGGCACGGTCGGTCTCGGTCTCGCCGGGCCGTAGCGACATGGGGGCGGCGGAGGCGCCGGGGCTGACCGCGTTGATGCGGATGCCCTGATGGATGTGGTCGAGAGCGGCGGCACGGGTCAGCGCGGAGACCGCTGCCTTCGAGGTGATGTACGCGGCGGCGTTCGGGATCCGCAGGTGTGCGCCCAGGTTGGAGCCCGCCGCTGGTTGAGCAGGAAGCGGGGTGGCAGCAGCGGGTCGCGGGCACGGCGCTCGGCGTACAGGAATGCGGCGAGCAGCGCGGTCCCGCCGAGCAGCGGCACGAGCACCCTGGCCGACGACCAGGGTTGGGCATGGTGACGACGAGCCCGTAACTGGCGAGGGCGATCCCGGCGGTGGAGAGCAGAGCCCCCGGCAGGTCGAGAACCCGGCCTTGGCTCGGTGCAGTGTCCGGCAGAAGCCGGGGCGTGAGGGCGAGGGCTGCGAGGGCCACCACTTGCCTGCGGTGAGGGCGCGCCGCCCGCCGTAACGGGCGGCGAGACGTCCGCCGAAGAGCAGCAGCCCGGCGAAGGTCAACCCGTAGGCGGCGCTGAGCAGGATCAAGTCGGCGCGCTTCAGCTCGAATTCGCGCCCGAGACGAGGCAGCGGTACGGCGATCGCGGCAAGCGTGAAGATCAGTGTGGCCTGGACGCTGCCGAGGAGACCGAAGGCGTATCTGTGCTGCATGGTGGCGACGCGGGCGGCACCCGTGGTGGTCATATCCCCCCTAATATTTGACCGATCGGTTCATTATTCGAGCGCGCGGAAGGGCCCGGTGGCTCCGGTGAGTGAGGTTCAGTTCAGCAGGGCCAACGCCTGTTCGGCCGCGTCCTGTACCCGGGCGGGATCGCTCGACGCCTTGCCGACGATCCGTACGCCCTGCAGCAGGACGAAAAGCATGCGGGCCAACGCGCGCGGATCGCGGTCCTCGGGCAGCTCGCCCTGGGCCTGAGCCCGTACGAGCGCGGAGTGGAGCAGGGTCTCGATGTGCTCCCAGCTGATCTCGACCCGGCGGGCCGCCGCGGGGTCGTGCGGGGCCAGCTCGGCTGCGGTGTTGGTGATGAAGCAGCCGTTCAGCCGGGCCTCCGCAGAGGCGGCTTCCCTGGCGAAGCGGTGCACCAGTGCCCGCACCGCGGGCAGCGCGGGGCCTGGCTGGGACAGCTCGGCGAGGAGAAGGGGGTCGCGCGTCTCCGCGTACCGATCCATGTCCTTCAGGTAGAGCTCATGTTTGTTACCGAAGGTCGCGTAGATGCTGGCGCGGCCGATGCCGAGATGCTCGACGATGTCCGTCATCGACGTCGCTTCGTAGCCGCGCCGCCAGAACAGCTCAAGGGCCGCCTGCAGCGCGGCGTCCGGATCGAATTCCTTGGTCCTGGCCACGTCGGTGACCACAGACTTATCTGGAACGGTCGATCAATAACTGTGTACCGTGGTCAGGTCTGTGAGGGGCAGAACTGCCAGCGGTTGCCTTTGATCCCTGGTAGGCCCCGGGTGTAGGCAGCAGTGAAAACGTGAGCGCGGTTTGTCTGAAATGCACTTGCGCCTCCTTGCGATGTACCAGGTCAAGGACAGGGCGGTGGCAGCGTTGTGACATACGGCTGACAGCGTCTCCGCATGGCAGAGACGAGATCGTCCAGGTGGCGCCGGCTGCTCGTGGCCGCGGGTGTCACAGGGGCGGTCGCGGCCGGGGCCTGGTACGGCTACGCATGGGCATGGCCTGGCCGGGCGAACTCGGAGGAGGCGTCCGCCGCGAGCCCCACCGCGGGGGCGGAAGTGGACCGTCGTCTGAACGACGTGCTCCGTGCTCTGCCCGGCCGCCCGCAGATACTCGGCGACGCGGCCCTGGACCGCTGCCTCCGCATGGCAGAGTTCGAAGGCGCCGATCCCGGCCCGATGCACTGCCAGTGGCAGAAGGCTCGGTACGTATCCTTCGACGGAAACCTCCGAGAGACAGCCGAAAGCTGGTACTCCGCCCTCGACAGTCAGCAATGGGCCGGCTCTCCCGCACCGTTGCCGCCCGACTCCGGATATACCGCCGAGCGCTACGAGTACATCGACGCCGAGACTCAGGATTTCCTCATCATCACGATGGTCCGCGACAGCGGCTCCCTTCCGCTCCTCGACAACGAGCAGCGCATGGAGGGATTCCAGGAATACCGTCGGGAACACCAGGAGTTCGGCTCGCGGAAAGCCGCGGAGCAAGCCCTGACCGACGGCCGACGCATCGCTGAGATAACCCTGATCCGGACCTACTACTCCGAGGGCGATCGTCCCCGGCCGCCATACTGACGAGACGAATTGCCAGAACTCAGCACGGGTCGCTCACTCCGGGCCCGTATGACTCTCGCCGTGTTCGTCGTACGCAGTCACAAGGCGCTTGGGTGCCTTGTGACGCCAGGTGAGCTCGGTCAGCTCGCGTAGGCGCTCGGCTGAGACCCCGCCTCCAAGGTCAACCCTGAGACCGACGAAGATCCGGCCATGAGGCCCGCCAGCGCGCCACACCTCTTGGTAGACCTCCGCATCCTCGGCGGCGGCCGCTTGTGCCTCCGCCTGAGCGACGGCCACGATGACGGTGGTGTCACCCTTCTCCATACCGACGAAAGGCCTCCCCCTGACCTTGAACGACGGGAGCCTGAAGTGCGTCGTCTCCTCGACCTCAGGAAGCGCCATCGCGTACGGCGGATGTCGGCAAGCTCATACGTGTGCTGGTGAGCGGGTCATGTGTGGGGGAACCGTTCGCTCGAGGCGCCTCGCAGCCGCCCTGCCGGCAACTTCCGGCCGCACAGGATCAGCGCCAGGTCCTGGGCGGTGCCGGACACCGGGGTTCCGGACCCGAAGGACCAGTCGATGTCGTCGGCGCAGAGTTTGATCCCGCTCAGATCGATGCCGAAGAACTTCAGGCTCTTCGGCGAGCTCACGGTTCGCAGTGTGCTTCGCAGCCGCTCTTCAGGGACTCGTCGGTCGATGCCGAGCGCCACCGTGATGTCCAGGCCGTGGATCGCATCGTGGGTCAGCGCGGCTTCAAACCCGCCACCCGGAGGCTTCCACGGGTGCTCGGCGTTCTCTCCGAGCGCTGCAACGAGCTCGCCGGTGGGCAGGGCTGCATCTCGTCGGGCGCATCGGTCAGCCATCCTGTTGAAATTCCCTCGCGCTCCGGCCTCCTCATTGCGGGCCTCCAGCCACGAGCCGTTCGGCGGTCACGGTGTTCCTTTCGGATCGCCCCTTCCAGAAGGGGTTTCGTCCAACCGACGAACGGGCCGGGCAGCGAGGACATCCTGCGGTTATGACCGGACAGTGATTTCCCGGAGCCGGCGGTTGAGGTAGCGGCGTTCGGCGTCGGTCGCCGCCGGCTCCAGTGACTCGCGGTAGGCGGCTGCCGCCTCGCCGATGCGGTCGAGGCGGCGGAGCAGGTCGGCCCGGGTCACCGGCAAGAGGTGGTACCCGGCCACCTTCCCCGACGCCTCGAGCGCCTCCACCAGCTGAAGTCCGGTGGCTGGTCCCTCGGCCATGCCGACCGCCACAGCCCGGTTCAGCTCCACCACGGGGGACGGGGCCAACCGCAGCAGCTGCCCGTACAGCGCGGCAGCGTCGTGCAGCAGCATCAGCGCGAGCAGGCCCACCGCCTCGGGTTCGTCGGGCATCAGCCGTGCCAGCACCCGGGCCGGCCGTATGGCCTCAGCGCTCAGGTTGCGCCGCGCCAGATCGGCGCCGACTGTGGCCGAGTACCCCTCATTGAACAGCAGGTACAACACCGCCAACACAGCCGGTGTGCGCTCGGGCAACAGGTGTGCCGGCGGCACCCGGTAAGGGATCCCGGCGTTCCGGATCTTCTGCTTGGCCCGCACCAGGCGCTTCGACATCGTCTGCTCACCGACCAGGAACGCCCTGGCGATCTCGGCAGTAGTCAGTCCCCCCAGAGTGCGCAGAGTGAGCGCAACCTGTGACTCAAGCGCCAGCGCCGGGTGACAGCACGTGAACATCAGCCGCAACCGGTCGTCCGGCACACCGCTGTCGTCGTCGGTCGGCTCCGGTTCATGGGCCATGGCGGCCACCTCCCGCAGCTTGACGGCGCCGACTGCTTCACGGCGCAACCGGTCGATGGCGCGATGACGCGCCGCAGTGGTCAGCCATGCACCGGGCCTGCCGGAATGCCGTCGCGCGGCCAGCGCTGCAGGGCCAGCGCAAAGGCGTCCTGCGCGCACTCCTCGGCCATGTCCCAGTCGCCGGTGGTCCGGAGCAAAGTCGCCACGATCCGGCCCCACTCCTCACGGAATGCCTGAGCGACCGCCGCCTCGATCTCGGAGGTCATGCCTGCCACAACGGGCGGATCTCGATCGTCCCGTAACCCGCTGCCGGATGCTGCGAAGCGATCTCGATGGCCTCGTCCAGGTCAGCGCACTCGATCAAGCAGAACCCGCCGATCTGCTCCTTCGTCTCGGCGAACGGCCCGTCCGTGAGCAGCACCTTCTCATCGCGCACCCGCACCGTCGTGGCATCCGTCGGTGGCCGCAGCCCGGCTCCGCCTTGGAGCACCCCGCGACGTTGCATCTCCTCGGTCCAGCCTCCGCAGCCGTCCTCGGCATGGACCGCCGCGGATTCGTCGCCGCAGATCAACAGCATGTATCTCACCAGTCCTCCTCCTATACCGATCCACTCATACGACGAACAGGGGCATCCAGGAAGGACAGGTCCACCCACGCTCATCATCAGCAGACAACGCGGAGGTGTCCCCGGGGGCGGCCCGCGATGGACCCTGTGCAGACGGCATGCCTTGCACGACAAACAGGATCATGCCGGGCTGGAAAGCGGGGTTTGGACGGCGTGCACTCCGCGACCCCTCCCAGCCGTGCCGCGCTGGGCTTCGCCGGCCTGGACGGCACCGCCTTCGTGGTGGTGCACTCGCCGCAAAGTCTCCAGCCGCCGCAGAGTCCATTACCCCGTGTAAAGCCGCGCGCGGGTGCGGGCAGCCGTGATACCCAGCGCCGTCCGGGCCAATGCGACCTGCGCGTATTCGTGGACGAGGCCGCCGATGCGGTCGCGCCGGATGACACGCGCTGGGGCATCGACGGCGGGCGGTTCGGGCACCGCCGGCACCGTCGGGGCGCCGTTGTCCAAGTGATCGGTGAGGCCGATGTTCTTTGTCGTGGTCGGCGCACTCATCGACGACAAGGCGCAGGTGCCGCTCTCCGGTGATCAGAACGCGGGCGGTGGCCTCGCGCCTGCAGGTTCCCGCCCAGTGCTCAGCAATCGCGTGCATCCGGGGCACACCCGGCAGGATGGGCACCACCCGGGCGCCGATGGCGGAGAAAGACCGCGTCGAAGCCCTCGGTGAGGTAGCCAGCGTTGTCCCGGGTGAGTAGCTGTTGTTTTGCGACGAGCGGGCGGGGAGCGGCATAGAAGCGGGGCGGATCGAGCGAATACGGCAATCGTTGAGAAGAATCAGCTCATGTCCAGAAATCCCGCATACTGGAACTCGTACCGTACGCCTGTGCGGGTAGGGAGTGATCCGGTTGACGGTCGGCTGGGATGAGGGCGGCGGCCTCGTCGACGCCTACGAGCGGTTCCTGGCAGGTGAGCGGATCGAAGACGTGGGAGGAGCCGTCAGGACCCCGATCCTGACCTCCTGGCAGCGGTGCAAGTCGCTGGGGCTCGTCCCCGACCAGCTCTCCCTCACCTACGAGCAGGACTTGGACCTGGACGGGCGGCTGTTGAGCGCTGCCACCCCGGTCCTCGACCGGGTGGCGGCCGCGCTCGACGGACCGCCGGTGAGTGTGATCCTCACGGACGCACAGGTGCACGTGCTGTCGCGCCAGGCCGGCGATGCGGAGCTGAACAGGTGCCTGGACGCGGCTCAGATCGTCCAGGGCTTCGGCTTCCCCGAGTACAGCGCGGGCACCAATGCCGCCGGTACCGCGCTGGCCGAACGTCGTCCCGTCCACGTCCAGGGCCGTGAGCACTTCGCGGACTGCATGCTGCCGCTCGCCTGCGGCGCCGCACCCATCCGTCATCCGCTCAGCGGCCGCGTCGAAGGGGTAGTGAATCTCACGTGCTTCCGACGGCAATCGGATCCGATGATGCTGTCCCTCGCACGACAGGCCGCCGGCGAGATCGAACAGCGGCTGCTCGAACAGTCCTCGCAGCGCGAGCGTGAACTGCTCGCCGCGTTCCTCCGCACCCGGCGGGCCGCTGGAGGGCCCGCCGGGCCGCTCGGGGAGCCCCTGCCCGGACTGGCGCCGGCCGCGGGCTCGATCGACCGCATCGACCAGGCCGTCCTCCGGGAGAAGGCCCAGGAGCTGATCGCCTCCCCGCACCGGGTGGCCACCGAGGTGACTCTGTCCGGCGGCCGGACCGCGGTGCTGCTGTGCCGCGAGGTGAGGGCGCCCTCCGGCGAGGCCGGGATCGTCGTGGAAGCCGCCATCCCCTCTGGCCCTCAGTGCCGTATACCAGTGCCCTCAGGTCCCGCGCTTTCCGCCGCGAGCACGCTGGTGACCGAGGCGACGCCGCCGTCGGTGGCGGTCACGACCCCCTGGCATCCCGCCGGAACGGAAGCGACCGCAGCCGGTCCGACGGCGCAGATCAAGAAGCAGCAGACCGAGGCTGAGGTTCAGGGCACGGCGCAGCAACCGGCAGCGGAGCCCGAGCAGGCGCCCAGCCAGGGCCCCGCAGCGGATCAGGGCCAGGCCGTCCCCACGGCGGAAGCCGCGACCGCCGCACCGACAACTCCGGCGGGCCAGGTCCCCCAGACCCACGCGGGCCTGTTGCTCCTCGGCGAGCCGGGAGTCGGACGGCTCGCCCTGCTGGCCCGGAAGCGGTTGGAACTGCTGTACGACGCCAGCGTGGGCATCGGCCGGACCCTCGACGTGACCCGTACGGCAGAGGAGCTCGTCGAGGCGGTGGTGCCGCGGTTCGCCGACTTCGTCGCCGTCGACCTGCCCGACTCAGTCCTGCGCGGCGAGGAACCCACCGATATCGGCGAGGGCCTGCGGCGAGTGGCGCTCGGGGCAGTACGCGAGGACTCGCATCTCTACGGTGCGGGCGAGAAGATCAGCTGGCTCCCGGCCTCACCGCAGGCGCGCTGCCTGGAGACCGGGCGTCCCGTACTGGAGCCGGAGCTGAGCCGGGCCGTCGACTGGGTGGCCAACGACCCGCGGCGCAGCCGGAAGGTCCTCGAGTCCGGAGTCCATTCCCTGATCACCGTGCCGATGCGGGCCCGCGGGGTCATCCTCGGCGTGGTGAGCTTCTACCGTGCCGAGGGCCTCGGCGCCTTCGAGGACGACGACCTGTGGCTGGCCGACGAGCTGGTCGGCCGGGCCGCGGTCTGCATCGACAACGCCCGCCGCTTCACCCGCGAGCACACCATGGCGCTGGCGCTGCAGCGCAGCCTCCTCCCGCGCGGCCTGCCCGTTCAGAACGCCGTCGAGGTCGCGCACCACTACCTGCCCGCGCCGACCGGGGTGCGCGGCGACTGGTTCGACATCATCCCGCTGTCCGGCACCCGAGTGGCTCTCGTCGTCGGTGACGTCGTCGGCCGCGGCGTGCACGCCGCCGTCACCATGGGTCGGCTGCGCACCGCTGTGCACAACTTCTCCGCCCTCGACCTGCCGCCCGAGGACCTCCTCGCACGCCTCGACGACCTGGTCGCCCGCCTTGACGCGGACAGCGAGGGGAACGGCGGGATCATCGGTGCCACCTGCCTGTACGCGGTGTACGACCCGGTGTCCCAGCGCTGCACGTTCGCCCGGGCCGGTCACCCGCCGCCCGCGCTGGTGTTGCCCGACGGCACCGTCGACTTCGTCGACCAGACCGCCGGCCCGCCGCTCGGCCTCGGCGGACTGCCCTTCGAGCCCTACGAGGTCGAGGTGCCCGAGGGCAGTCAGATCGTCCTCTACACCGATGGGCTCATCGAGCATCGCGGCCAGGACGTCGACACCCAGCTCAACCTGCTGCGCCGTACGCTCGGCGCCACCGGGCCGGCCGCCCGTTCGCCGGAGGAGACCTGCGCGGCCGTCCTGGACGCCCTGCTCCCCGCTCCCGCCCACCCCAGCGATGACGTGGCCCTGCTCGTGGCCCGTACCCATGCCCTCGGCGCCGAACGGACGGTGCACTGGGGCGTGCCGGCCGACCCGGCCGCGGTCCCGCTGGTCCGCGCGGCAGTCACCGAACACCTGGAGAAGTGGGATCTCGTCGAGCAGGCGCCCATCACCGAGCTGATCATCAGCGAGTTGGTCACCAACGCCATCCGGTACGGCGGTGAGCCGATCAGCCTGCGTCTGATCCGCGATCACATGCTGATCTGCGAGGTGACGGACGGCAGCAGCACATCCCCGCGCCTGCGCCAGGCCCGCACGACGGACGAGGGCGGACGCGGCCTCTTCCTCGTGGCCCAGCTCTCGGAGCGGTGGGGTGCGCGCTACACGGCCGACGGCAAAGTCATCTGGACCGAGCAGCCGCTGCCTCCGGACGGCTCGGATGGCTCCGTCTAGGTTCGCCTGGGGGCTCCGGGGACAGAGCTGCCGCCCTGAGCAGATCGCAGGTGGCTTGCGCACGCTTCACCACGGCCGGATCGTCCAGCAGAACTCCCCGAATAGGCCCCTTCCGTATGGAGGTTGGCGGCGCCACCTCACGGCCCCTGCCGGACGTAGGTGTGCGGCCGTGGGAGGGCCGCCGGTCGGCGGTGCGGCCCTTTTCGTGTTCGCGGGGAACTTGGGACAGTACTTCACTGGTCTCGCAGTCGGGCCGCTTCCTCCCGGATCGCGGGCAGACGTTGGTACAGCGCATCGCCTGGGCAGCGGGTTTCGTGGCTGTCGCGGTGACCGGAGATGACGTGCAGCTCGGCCGTGTCGCCCTTCTTGTACTTGCTCTCATTATCCGTGGAGACCAGCCGCACCGTCCTGCGTGGATCGGCTCCCGCCCGTAGCTTCCACGCGGCGACTTTCGCAATGCCGCTCAGGAGCGCCCGGGGCACGGTAACGCTGGGCCCGAAGGTGCCCAGTGCGGCGATGCCCACGCTGTCGGCGTTGAAGCCCTTGGTGTGCGCCCCATGTACAGGCCGTCCGACACCGCCTGCCCGGCCCTCGTAGATGGTCCCGCACCGGTCCACGACGAAGTTGTAGCCGATGTCGTCCCACCCCTGGTTCCTGACGTGGTCTGCCAGCAGCGCCCGGAGCATGGCCGGGACGTCGGAGCAGTCATAGTCGTTGGGGTGCCCGGTGTGGTGGATGAAGACCGCGCTCACCTCTCCCGTGTATTCCGCCCGGTCCCTGACCATGCCTTCGGCCGCATGCCATGCCGCCCTGCTGACGATCTCGGGCTGCGGCGCCCCGTGCCGAGACTCGGGGCCGACGACAGCGGGTTTCGGTGGGGCGAGCCGCAGCGGGGCATCCCGCAGCACCAAGAGGGCCAGCGGCAGAACCATGGCAGCCAGGGCAAGTCGACGGGACCACATAGGACCACCCTGGCCCGCGGCCCTCCGATCGCGCGGGTAAGCGGGCCATTGGGGTGAGGCGGACGCCCGCGCCATCGTGCCTGTACCACATGGCCCGCGTCCCGCCGCGCCGACTGGTGCGGACCATGTCGCGTTGAGTGCCGAATATTTTTACGTCTGCCCTGTTCAGGCAACGTATGCGCTTGCGGGGCGCTGACAGGTCTCCGCAGTCCGCAGATCGGGCAGCCCGCCGCGTTACCCGAAACAGCCGGTAGAGCGAGGTACTGCCTGCAGCCGCACCGGGCAGTCGGCAACAGCGTGCGACTGGAGACAAGAGGTGCATTGCCGCGCGGCTGGGGGCCAAGGGATCGCAGGTTCAAATCCTGTCGTCCCGACTTGCGAAACCGCAGGTCAGAGGCCGTTTCCGCTGAGGCGGAGGCGGCCTTGTGGGGCGTCTTGGTCTGCGGGTGCCGATAAATCATCCGTCCAGCTCAGGCTGCACGTTGGTACTCGTGCAGAGTCCCGCCGAGTCGATCTCGTCGACGGACCTCGAGGTGCCTGATTTACCCTGGCTCGGTGATCGGTGCCGGTAGCGGGCGGAGTGGAGCGGCTCGTCCCGGGGCTCGGTGCGGGCGGTGTCTGTTGTAGAAGGACTCGAACTCGCGCAGCGCGTACAGGAGATGGCTCTGGTTCCAGATCAGGGTGCGGTCCAGGAGCCAGTGAATGCGGGCTTGCCGACCTGGCGTTGCAGCACGAGCAGCGGCGGTCGCCTGCAGGTCACCTGCGAGATGCAACGGCAATTCGGGTGGGACCGGTCCCGCCCGGTCCCGGTGAACAACGACGGTGTCACCGCCACCGCCGCGCCTTCCCACACTGGGATCATGAACTGAATGCATAGGAGGCGGTGTTCACTTCGGAGGCTCGCACACGGGCCATCCTGGCGACGACCGTACGTGGAAGATGCTGTACCGCAAGTGCCTACAGTTTGTACTGCCAACCTCTGATGCTGGTGGGCCTGTTGTTGTGGAGACTCCTTCAATGCGGGGCGCCCAGCGCGGATTCGATCGAGTTCGCTGGGCCGTGTGCATCGGTTCGGAGGACAGGCGTGGGGATGTCCCGGTGTGCAGGGCCTGGTGGGTGCGGTGGTCGTTGTTGTGGCTCACGTTTCGCCAGGGGAGAGATGATTCGAAAAATCGGGCATTGAGGGCGCCGCACAGCCACTCGTTGGATCTACGCTCGTAGCACAAGCCGGGCGGAAGATGTGTGCCTTCCGCCGAGCAGTGAGCCCGGCGCGGACCGCCCTGTCGACCGCCTGCCGTCCTCAAGAGAGGGGAGGCGGATATGCGAGCGTCGATGTGGCGGTCTGCACTCTTCCTGAGTGCGTCTGCCCTTACCGCTCTTGTGATCGCATCCTGTGGCGGGAACGGCGGTGAGCCCGCAGGCCCGACCCGCGGGAGCGACGGTGTGCTCAAGCTCGGCTACGTCCTGCCCGAGACAGGGCAGCTCGCCTTCCTCGGCCCGCCGCAGATCCAGTCGCTGAACTTCGCGGTCGAGACGATCAACGAAGCCGGCGGCGTGCTCGGCAAGCCGATACCGGCCGTGGTCTCCGGTGACGAGGCAGGTGTGGAGGCTGTTGCCGCACAATCGGCCGACCGGGTCCTGGCCGGAGACGTGGACGCGATCATCGGCGCAGCGGCCTCCGGTATGTCCCTGGCGTTCATCGACCGGGTGACCGGAGCCGGCGTGGTCCAGTGCTCCGCGTCCAACACGGCACCCACGTTCACCGACTACGACGATGGTGGGTTCTACTTCCGCACCGCGCCGAGCGACACGTTGCAGGGGCCGGTGCTGGCGAAGGTCGTGCGCGGGGACGGCCACGACCGGGTGGCTCTGGTCGCGCGTGCCGATGACTACGGACGTGGGCTGATGGACGCCACCAGAAAGGCGCTGGAGGAAGACGGTGCGACCGTGGCCATCGCCGAGACCTACGACCCGAAGGCGACGAACTTCGACCAGGTCGTGCAGCAGGTGCGGAACGCCAGGCCGGACGCCGCCGTGGTGATCGCCTTCGAGGAGGGCACGCAGATCCTGCAGGGGCTGATCGAGGCTGATCTCGGGCCGCAGCAGATCGGGGTGTACGGCGCCGACGGGCTGCGCAGCGAGGAGCTGGCTTCGCTGGTCAGCAAGGGCGACCCCGGCCGGCTCGCAGGGATGAAGGGGACGGCACCGGCATCGGCGGCCAACAAGCAATACGTGGAGGATCTGAAGAAGTTCGCGCCCAAGCTGGCTGAGCTGCAGTTCGCGCCGCAGGCGTACGACTGCGTGACGACCATCGCGCTGGCCGCGGAGAAGGCGAAGTCGGATGACCCGGGTGTGTTCGCCAAGGAGATCGTCGGGATCACCAAGGACGGCGAGAAGTGCGGCTCGTTCAGCGACTGCAAGCGGCTGCTCGACGCCGGCAAGGACATCAACTACGACGGCGTGAGCGGTCCGCTCGACTACATCGACGCCGGCGAACCCGGTCAGGCGACGATCGAGGTGTACAGCTACGACGACAGCGGCAAGCTGTACACGGTGCGCACCGAGCAGAGCACCGGCCAGCCGTGACCGCGCCCCTCGAGGGTGGACAGCGGTGACCGGCACCGTTGTCCATCCTCCCCGGCCACCGCTGGGCGGGGAGTCCCCCAGCGTGAGCTGGGGGAGTGCCCCAAGTGCGCTCAGCGCACGCGGGCAAGGGTGCCCAGATAGCTCTCGATGACCTTCTCGTCGTGCAGCAGGTCCATCCCGGCGCCGGTGTACGCGTTGCGGCCCTGGTCGAGGACATAGCCACGGCCGCAGATCTGCAGGCACCTGCGTGCGTTCTGCTCGACCATGAGCACGGCGACGCCCGCGGCGTTGATCTCCTTGACCCGGTCGAACACCTGGTCCTGGTAGACCGGGGACAGTCCGGCCGACGGCTCGTCGAGCAGCAGCACCTGCGGCTCCATCATGAGTGCCCGTGCCATCGCGAGCATCTGCCGCTCGCCGCCGGACATCGAACCGGCCTTCTGCTTCCGGCGGTCGGCCAGCACAGGGAAGAGTTCCTCCACCGCGGCGGCCTGCCGCGCGTAGGCCTTGGGCCGCAGATACGTGCCCATCCGCAGGTTCTCCTCGACGGTCAGCGCGGGGAAGACGTTCTGCAGCTGCGGCACGTACCCGACGCCCCGGCGGACCAGCTCGTGC
This sequence comes from Streptomyces sp. 7N604, assembly GCF_052245475.1. Classification (NCBI taxonomy): domain Bacteria; kingdom Bacillati; phylum Actinomycetota; class Actinomycetes; order Kitasatosporales; family Streptomycetaceae; genus Streptomyces; species Streptomyces sp. 7N604. Next base: position 67,844 of record NZ_JBQQBX010000006.1, on the reverse strand, counting down.
GCGGGCCGGTTGGTGACCTCCTCACCGTGCAGCGACACGGTCCCGCTGCGCACCCGCAGCAGGCCGAAGATCGCCTTCGCCAGTGTCGACTTGCCGGCACCGTTGGGGCCGATCACGCCGACCATCTCGGCGGGCCGCACCTCGATGCTGCAGCCGCGCAGCACGTCGACTCCGGGCAGATACCCGGCGACGAGCTCCTTGGCCGACAGCACCGGGCCGGTGGGCTGTTGCGCGGACATGGCTACTCCTCCCCGGTCGCTTCGGGTTCGTCGTGCCGCTTGCCCAAGTAGGCGTCCACGACGGCGGGGTTCCGGCCGATCGTGTGCGGCGGCCCCTCGGCCACCACGCGCCCACCGGCCATGCAGACGACCCAGTCGCCGATGCCCATCACCACGTCCATGTCGTGTTCGACGAAGCACACGGTCAGTCCTTCGTCCCGTAGCCGGGTGATGTGCCCGAGCAGCGACTGGGTCAGCGCGGGGTTCACCCCGGCCATCGGCTCGTCGAGCAGCACCATGATCGGCTGGGCCATCAGCGCGCGGGCCAGCTCGAGCAGCTTGCGCTGACCGCCGGAGAGTGTGCCGGCGTAGTCGTCGCGCAGGCTCCGCAGCCGGAACCGGTCCAGCAGCTCGTCGGCCCTGCTCTCGATTGCCCGCTCCTGCCGGCGCCACAGCGGCGGCAGGAGTGCGGGCAGCAGCCGCTCGCCGAGCTGTCCGGTTGCCGCGAGCTTCATGTTCTCCAGCACGGTGAGCCGGGCGAGCGTCCTGGTGAGCTGGAATGTGCGGACCAGCCCGCGCCGCGCCACCTGGTGCGCCGAGCGGCCGGTGAGCGGGCGCCCGTCGAAGGACCACCGGCCGCCGTCGGCCCGGTCGAACCCGCTCACCACGTTGAACAGCGTCGTCTTCCCGGCGCCGTTGGGCCCGATGAGCGCCGTGATGGCTCCGCGCTGGACCTCGAGATGCTCGACCTGTACGGCGACGAGACCGCCGAAGGTGCGGGTCACCTCGTCCATGACGAGCAGCGGTTCGGGCTTGCGCACCCCGGACTCGGGCGCGATCCCGGCGAACCGGCCGGTGGCCGCGGTGTCAGCGGGCACTGAGCACCATCTCCTTCCGGCTGCCCAGGATCCCCTGCGGGCGGAACGCCATGAGCAGCATCAGAGCGAGCCCGACCAGGGCGAAGCGCACGGCACCGACCTCCGGCGGGCTGATCACTTCCGGCGGGATGTAGCCGGCGTCGATGGCCTGCCGCAGCCCGCTGTCCAGGAAGGTCAGTACGAACCAGAACAGGACCGAGCCGACGATGGGACCCAGGATCCGTCCGGCACCCCCCAGTACGAGCAGGGTGTAGAGGAAGAAGGTGACGACCGGGTCGAAGCTGTCCGGGTTCGCCGACTGCACCTGGATCGCCTGCATCATGCCGGCGGCCGCGCCGATCACGCCGCCGAGTACGAGGCTCTGCATCTTGTACGCGTAGACGTTCTTGCCCAGGCTGCGGACGGCGTCCTCGTCCTCGCGAATGGACCGGATGACGCGGCCCCACGGGCTGTGCACCAGCAGGGCGAGCAGCACCGCGACCACGACGACCAGAGTCCACGCGACGATCAGCACCCACACGTCCTGGGAGTTGAACTTCACCAGCCACACGCCGTAGGTGCCGCGTGGGATCGGGCTGATCGCGTAGAAGTCGCCTGCGAACCGCTGCAGCCCGTACACGCCGCCGGTCACCGGCTCGGCCCAGCTGGACCGGTAGAACAGCCGTAGCGTCTCCGCGGCGGCGATCGTGGTGATGGCGAGGTAGTCGGCGCGCAGCCGCAGGGTGGGCAGGCCGAGCAGGACGGCCAGTACGGTCGCGGCGGCCAGTCCGGCCAGGACGCCGAGCACCATCGGGCCGTTGAAGGTCGCCACGGTGATCGCGAGTCCGTAGGCGCCGACGAGCATGAACCCGACCTGGCCGAAGTTCAGCAGCCCGGTGTAGCCGAAGTGCAGGTTCAGCCCTATGGCGGCGAGCGCGTAGATGGCGGCGATGGGCCCGATGCCGGACCGCAGGGCGTCGGAGATGATGATCGAGAAGTCCATGGCGCACCCCTCACCCGACGCGTTCCCGGCGGCCGAGGATCCCCTGTGGCCGGACGAGCAGGACGACGATGAGCATCAGCAGCGCCCAGGCGTACTGCAGGTCGGTCGGGAACCACAGGGTGGAGATCTGCGCGACGATGCCGATGACGAGGCTGCCCACCATCGCGCCGTAGGCCGAGCCGAGCCCGCCGAGGATGATCCCGGCGAACATGAGCAGCAGCAGCTTGAAGCCCATGTCCCAGTTGACGACCTCCACCAGGCCGAAGAAGACCCCGCCGAGGGCGGCCAGCCCTCCGCCGAGCATCCAGACGACCAGCACCACGCGCTGCACATCGATGCCCGAGGCCTCCGCGAGGTCGCGGTTGACGGAGACGGCACGGATGGCCGTGCCGATCCGCGTCTTCTGCAGCAGCGCGGCAACGCCCAGCAGCGCCAGTACGGCCAGCACAGTGACGGTCAGGTCACGTGGGGTGATGCCGACCGGCCCGAGGTCGATCGCACGCTGGATGTCGTACTGGGCGTAGGAGCCCGGTCGTGCTCCGTAGAGCACCAGTACGGCGTGGCGCAGCAGCAGCGACAGCCCGATGGTGACGATGAACAGGTTGATCAGCCCGGTGCCCCGCGCCCACAACGGCCGCCAGATGCCCCGCTCGACAGCGCCGCCCAGCACGGCGCCGAAGGCGACCGCGGCGAGAGCGGCCGGGATCAGGTGCCAGGTCGGGCCGGACGGGGTGACGTTGAGGAAGAACGCGGAGGTGGCGCCGATCGTGACGAGCTCACCGTGCGCGAAGTTGATCAGGTGGATCGTGCCGAAGACCAGCGAGAGGCCGACCGCGGTGATCGCGATGATGACGCCGAACTGGACGCCGTCGAGCAGGGCCTGCAGGGCTCGCGCGGCGAACGTCGGACCGCGCGTGACTTCATCACCCTGCGCCGACGCGGTGCCCCCGAGCACGACCACGAGCAACAGGGCTAGTGCCGGTACGAGCAACCGCTGGTAGCGCACGGTAGGTCCCGTATGTCACGAGCGCCCTGGTGGGCTCAGTGTAAGCAGATCACGGAGGTTTTCAGATAGGCAGGTGAGCGTTATGAGACGCGGTCGGCGCGGTCACCACTCGCCGCGTCCATGAGCGCTAGGGGACCGATCCTTCGCGGGGTGTACGCGCCGGCCCGTGGGGCGTCATGCCATTTCAGCCTGCCGGTGAAGCCACTGCGGAGCGCTGCGGGGGCGGGCGAGGCCAAGGCCGATGCCCAGAGCGCTCCCCCCGAAGATCGAGAGAGTCCGTGGGGGAGGGCCATCGGCCGCGCCCAGAGGCAATGCCCAGTCAGGTGGCCTGACTGGCCGGGGCCGGTGCGGTCCGCGCAACCGGCGCGCCCGCTATCGCAAGGCCGCTCCAACCAGGCGCCGGACTGCCGAGGGCGGCGGTTCGACACCGAACGCCGCCAGCAGTCGTCCGTCAAAAGCAGCGCGTCCGACACCGCCCGCACAGGCGTGCCAGCGGGCCGGGGGATCGGTCGGCGAGAAGCCCTGAGGTCGCCTCCGGCAGGGCCCGGCGCTCCGCCGTGACCGCGAAGTGGAAAGCGGCGCAAGCAAGGAGAATTGACGCGCGGCTGGGGGTCAAGGGGTCGCAGGTTCAAATCCTGTCGTCCCAACGGTGTTTTCGCAGGCCAGAGGCCGTTTTCTGATGAGAGAGCGGCCTTTGTCGCGTTCGCAGGTTGGTGGTCGCAGTGTGGTCGCACTAGTTCCCTGGGGTTGGGATGCGGTGGGTGAACTGGCGGCCGTGGTGGGGGAGTAGGCAGGTTTCCGCTGATTGTCGGGCTGGTCTTGGTGGTCGTGGTGTGGTCGCAGCCAGTTCGGCCAGTGCCGGCGGTGGCCGTCGCGTTCGGCTTTGGTGAGGGCTGTGTCGATGGCATCGACGGGGCTGCGGGCGGCTTGCTGGGTGAGGTGGGCGTAGATGTTCGCGGTCGTGGACAGCGTGGAGTGGCGCAGGGTCTTCGACACCACGGCGAGAGGGACACCGGCGGTGATGGTGAGGGTGGCGGCGAGGTGTCGCAGGTCATGGAGGGCGATGCGGGGGACGCCGGCTTCCTCTGCGCGGCGGCGGAAGCGGTCGAGGACGGTCTGCGGTCGGTGGGCCGTCCGTCCGGGCGGCAGAAGACGAGGCCGGTGAAGGGATCGAACGGGTCAATGGCAAGGTTGCGGGTGGCTGCGGCGCGGCGTTTGAGGGCGGCTGCGACGCGCGGGGAGATGGCGACCCAGTTCTTGCTACTGCGGGTCTTGGGCGCGGTGATGATCAGCTGGTTGTTGTTGATAGTGGACAGCGCGAAACGGACGTAGAGCACCTGCTCGTCGAGGTGGACGTCGTTCCAGTGCAGGCCGAGGGCTTCCCCTCGGCGCGGGCCGGTGCCGATGAGCAGCTCGCACAGGTCGGCCATGAAGGGGCCCGAATGGTGGCAGTAGCGCAGGAAGCGCACCGCCTCGGCCGGCGTCCAGATGCTGCGCTCGGCAGTCGGCGGGCGCGGCAGGACAGCGGGTCGTGCCGGGTTGTGGGCCAGGCGGCGCTGGCGGACCGCGTCGCCCAGGGCGCTGGACGGGTGGCCATGCAACGGTGCATGGCAACTTCCCGCGGCCTGCTGCGAGCTGGGTGCGGACGAAGCCAGCGATGTGGCGGTGGCCCAGCTCGTCGAGCTTCAGGCTCCCCGAGGCGGGGACAAGATCATGGCTGACGTAGTCGCGGTAGCGGGCCAGGGTAGTCGGCTTCAGGACGAGCGCCTTCGTCTCGAGCCAGGTGGTAGTCCGCCACAGTCTGAAGCGGTCGGCGTTGAAGCCGCCCGCTTCAGCCTCGAGCAGGCGCCGCATGGAGCCGCCCGGGCCGTGTCCTCGGTGGGGAATCCGCCGCACCGGATTGTGGTGCGCGTTCCCTTGGGCGCGGGTAGATCGACGGAAGGTCCAGGTGCCATGGTCACGGTCGGCGACGAGGTTGGGGCAGTGCGTGCCGAGCTGCGGCGCTGGGTATCCCGGCAGCCGCAGCGGCGGTAGACACGTCCGCGGTCGGCACATGGTGATCGCCTCCTGAGGTGGAGCCGGGTGCCGACGTCGTCAGTGTCCGCCGAGGCGCTCACCACGCGACCACCGGCGGCGGTGCAATCCTCTGACCTGGGCATTCAACTTGGCGTGGCGTCAAAGCTCTCCTGACTTGCGGTACTTGCGGTTTTTCGCGTGGAAGCCGATAAGACAGGCGCCGCCGCGTTTCCCCTTATACGAGGAGTCGCGGCGTGCCCGTGGCCTCGGCCAGGTGCTTGGTGGCGTCGGTGGCTATCAGGAGCGCCGGTGCGGCATCCGTGAGCATGTACGCGATGCGGCCGGCAGGGTAGTCGGGGTCAATCGGCAGGTAGGCCGCGCCGGTCTTCACAACCGCGAGCATGGACATCACCATCTCCACGGAGCGGGGAACGGCCAGAGCCACGAGCCGTTCGGAGCCGATACCGCGGGCTCGCAGTGCGCGGGCCAGGTCGTCCGCCCTTGCGTTCAGCTCCGCGTACGAGACCTCCTCGCTCTCGAAGACCACTGCGGTGGCCTCGGGCGAGTGCATCGCCTGCGCCTCGAAGAGCTCGGCCACTCCGGCCGAGGGCACCTCGCGGGCGGTGTCGTTCCACCCCTCCACGGCTTGGCGCTGTTCTTCGGGGGTGAGGAGGGTGATGTCGCGGGCGAGGAGCTGTGGGGTGGCTTCGGCGAAGGTTGTGAGGAGCCGGGTGTAGCGCTGGATGAAGAGCTCGATGTCGGGCTCGGTGAAGAGATCGGGCCGGTAGCTGAAGTCAAGCGTGATCTCGTCGCCGGGAAGGGTGATGAGAGCGAGCGGGTAGTGGACGTCGTTGTGCGAGTGAAGCCCGGCGACACGGAGTCCGTGCGCCTCCGAGAAGGCGTCGGGGTCCAGGGGATAGTTTTCGAACACGATCAGCGTGTCGAAGAGCTCGCCGTTGACGCCGGTCAGCCGCTGGATGTCGGCCATGCCCAGGTGCTGGTGAGCCGAGAGTCCGGCCTGCTCCTGCTGGAGCCGGGCCGCCAGGCCCAGCAGCGATTCGGACGGATCCAGGAGGACCCGCACCGGGATGGTGTTGATGAACAGGCCGACCATGTTCTCGATGCCGGGCACCTCCGGGGGCCGACCCGCCACGGTGGTTCCAAAGACGATGTCCTCCCGTCCGGTCAGGCGAGCCAGCAGCAGACCCCAGGTCGCCTGCACCGCGGTGCTCAGCGTCACCTCATGGCGGCGCGCCTGCTGGGTCAAGGCCTCGGTCAGTTCCCGCGAAAGGCGGACAACGCGGTGGCGGGGGGTGACGGATTGGCGGCTGTCGGCGCGGGGGGCCAGCCGCGTCGGATCCTCCAAGCCCGCCAGCGCCGCCCGCCAGGCGTTCTCCGCGTCGGCGTTGTCCTGCGCGGCGAGCCAGCGGAAGTAGTTCTCGTAGGGGACGGCCGGCGGCAGGGCCCGCGCGTCGCCACGGCTTCCGTAGAGCATGAAGAGTTCCTGCATCACCAGGGGCATGGACCAGCCGTCCAGCAGCAGGTGGTGGGTGGTGAACAGGAAGCGGTGGCGGTCCTCGCCGAGCCGGATGAGAGTGAAGCGCAGGAGCGGTGCCGCCGCGAGGTCGAAACGGCGGGAGCGGTCCGCTCGGGCGATCTCATCCGCTTCCGCCTCGCTGCCGGCCTCCGCCTCGGTCCACGGCAGCGGCACATGGGACTGTACGACCTGGACGCTGTCGCCCTGAGCGCGCCGGCGCACGCTGATGCGCAGATTGCCGTGGCGGCTCAGGAGGGTCTCTGCGGCCCTGCGCAGTACTTCGGTGTCCAGCACGCCTTCGAGATCGATGCCCAGTTGCACGTTGTACACGTCCGGCGCCTGATCGTCGTACGCCGCATGGAACACCAGCCCTTCCTGCAACGCCGTCAGCGGCAGGACATTCTCGATCCTGGGCTTATTCCGGATCGTCTTCCGCACCGTCAGATCTCCCACTCTTCGTCGAGCTCCTCTTGGAACTGGTCTATGTCGTCTTGGGTGAGGGCGACGAAGGGCAGGTCGGAGGGGCTGTGTCCACCGGTGTCGGGGTTCTGGGTGTGGGTGGCCATGGCCTCAAGAGCCTTGAACCACGTCTTGGCCAGGTCCTGGACGTCCTCCTCGGCGAAGATCTCCTCAGCCCAGGACCAGTGTGCGACCAGCCGGGGGCCGTAGGGTCCGTCTTCGGTGAGTGCGTTGAGCTCCAGGGGGTGGGCGAGGGGGAGGCCGGGGTCGGCTCCGCCGGAGAACCCGCCGAAGTCGTGGTCGGGTTCCCAGTCGGCGGAGCCGGCCGCGGTGGTGAACCGGCCGAGGTAGTTGAAGCCGATCTGCGGCCGGCCGGCCTGGGCGAGCGCCGCGGCCGTGGCCGGGTTGAGGTAGCGCAGCAGGCCGTAGCCGAGGCCGCGGTCGGGCAGAGCGCGTACCTGCTCCTTCACCTGCTTCAGCGCGGCGCCGATGGCCGGACCCGCTGCCCAGACCTCGTCCCAGTCCCACACCTCGGGCTCGACCCGGAGGGGGAACAGGCTGGTGAACCAGCCGACGGTACGGGAGAGGTCGCACCCCGGCACGACGTCCTCGCGCCCGTGGCCCTCCACGTCGAGGACAACGGCGGAGCCCTGGAGTCCACGGCGGCGTCGCCAGTCCTGTACGGCGAGCCCCATCGCGGTCAGCAGCACGTCGTTGACCTCGGCGTGGAAGACCTTGGTCACGCCGGTCAGCACCTCGGCCGTGCAGGAGCCGGGCAGCGTCAGCGACAGGGTGCGGAGCTGCGCGAACACGTCGCGCTCCGGGTCCAGGACCCGCGACCCCAGCAGCGGGTCCGGACCGTCGAGCATCGAGGACCACAGGTCCAGCTCGCTTGCCCGCTGCGGGCTTTGGGCGAGTTCCTGGAGCCGCCGGGCCCACTGGCGCAGTGACGTGCCCACCGGTTCCAGCTCCGGCTGCCGGTCCGCGGCGTGTGCCTCGTATGCCTGGGCGAGGTCAGGGAGCAGGATGCGCCAGGAGACGCCGTCGACGGCGAGGTGGTGGATCACCAGCAGCAGATGACCGGGCTCGTGTGCTCCGGCGTCGCACCACACGGCCTGGAGCATCACTGCGGCCTGCGGGTCGAGCCGGTCCACGGCCTGGGGGGTCTGCTCTTCGAGCACGGCCTTGCGGCCGACGGCATCCAGCCCCGACACATCTACCCGGCGCAGCATGCTTCCGGCAGCCACCGCGCCCGGCTCGGCGACCATCAATGCCCACTCCCGGTCCTCGTGCAGCCGCATCCGCAGCGCGCCGTGGTGATCCACGAGCGTCTGAAGAGCGCGGGTGAGCGCCGGTTCGCGCAGGCCGGCCGGGGCCTGGACCACCATCGACTGGTGGAACCGGCGCACCGGACCCCCCAAATCCCGCAGGTGGTGCACGATGGGCGTCAGCCCCACCTCACCCACCCCGTCCTCGGGGCGCTCGGCGGCCGCCAGGGCGGTGGCCTCGGCGACCTCGGCCAGCCCGGCCACGGTCTTGCAGTCGAAGACGTCCTTCGGTGTGATCACGAGTCCCGCCTTGCGGGTCCGGCTGACCAGTTGGATCGAGCTGATGCTGTCGCCGCCGAGGTCGAAGAAGCTGTCGTCGATGCCCACCGCTTCCAGACCCAGGACCTCGGCGAAGAGCTCGCACAGCACCTCTTCGCGTACACTACGCGCCGCCCGGCCGGACACCTCGGCCTGGAAGTCGGGGGCGGGCAGGGCGTTTCGGTCGAGTTTGCCGTTGGCGTTCATCGGCAGGGTGTCGAGGAACACGACCGCCGACGGCATCATGTAGCCCGGCAGCGTGGCGGTGATGTGGCGGGCCAGCTCCTCCTGGGAGGGGCGGGTGCCCGAGGCCGACATGAGGTAGGCGACCAGTTTGTGCTCGCCCGTCGTGGTCGTGTGGGTGGTGACGGTGGCATGGGTGATGTCGGGGTGGCGCGCGAGCACCGTCTCGATCTCGCCGAGTTCGATGCGGAATCCGCGGATCTTGACCTGGTGGTCGGCACGCCCGAGGTAGTGCAGCACCCCGTGCCCGTCCCAGCGCGCGAGGTCGCCGGTGCGGTACATCCGCGCACCGGCCGGCCCGAACGGGTCCGGCAGGAAATGGCGCGCCGTCAACCCGGGCCGACCCAGATAGCCATCGGCCACCTTCGGCCCCGCCAGATACAAGTCCCCGGCCACTCCCACCGGCACCGGCCGCAGCCGTCCGTCGAGCACGTACGCCCGTGTGCCGGGCAGCGGCTGCCCGATCGGCGGTGCCAGCACCTCGGCCGGGTCGCTCTCGTGCCAGCCGGTGGCGTACACGGTGGACTCGGTCGGCCCGTACAGGTTCGCCACCCGCACCCCGGGCGCAGCCGCCCGCAGCCGCCTCATCACGTGCTCCGGCGGCGCCTCCCCGGCTAGTACCAGCTGCTCGCACTCCAGGTGCGCCCCGGCCTCCAGCAGCGCCGCCACCACTGACGGCACCCCACTGACCAGCGACCCCGACCACGGCCGCTCGGCCAACGCCAGCAGATCCGGCACTACCTCGATCCGACCCCCCGCCAGTAACGGCGCGAAGATCTCGAAGACCGAGACATCGAAAGACAACGACGTCGACGCCAGCACCGATGCCAAGCCCTGGGGCCCGAACTCCTCCACCGCCCAGGACAAGAACACCGCCATCGCCCGCCGGGAGACCACCACACCCTTGGGCGTGCCGGTCGACCCCGACGTGTAGATCACATACGCCGCGGCCCCATCCGGAACCGCACCCCCTAACTCCTCGTCCGTCAAAACCCCGTCCGCCACCTGGGCCAGCTCCCGCGTGCACGGCGCACTGCCCAGCACCAGGGCCTCGGCCCCGGCATCCGGCAGTGCGCCGGCCACCGACTGTTCGGTGATCACCAGACGCGGAGTGGCATCGGCCAGCATGAACGCGATCCGTTCCGCCGGATAGGCCACATCCACCGGCACATAGCCCGCGCCGGCCTTGAGCACCGCGAGCACCGCCACGACCATCTCCGCTGACCGCGGCAACGCCACCGCCACCAGATCGCCCCGGCCCACACCCCGCGCCCGCACCACACGCGCCAGCCGATTCGCCCGCGCATCCAACTCCGCGAACGTCAGCCGCATCGGCCCGCACACCACCGCCTCGGCATTCGGCGAAACCGCCACCGCGGTCTCGAACCCCTCGACCACATCCCGCACCGGTCCTGAGAGCGAAACGTCATTCCACACCTCCAGCACACGACGCCGCTCACCATTCGAAAGGACGCTGACGTCGTGGGCCAGGAGTTGCGGGGTGGCGTCGGCGAAGGCCCGCAGGAGCCGGGTGTAGCGCGCGATGAGGCGCTCGATGTCGTCCTGGGTGAACAGGTCCGGGCGGTAGCTGAAGTCCAGCGTGAGCTCGTCATCGGGCAGGGCGATCAGGGCCAGCGGGTAGTGGACGTCGTTGTGGGTCCGCAGACCGGCGACGCGCAGGCCGTGCGCTCCGGTGAGGGCGTCAGGATCGAGGGGGTAGTTCTCGAACACGGTCAGCGTGTCGAAGAGTTCGCCGTCGACAGCGGTCAGCCGCTGGATGTCGGCCATGCCCAGGTGCTGGTGGGCGGAGAGCTCGGCCTGCTCCTGCTGGAGCCGGGCCGCCAGGCCCAGCAGCGTCTCGGACGGCTCCAGTCGCACCCGTACCGGCAGCGTGTTGATGAACAGCCCGACCATGTTCTCGACGCCCGGCACCTCCGGGGAGCGGCCCGACACCGTGGTTCCGAAGACCACGTCCTCGCGGCCCGTCAACCGTGCCAGCAGCAGGCCCCACGTCGTCTGCACGACGGTGTTCAGCGTGATGCCGTGACGGCGTGCCTGACGTGCGATGGCGTCGGTCAGCTCGCGCGGCACCCGCTCGATGCGGTGGTGGGGGGTGACCGACGCGTGGCTGTCGGCCTGGGGGGCCAGCCGTGTCGGCTCGTCCAGGCCCGACAGCGCTGTCCGCCACGCCTGCTTCGCTGCGTCGTCGTCCTGCGTGGCCAGCCAGCGGAAGTAGTTCTCGTACGGGACGGCCGGCGGCAGGGCCCGCGCATCGCTCCGGCTGCCGTAGAGCGTGAACAGCTCCTGCATCACCAGGGGCATGGACCAGCCGTCCAGCAGCAGATGGTGGGTCGTGAACAGGAAGCGATGCCGCTCGGTGCCCAGCCGCACCAGCGTGAAGCGCAGCAGCGGCGCGTGCTCCAGGTCGAAGCGACGGGACCGATCCTCGTGGGCTATCCGGTCGGCCTCCGTCTCGTCAGCGGCCTCGATCACCGCCCACGGCAGGGCCACCCGGGACTGTACGACCTGGACGCCGCTCCCCTGGCCGGGCTGCCGGACGCTGATCCGGAGATTGGCATGGCGGCTCAGCAGGGTCTGTGCGGCCTTGCGCAGTGCTTCGGCGTCCAGCGCGCCTTCGAGGTCGATGCCCAACTGCACGCTGTACACGTCCGGCGCCTGGTCGTCGTAGGCCGCGTGGAAGACGAGCCCCTGCTGGAGCGCCGTCAGCGGCAGCACATCGACTAGGCCGGGCGTCTCGCCCTCCAGCTGGTCGATTTCCTCTTGCGTGAGGGCGACGAAGGGCAGGTCGGAGGGGCTGTATCCGCCGGTGTCGGGGTTCTGGGTGTGGGTGGCCATGGCCTCAAGAGCCTTGAACCACGTCTTGGCCAGGTCCTGGACGTCCTCCTCGGCGAAGATCTCCTCAGCCCAGGACCAGTGTGCGACCAGCCGGGGGCCGTAGGGTCCGTCTTCGGTGAGTGCGTTGAGCTCCAGGGGGTGGGCGAGGGGGAGGCCGGGGTCGGCTCCGCCGGAGAACCCGCCGAAGTCGTGGTCGGGTTCCCAGTCGGCGGAGCCGGCCGCGGTGGTGAAGCGGCCGAGGTAGTTGAAGCCGATCTGCGGGCGGCCGGCCTGGGCGAGTGCCGCGGCCGTGGCCGAGTTGAGGTAGCGCAGCAGGCCGTAGCCGAGGCCGCGGTCGGGGATGGCCTGGACCTGCTCTTTCACACGCTTCAGCGACGCCCCGACCGCCGGCCCGGCCGCCCAGATCTCGTCCCAGTCGCTCACGCCCGGCTCGAGGCGCACCGGGAAGAGGCTGGTGAACCAGCCGACCGTGCGGGACAGGTCCGCCCCGTCCACGACGTCCTCGCGGCCGTGGCCCTCCACGTCGAGGACGACGGCGGAGCCCTGGAGTCCACGGCGGCGTCGCCAGTCCTGCACGGCGAGCGCCATCGCGGTCAGCAGCACGTCGTTGACCTGGGCGTGGAATGCCCTGGCGACGCCGGTCAGCACGTCGGCCGTGCAGGCGCCGGGCAGGGTCAGAGACAGGGTGCGGCGCTGCGCGAACACGTCGCGCTCCGGGTCCAGGGCCCGCCGCCCCAGCAGCGGATCGGGGCCCTCGAACATGCGCGACCACAGCGCCAGTTCGGCCTCGCGCTCCGGGGCCCCGGCCAGCTCGTGCAGCGCCTCGGCCCAGCGGAGCACTGAGGTGCCCACGGGCTGGAGTCCGGGCTGCCGGCCGGCGGCGTGTGCTGCGTACGCCTGGGCGAGGTCGGGGACGATGATGCGCCAGGAGACGCCGTCGACGGCGAGGTGATGGACGACCAGGAGCAGGTGTCCGCTCGTGCGGGGTCCGGCGTCGCACCATACGGCCTGGAGCATGACCCCTGCTTCGGGGTCGAGCCGGTTCACGACCTGGGCGGTCTGCTCTTCGAGGACGGCCCTGCGCTCGGCGTCGCTCAGTCCGGTCACGTCAACGCTGCGCACGAGGTCCCGGGCGGTGACGGTTCCCGGTTCGGTGACTTCGAGGGTCCATTCCCGGCCGCCCCGCGGCATGCGCAGGCGGAGTGCGCCGTGGTGGTCGATGACGCTTTGCAGGGCGTCGGTGAGTGCTCCTTCGTGCAGGCCGGCCGGTGAGCGGAGGACCATGGACTGGTGGAAGCGCCGGACCGGCCCGTTCAGGCCGTGCAGGTGGTGCACGATCGGCGTCAGCCGCACCTCGCCCACGCCGGCTTCGAGGCGCTCGGCCGCGGGAGCGGTGACGGGGTCGGCGACCTCGGCGAGGGCGGTGACGGTCTTGTGGCGGAAGACGTCGCGGGGCGAGATGACCAGGCCGGCTCGGCGAGCCCGGCTGACGAGTTGGATGGAGCTGATGCTGTCGCCGCCGAGGTCGAAGAAGCTGTCGTCGATGCCGACCGCAGGCAGTCCCAGGACCTCGGCAAACAGGGTGCACAGCACCTCTTCTGGCGCGTTGCGGGGGCCGCGGCCTGTCACCTCGGCCTGGAAGTCGGGTGCGGGCAGGGCCCGCCGGTCCAGCTTGCCGTTCGCGTTCACGGGCAGGGAGTCCAGGACGACGACGGCCGACGGCACCATGTAATCCGGCAGGACGTCGCGCAGATGGCTGCGCAGAGATGCGCCCAACTCGCCTGCCACATGGCCGAGCGCGGGGTTGTTGGTGAGCGGCCGCCGGTCGGCGGCCTGTGCGTCCCTGGGCAGGAACACGTCGGTCAGGGCGCCGGTGCCGGCCGGGAGGAAGAGGGCGTCCAGCTCTCCGTCCGTCTCCTGGGACGACCAGGTGACGGCGGCCTGGTACCCGAGCGATTCGCCGAGGCCCTGGAGCGCGTCCGGGGTCATGCCCAGGGCGCCGGCGCGGCGCAGTTCGGCCCGTACCTCGGCGAGGGAGCCGCCGGCGAACAGGGTGTGAGCGGCCGCGGCCTCGTGCGCCATACGGCCGTTGGGCACGCCGGTCACCCGCAGCCGTGCCGGCCGCTCGGCGGCGAGCCGGTCGGCGAGCTCCTGGGCCGTGGCGATGTCCTCGCCCCACTGCCAGCGCAGCGTTTCGGCCACGGAGACGGCCGCCTGCTCGGAGAGCTTGCGGATGACGACGTCGTAGCGGTACCTGCTCAGCTCGTTGTCGTAGGGGCCGGTCTTGACCCGGATGTCGACGCCGCCGCACTGGCTGTCGTCCGCTCCGGCCAGGGCATGGAAGAACTCCGGGTCGACCAGCAGCTCGTTTTCCTGCGTCGCCCGCTGCTCCACTGCCCGGCGGACGGCCGCGGCATCGGCGTCCGGGCCGCTGCGGGCGAGCTGCACAGCGGTGTCCAGGGCCCGCTTCAGGCGCAGGTTGCGCACGTCGCCGACGAACAGGGCGCCGCCCGGTGCGAGCAGTTCGAGGGCGCCCCGGAGCACGGAGGTGAGGTAGTCGGCGTTCGGGAAGTACTGCACCACGGAGTTGATGACGACGGTGTCGAAGAACCCGCGGGGCAGCCCGTCGAGGTCGTGAGCGGGCCGGGCGTGCAGCTCTACCCGGTCCGCGAGCTCCTGCCGGGCCGCCGTCTGCAGGCGCAGCCTCTCGATGACGGCGGCGGAGAAGTCGGTCGCCCAGTAGGTCTCGGTGGCACCAGCGAGCTGGGACAGCAGCAGGCCGCTTCCCACGCCGATCTCCAGGACCCGGCGCGGGCCGAGGGCGCGGATGCGCTCCACCGTGTCCGCACGCCACTGCGCCATGGCGTCGAGGGCGATCGGCTCGCCGTCGTAGCTGCTGTCCCAGCCGGTGAAGTCCTCGCCGAAGTCGGTCACCGGCGTGGTGTCGTACATGGTCTGGTAGAGCTGTTCCCACTGCTCGACCTGTTCCCGCCGACCCTGGTCGAGGCGGTCGGTCAGCGACTGCCAGTCCGGCACCACGTACCCCACGAGGTGCTTGCCGCCGGGGCCGTCATCACGGGTGATCACCTCGGCCTCGCCCACGTCCGGGTGCCGACTGAGTACGGAGGCGACCTCGGCGGGCTCGATGCGGACGCCGCGGATCTTCACCTGGTCGTCGCTGCGGCCCATGTAGACGAGCTGGCCGTCGGCGTTCCAGCGGGCGAGGTCGCCGGTTCGGTACATGCGGGAGCCGGCCGGGCCGTACGGGCAGGGCACGAAGCGCTCGGCGGTGAGCGGGGCTCGGTTGAGGTATCCGCGCGCCAGGCCGGTGCCGGCGAGGTAGAGCTCGCCCATGACGCCCACGGGCACCGGTTGCAGAGCACGGTTGAGGACGTACACCTGGGTGTTGGCGATGGGGGCACCGATCGGCGGAGCGGAGTCCGCCGCGCGGGCCGGTTCGCACTCGAACGCGGTGACGTCGATGGCCGCTTCCGTCGGACCGTAGAGATTGTGCAATGCGCAGCCGAGGACGGAGTGGAAACGGGCCGCCAGATCGGCCGAGAGCGCCTCGCCGCTGCACATCACCCGGCGCAGGGAGACGCACAGGGCGGCTGGGGGCTCCGCCAGGAAGCCCTTGAGCATCGACGGCACGAAGTGCACGGTGGTGACGCCCTGTTCGGCGATGAGCGCGGCGATGTAGGCCGGGTCCTTGTGCTTCTCCGGCTCGGCGACCACCATGGCGGCGCCGGTGAGGAGCGGCCAGAAGAACTCCCAGCCGGAGACGTCGAAGCCGCACGAGGTCTTCTGCAGGACGCGGTCCGTGGCGTCGAGCCCGTACCGGTCCTGCATCCACAGCAGGCGGTTCACCAGTCCCTCGTGCGTGTTGACGACTCCCTTGGGGGTGCCCGTCGAGCCCGAGGTGTAGATGACGTTGGCCGGGTTTCGCGGGAGTGCGGACGCGGCGCCGTCGGCGACCGGGCGGTGGGCGGGCGCCTCGCGCAGGGCGGCCTGCGTCGCGGGGTCGTCGAGCAGCAGCCGCGGCATGCCGTCGGCGCTCGGCAGGTGGCCGACGGTGTCGGCGGTGCTGATCAGCACCGCCGGGCGCGCGTCGGTGAGCATGGCGGCGATGCGGTCGGCCGGGTAGTCGGGGTCGATGGGCAGATAGGCCGCACCGCTCTTGAGCACCGCGAGCAGGGAGACGATCATCTCGACGGAGCGGGGTACGGCGAGTGCCACCAGCCGCTCGGGGCCGGCGCCCAGCTCGTGCAGCACATGCGCCAGCGCGTTGGCGCGGGCATCGAGTTCCTCGTACGTGAGGGTTTCGCCCTGGTAAATGACCGCTGTGCTACCGGGAGTGCGCGACGCCTGTGCTTCGAACAGCTCGGGCAGGGTCGCGGCGGGGTACTTGCGTGCCGTGTCGTTCCACTCCGTGAGCAGGCGCCGCCCCTCCTCGGGGGCGAAGACCTCAAGGGTGCCGACCTGCTGACCGGCGTGCGCGACGGCGAGGCCGTCGATGAGTCGCAGAACGGCCTCCTGATGAACGGCCAGGTCCTCCGTGGTGTACAGCTCGGCGTTGGCGTCGAGGTCCACGCGCCAGGGCATGTCGGCGGTGCCGCTGTAGACGACGAACGCCAGGTCTTCGACGGGCCCGTTGGTGAGGTTGTGCACTTTCGCCCGGGAGCCGGCGAAGTCCAGTTCGTAGTCGAAGATCTGGAGGTTTACATGCGGCCCGACCAGCGGCTCGCTGGCCTCGCTCAGCTTCAGGTCGCGGCGTATGTCCTCGTAGCGGTAGCGCTGGTGGTCGAGGGCGAGCCGCATCTCGGTGAAGGCGCGCGCCAGGAGGCCGGACAAGCTCTCGTCCGGGTCCACCGTCAGGCGCAGCGGCACGACGTTGGACACCATGCCGGGGGTGCTGCGTATGGCCTTGGTCCGGGCCGTCACCGGCAGGCCGAGGATGATGTCCCGCTCCCCGGTCAGGCGGGCGACGTGGAGCAGCTCGACTGCGATGAACAGGGCCGATAGGGGCACGCCGCAGCTCGCCGCCAAGCTCTGCAGCGCCTCGATCCGGCCCTGTTCCAACGGGGCCGACACCCGTAACCGGCTGGACGTCCGGCCGCGACCGGCCTGCCCGAGGGCGACGGGGGCCGGACGGTCCGTCAACCTCTCGGTCCAGTAGGCGCGGTCGGCGGCGAACGTGGCGGAGTCGCGGTAGTCGCGGTCGTACTCCAGCAGGTCCTGGAGACTCCCGTAGGGGGATTCCGCGACCGGGCGGCCTTCGACGAGGGCGGTGTAGAGGTCAGCGGCCCGCCGTACGATGACCGCGCCGCTGAAGCCGTCGAACACAGCGTGATGGGCGTGCAGATACCAGTAGTGGGTCTCCTCGGAGACCTTGAGCAGGGCGAGCGAGAGTATGCGGCCGTCCTCCAGGGAGAGCGGCTGGTCGAGCTCGTCGGCCATCCACTCCTGCGCCGCCTCCGCCGGCCGGGGCCGGTCGGTGAAGTCCAGACAAAGCACGGTGCACGCCCGCTCGGCGCTGAGGAGCTGCACGGGGTCGCCGTGTGTCTCGACGAACCGCACGTGGGCGGCGTCGGCCTCGTCGAAGGCGCGCCGTGCCGCCTGGAGGAAGAGGTGACTGTCCAACGTACCCCGGATCTCGACGTACTGGGCGATGCTGTAGTCGAGCCCGACAGCAAAGCGCTGCGCAAGCCACATCCCGGTCTGGGCCGAAGTCAGGGCGAGCTGCCGGTCCGGAGAAGCGGACATGATCGTTCCTTCGCGGTCGCTGTCGGCGCGCCGGTTCCGTCACGTAAGCGGAACCGAAAGCGGAGCCGACTATTCAGAATGAATGCGTAAGGGATGCGGCGCCCACGCCAGTGACCGCGGAAGAGCAAGAGGAAGCTCGCAGCAGATTCGCCTGAATGCTGCAGAGCGATTACAACCCCCACATCCCCCGGTGGACGCCCGAGCGTGTCAAGCGCCTCGGCGACAATACACGACCCAACTGTCCACGTCAGAGGGAATTTTGCCGCCTTCTTCGCCTGTGACGACGGTCACCCATGGCCCGGTTTGCGCCGGGACCGCTGGTCGGCGATGCTTACCGCATCGGTCGCCGTTAGGCGGCGCAAAACCTCGCTTGACAGCGGCAAAATGATCAAGGTAGCGTCGCATACGTTCCGTCAATGCTGAAGGCTGGAAATTATCGGGCGGGGCCACCGGGGGATGTTCAGCTGGGAGATCCCTTTTCGTGCCGCCATTAACGGCGCCAATCCTGCGCGCATTCCTGGGGGATTTTCGTTGGCTGACTTAACGGCGCTGACGCGCCTGCCCTTCGACCGGCGTATCGAAGAATTCTTCGCGTATCTGGGCAGCCGGCGCGAGGCGGAGGCGGTCGGCGAGAGCCAGGAACCGGGAGTCTGGGAAGTCTTCCGCTACGACCAAGCGGTGCAGGTTCTGGGCGACCACCAGACCTTCTCCAGCGACATGAACCACTTCATTCCCGAAGACCAGCGCCAGCTCGCGCGCGCGGCCCGGGGCAACTTCGTCGGGATCGACCCGCCGGACCACACCCAGCTGCGCGGCCTCGTCAGCCAGGCCTTCTCGCCGCGGGTCACCGCGGCGCTGGAGCCCCGCATCGCGCAGATCGCCGAGCGGCTCCTGGACGGCGTCGTCGCGGAGCGTGGCCAGGCGCCCCCTCTCGACCTGGTCGGCGAGTTCGCCGGACCACTGAGCGCGATCGTCATCGCGGAACTATTCGGCATCCCCGAGAGCGACCACCCGATGATCTCGGACTGGGCCAAGGCCCTGCTGGGTTCGCGCCCCGCGGGCGAGCTGAGCGTCGCGGATGAAGTCGCCATGCAGAACGTCGCCGACCTCGTGCGGCGGGCCAGCGAGTACCTGGTGCACCACATCCGCGAGCGGCGCGCCCGGCCTCAGGACGACCTCACGAGCAGGCTCGCGACGACGGAGGTCGACGGCCAGTCCCTGGACGACGAGGAGATCGTCGGCGTCATCGGCATGTTCCTGATCGCCGGATATCTGCCCGCGTCCATACTGACCGCGAATACCGTGATGGCGCTCGATGAGTACCCGGCCGCGCTGGCGGAAGTTCGCAGCCGGCCGGAACTCCTCCCCCGGGCCATCGAGGAAGTGCTGCGCTGGCGGTCGCCTCTCGTCCGCGACCAGCGTCTTACCACACGTAACGCGGAACTGGGCGGACGCACAATTCCCGCCGGTTCCATGGTCTGTGTGTGGTTGGCCTCGGCGCACCGCGATCCGCTGCGTTTCGAGGATCCCGATGAGTTCGACATCCACCGTAATCCCGGACGCCACCTGGCATTCGGGAAGGGAATCCACTACTGCCTGGGTGCGCCACTGGCCCGGCTGGAGGCCCGTATCGCCATGGAAACC
Source organism: Streptomyces sp. 7N604 (assembly GCF_052245475.1). Taxonomy (NCBI): domain Bacteria; kingdom Bacillati; phylum Actinomycetota; class Actinomycetes; order Kitasatosporales; family Streptomycetaceae; genus Streptomyces; species Streptomyces sp. 7N604. The sequence continues at coordinate 48,656 of NZ_JBQQBX010000006.1, read as the reverse complement.
CTGCTGCGCCGTTTCGAGCGCGCGGAGATTTCCCGCGACGGCTCCGTGGAGTTCCACGAATCGATAGGCGTGCTGGGACCCGTGCGGCTCCCGGCCACCCTTTTCACCCGCCGCTGAACCAGCGCGCCGTCCGGCAGACCAAGCAGCGCATCGCATCGCGACGAGGACTTGAAGAATGCCGCTCGACCAGAGCAATAGCGCCCATCCCGGCAATCCCGCCTACGTCATCTACACGTCCGGATCCACCGGGGCGCCCAAGGGGACCGTCGTCACCGGCGAGAACCTCGTCAACCTGCTCTGGGACTTCCGGGACCGGCTCTCCTTCGGGCCCGGGGACCGCCTGCTGGCGGTGACGACGTTCGGCTTCGACATCGCCAACCTCGAACTGCTGCTGCCGCTCATCAGCGGCGGGCGGGTCGTCCTCGCGCCGAAGGAGACGAGCCAGGATCCGTACGCCTTGGGCAAGCTCATCTCCGCCTCGGGCGCCACCGTGATGCAGGCGACCCCTGCGCTGTGGCAGAGCCTGCTGGCCGCCGGGCACCCCGAGGACTCCCAACAGCTGAGGGTCCTCGTGGGCGGCGAGGCGCTGCCCGAGCCGCTGGCGCGCGCGCTGCGCGAGTCCGCGCGCGAGGTCACCAACGTCTATGGGCCGACCGAGACGACGATCTGGTCCACCGCGGCGTCCCTGGACGAAGACAGCGCCGCCCGCCCGCCCATTGGCCGGCCGCTCGCCAACACCCGCACGTACGTGCTCGACAGTGCTCTGCGGCCGGTGCCGGTCGGCGTGGCGGGCGAGCTCTACCTCGCAGGTTCCGGCGTGGCCCGCGGCTATCTGAATCGGCCCGACCTCACAGCCCAGCGCTTCGTGGCCGACCCCTTCGGCCCGGCGGGGGCCCGGATGTACCGCACCGGCGATCTCGTCCGCCGACGCGCCGACGGCAACCTGGAGTTCCTCGACCGGGTCGACCATCAGGTCAAGATCCGCGGCTTCCGCATCGAACTCGGCGAGATCGAGGGCGCTCTGAGCCGACACTCCTCGGTCCGCCAGGCGGCGGTCGTGGTGCACGAGGACCAGGCCGGCGAGAAGCGGCTGGTCGCGTACACGGTGCCGGTCTCCGGCGGCGACGCGGCCGACCCAGCCCTGCTGCGCGCCCACCTCGCCGAGCAGCTCCCGGCGTACATGGTGCCGTCCGTGATCGTCGGGCTCGACGCGCTGCCCCTGACCCCCAACGGCAAGCTCGACCGCAAGGCCCTGCCCGCGCCTGACTTCGCCGCCACGGCCACCGGCCGCGGGCCGCGCACACCGCAGGAAGAGATCCTGTGCGGCCTGTTCGCGGAGGTGCTTGGGGCGCCTTCCGTCGGCGTCGACGACAACTTCTTCGACATGGGTGGTCATTCGCTGCTTGCCACTCGCCTGACCAACGGCATCCGCACCCGGCTGGGGGTCGAACTGCCCGTACGCGTCGTGTTCGAGGAGCCCACGGTGCAGGAGCTCGCGGCCCGCCTCGTCGGCGGCGACCGGGCCCGCCCGGCACTCGCCCCCGCCGACCGGCCCGCGGAACTCCCCCTCTCCCACGGCCAGCGACGGCTGTGGTTCCTCAACCGTCTGGAGGACGGCGGCGCCGCCTACAACATCCTGGCGACGCTGCGGATCACCGGCGGACTGGACTGTGCCGCGCTCGGCGCGGCCCTGGCCGACCTGGCGGCCCGGCACGAATCGCTGCGCACCGTCTACCCGGAGGCCGACGGCGAACCCCGCCAGCTGATCCTCGACGCCGCCACCGCCCGGCCCACGCTGACCGTCACCTCCACGACCGAGGAGGAGCTGCCCGAGGCCCTTGCGGCCGCGTCGGCGGTCGGCTTCGACCTCGGCGCCGAACTCCCGCTGCGAGCCCACCTCTTCCCACTCGCGCCGGACGAACACGTCCTGCTGCTGGTCCTGCACCACATCGCCGGCGACGGCTGGTCCATGGCGCCGCTCGCCCGCGACCTGGGGACGGCCTACGCGGCTCGGCTGCGTGGCCAGGGCCCCGACTGGGCGCCGCTGCCCGTCCAGTACGTGGACTACACCCTGTGGCAGCGCCAAGTGCTGGGCGACGAAGACGACCCGGACAGTGCCCTCGCGGCCCAGACCGACTTCTGGCGGCGCACGCTGCACGGCCTGCCCGAGCAGTTGGCCCTGCCCACCGACCGGCCGCGGCCGCGCAAGCTCAGTTTCCGCGGCGACACCGTGCACATTGAGCTCGACGCTGACCTGCACGCACGCCTCCTCGACCTCGCCCAGCGCCACAATGTCAGCCTGTTCATGGTGCTCCAGGCCGCCGTCGCCACCCTGTGCACCCGGCTGGGCGCGGGCACCGACATTCCCGTCGGCAGCCCCATCTCGGGCCGCACGGACGCCGCGCTCGACGAGCTGGTCGGCTTCTTCGTCAACACCCTCGTGCTGCGCACCGACACCTCTGGAGATCCGCGCTTCAGCGACCTACTGCGCCGGGTTCGCGAGACCGCGCTCGCCGCCTACAGCCACCAGGACGTGCCCTTCGAGCGGCTGGTCGAGCTGCTGAACCCGGTGCGGTCGCTGTCCCAGCACCCCCTGTTCCAGGTCTTCCTCGCGCTCCAGAACAACGCCAAGGCCGAGCTGACGCTCCCGGACCTGACCGTGGCCGTGGAGCCGGAGGCGCTGCGGCCCGCCAAGTTCGACCTGGCGTTCAACATCGCGGAGACCTTCGGCGCCGGGCATACGCCGGCCGGTGTCACCGGCGTCCTGGAGTTCAGCACCGACCTCTTCGACCGGGACACCGCCGCAGTGCTGGCGGAACGATTCATCCGGCTCCTGGCATCCGTCGCCCGCGACCCCCGCCAGCGCCTCGGCGCCATCGACATCCTCGCCGCTGAGGAGCGCGACCGCCTGCTGGGCGCCTGGAGCGAGCGCGGCCGTCCCGCCACCGCCCTGCACCAGCGCTTCGCCGAGGTCACCGCCGCAGGACCCGACGCCCCCGCGGTCCGCGCGGGCGACCGTGAGCTGACCCGCAGCGAGCTGGACGAGCGCGCCAACCGGCTGGCCCACCGGCTCATCAGGCTCGGCGTCGGCCCGGAGACCCGGGTCGCCGTGTTTCTGGAGCGCTCACCGGAGCTGGCGGTGGCCATCCTCGCCGTGCTCAAGGCAGGCGGCACCTACGTGCCCCTGCATGAGGCCTTCCCCGCCGAGCGCCTCGAGTGGGTCATGGCCGACACCCGGTCGAGCGTGCTGCTCACCGACCGTGCCGTGCTCGCCCGCCGGTTCGACCACGACGCGGCCGTGGTCGTACTCGACGACGACCCCACGCTGGCCGAGGAGCCCTCCAGCGGCCCGGCGGTGCCGGTCCACCCGGACCAGCTCGCCTACATCATGTACACCTCCGGATCCACGGGCACGCCCAAGGGCGTGGCCATCGCGCACCGTGAGGTCCTCGCGCTGGCCGGTGACCCGTGCTGGGACACCGGGCACCACGAGCGCGTCCTGCTGCACGCGCCGTACGCCTTCGACATCTCCGACTACGAGCTGTGGGTGACCCTCCTGGCCGGCGGCCTGGTCGTGCTCGCGCCGCCCGGCCGCCTGGACACCAGCGCGCTCGCCCGCCTCATCGAGCAGGAGAGGATCACCGCGGTGCACTTCACCGCGGGTCTCTTCCGGGTGCTCGCCGAGGACGCGCCCGGCTGCCTCGCGGACGTGCGGGAAGTCCTCGCCGGCGGCGACGTCGTCTCGCCGGTCGCGGTGCAGCGCGTCCTGGAGCACGCCCCGGGTGCGGTCGTCCGACAGCTGTACGGGCCCACCGAGGCAACCCTCTGCGCAACCCAGCACGAGGTGCGCGCCCCTTACGCGGCCAGCGCGACCGTGCCGATCGGGCGCCCGCTCGCCGACACCCGGGTGTACCTCCTGGACGCGCAGCTGAGGCCCGTACCCCAGGGCGTGACCGGGGAGGTCTACCTGGCCGGTGCCGGCCTCGCCCGCGGCTACCTCAACCTCCCCGGCCGCACCGCAGAGCAATTCGTCGCCGAGCCTTTCGGCCCGCCGGGGGCCCGGATGTACCGCACCGGGGACCTGGCGCGGTGGAACGCCGACTGGCGCCTCGAGTTCGCCGGGCGCGCCGATCACCAGGTGAAGATCCGGGGCTTCCGTATCGAGCCGGGCGAGGTCGCCGCGGCCGTCGCCAAGCACCCGGACGTGCGCGAGGCGGAGGTGCTGGCCCGCCTCGACCACCGGGGCGAACAGCAGCTCGTCGGATATGTGGTGGCCGACTGGCAGCGGGTGACGGACCGTATCGAGGCCGGCACCCGCGAGCAGGTCACCGAGTGGCAGCAGATCTACGACGGCATGTACGGCCGCGCCACCGAGGCCGAGTTCGGCGAGGACTTCTCCGGCTGGGACAGCAGCTACGACGGCGAACCGCTCCCCTTGGAGCAGATGCACGAGTGGCGCGAGTCCATCGTGGACCGCATCCGTGCACTGCGTCCGCGGCGCGTGCTGGAGATCGGCGTCGGCAGCGGGCTCATCCTGAGCCGACTCGCCGGGAAGTGCGACTCCTACTGGGCGACCGACTTCTCCGCCGAGGCGATCGCCGCGCTCCGGGACGGACTCGGCCGCCGCCCCGAACTCGACGCCCGGGTCGAACTGCGCGTCCAGGCGGCCGACGACGTCGACGGGCTCCCCGAGGGCTTCTTCGACACCGTGGTGATCAACTCGGTCACCCAGTACTTCCCGCACGCCGGATACCTGGAGTCCGTGCTGGCCAAGGCGGTCGACCTGGTCGTCCCGGGCGGCGCGGTGTTCGTCGGCGACGTACGCAACCTCGCGCTCCTGCGCAGCTTCCACACGGCGGTCGCACTGGCGCGCACGCCGGACCCGGAGAGCGCGTTCGGGCTGCGGCGCGATGTCGACCGGCGTGTGCTGAGGGAGAAGGAACTCCTCGTCGCGCCCGCGTTCTTCCACCGCTTCGGCTCCGGCAACGCCCACGTGGGAGGCGTGGACGTCAGGGTGAAGAGCGGCAGGTACCACAACGAGCTCAGCCGGTACCGCTACGACGTCGTCCTTCACCGCAAGCATCCCGAGGACCTGGTCACGTTCACCGCCGCGCCGGTGCTGAGCTGGGGGGACGACGTCGCAAGTCTGCCCGTGCTGCGGGCCAGGCTGGACCGCGACCGGCCGGAGAGGCTCCGGGTGACCGGCGTGCCGAACGCCCGTACGGCGGGCGAGGCGGCGGCTGCCCGTGCACTGGTGGCGGGCGAGAACCTCGCGCGCGTACGCGAGGCGTACTCCGGCGCCCGCGGCGTCGACCCCGAGGACCTCGTCGGGCTGGGGGAGGAGCTCGGCTATCGGACCGTGCTCACCTGGACCGACGGCGACACCGACGGGGGGCTGGACGCGCTGTTCGTGGCCGCCGCGGCCACGTCCCCGTCGGAGCACCTGGCCACGCACGGCCTAGGGGAGGAGAAGGCCTACGGCGGCGGTCTCACGAACGACCCGGTAGCCTTCCGCGAGTCCGGGCGGTTGACCGCCGCTCTGCGGGACTTCCTGCGCGAATGGCTGCCCGACTACATGATCCCCGCGGCTTTCGTGGTGCTCGACTCCCTGCCGGTCACCGAAAACGGCAAGCTCGACCGCGCCCTTCTGCCCGTGCCGGACCTGGTCGCCGACGTACGGGGAGGCGCCCCCCGGACACCGCAGGAGGAGACCCTCTGCCACCTGTTCGCCGAGGTGCTCGGTGTGCCCGGCGTCGGGATCGACGACGGCTTCTTCGCACTGGGCGGCCATTCGCTGCTGGTGATCCGCCTGGTCAACGCCGTGCGCGCCGCCCTGGGCGTCGAGCTGACCGTCCGAGCGGTCTTCGAGGCGCCGACCGTGGCGGAGCTGGCCCAGCGCCTCGGCTCCGCCGACCGCCGACGGCCCGCGCTGGTCCCGGTGCGCCGCCCGGACGTGGTGCCGCTCTCGTACGCCCAGCGGCGGCTGTGGTTCCTCAACCGCCTCGGCGAAGCGAGCGGCGCCTACCACATCCCCGTGGCCCTGCGGCTCTCCGGCGAACTGAACCGGCAGGCCCTCGCCGAGGCGCTGCGGGACGTGGTGGACCGGCACGAGAGCCTGCGCACCACGTTCCCCGAGGTCGGGGGCGAGCCCAGCCAGCTCGTGCACGACCCCTCCGACATCGCGTTCGAGCTCGACGTGGTGCACGTCGACGGGGTGGCATCGTGGCAGGCCGTGGCCGAGGCCTGTGGGCACGACTTCGACCTCACCCGCGAACTCCCCCTCCGCGCCACGCTGTTCGTCCTGTCCCCGGACGAGCACATCCTGCTGGTGGTGCTGCACCACATCGCGGGCGACGGCTGGTCCATGGCGCCGCTTGCACGCGATGTCGCAGCGGCCTACACCGCGCGCGCCGAGAACCGAGCGCCCGACTTCACGCCGCTGCCGGTCCAGTACGCCGACTACGCCCTGTGGCAGCGCGAGGTGCTCGGCGGCGAGCAGGACCCGGACAGCCGGATCTCCGGACAGCTGGCCTATTGGCAGGAGGCCCTCGCCGGACTGCCCGCCGAGCTGGATCTGCTCACGGACTGGCCCCGGCCGGCGGAGTTCAGCTACCGGGGCGGGGCAGTGCCCTTCGAGATCGCCCCGGTCCTGCACGACCGGCTCACGCGCCTGGCGCGGCAGCACAACGCGAGCCTGTTCATGGTGCTGCAGGCTGGCCTCGCAGCTCTGCTGACCAAGCTCGGCGCCGGGACGGACATCCCCATCGGCACCCCGATCGCCGGCCGGGACGACCACGCGCTCGACGACCTCGTCGGCTTCTTCGTCAACACCCTGGTGCTGCGCACCGACACCTCGGGCGATCCGGCCTTCGCCGAGCTCGTCGGCCGCGTGGCCGAAGCGGACCTGGCGGCCTACGGCAACCCCGACGTGCCCTTCGAGCGGCTGGTCGAGGTACTTAACCCGACCCGTTCGCTGGGGCGGCACCCGCTCTTCCAGGTCATGCTCGCGCTGCAGAACAACACGGAGCCGGAACTCGGCCTGCCTGGGTTGCGGGTGAGCGTCCCCGACATCGAGCTGACCTCGGTCAAGTTCGACCTCGACTTCCAGCTCAGCGAACACTTCCACGAGAGCGGCGCCCCGGCCGGCATCGCCGGACAGGTCGCCTACAGCGCCGACCTTTTCGACCGGCACACGGTCGCCCTGATGGCACGAAGGCTGGTCCGCCTGTTGGAAGCCGTCGCCGCTGACCCGCAACTGCCCCTCGGCACCGTCGACATCCTCTTGGAGGATGAGCGTGGCCGGATTGTGGAGGTGTGGGGTGGCACAGCGGTCCCGGGGTCCGCTGTGGATGTGGTGGAGGCGTTCGAGGCGCGGGCTGCTGTCTCGCCGCGGGCCACGGCGGTGGTCTGTGGTGACGTCGCGTGGTCCTTCGCGGAGTTGGACGGCCGGGCCAACCGGATGGCGCGGCTCTTGCGTGCGCGCGGTGTGCGCCCGGGCGATCTTGTGGCGGTGGCGCTGCCGCGGTCCGCCGAGATGGTCGTGGCCGTATGGGCGGTGCTGAAGGCTGGAGCGGGATACGTGCCGGTGGACCCGGGATATCCGGCGGAACGGATCACGTTCATGCTGGCGGATGCCGCACCGGGCCTGGTGGTGGCGCAGCAGGCGGTCGCGGACCGCCTGCCCGACGCCGGAACACCGGTCCTCATACTGGACGGCACGCAGACCGCGGGTGAGCTTGCCGGGCTGTCGGACGTGCCGCTCGGCGCCCATGGGGCCGTCGTGGATGCGTCGCCGGCGTACGTGATCTACACATCGGGGTCGACGGGCATGCCGAAGGGCGTGGTGGTCTCCCGCCAGGCCATGTCGGTGTTCTTGTCGTGGGCAGTGCAACGCTTCGGTGCCCAGGGCCTGGCGAGGGTTCTGGCGTCGACGTCGTTGTCGTTCGACGTGTCGGTGTTCGAGATCTTCGCGCCATTGCTGGCGGGCGGCTGCATCGAGGTGGTGACGGACCTGCTGGCACTGGCCGAGCGGCCCTGGTCGGGGACGCTGATCAGCGGCGTGCCGTCGGTCGTGTCGGCCCTGCTGGACGCCGACGCGCCCCTGGACTGCCACCAGATCGTCCTGGCGGGCGAGGCGCTGCCCGAGCAACTGGTCCGCAGGCTGCGGAAACAGGCCCCCGGGGTCCGGATAGCCAATCTGTACGGGCCAACCGAATCCACCGTCTACGCCACCGGCTGGTATGAGACCGAACCCGGCCAGGTGTGCGCGCCGCCCATCGGGCAGCCGCTGCCCGGCACTCGCGCCTATGTCCTCGACTCCCGGATGTGCCCTGTGCCGACCGGGGGCACCGGCGAGCTCTATCTGGCCGGTCCCAAGGTCGCCGTCGGCTACCTCGGCAGGCCCGGCCTGACCGCCTGCCACTTCGTGCCCGACCCCAACGGGCCAGCAGGCTCGCGCATGTACCGCACTGGTGACCTTGCCCGCTGGGACACCGACGGCGTGCTCCACTACCTGGGACGCGCGGACCAGCAGGTAAAGATCCGCGGATTCCGTATCGAACTCGGGGAGATCGAGACCGTTCTCTCCCGCCACCCGGCCGTCACCAACGCGGTTGTCACCACCCACACCGACCCCACCGGCGAAAACAAACTCGTCGCCTATGTCACGACGGCATCAGACCCCGGGCCCGCGCATGAGGAGCTGACCCGCCACATCACGGCCACACTGCCCGACTACATGGCGCCCGCCACGACCGTGGTCCTGGACGCTCTGCCGGTCAACGCCAACGGCAAGCTCGACAGAAAGGCCCTGCCCGCCCCCTACTTCCAGGCCCAGGCGTCCAGCCGCGCCCCGCGCACCCCCGCGGAAGGACTCATGTGCGCGCTCTTCGCGGACGTCCTCGGCGTGCCCTCCGTGGGGCCCGACGACAGTTTCTTCGACCACGGTGGGCACAGCCTGCTGGCCACGCGGCTGGTCAACGCCGTCCGTACGGCCTTCGGCGCCGAGCTCCCCCTGCGGGCCGTCTTCGAGACGCCGACCTCCGCGGGGCTCGCCGAGCGGCTCGCCGGGGCCGGGTCGGCCCGCATGCCCCTGGCCCCGGCCGAGCGGCCGGCGCGGATCCCCCTCTCGTACGCCCAGCAGCGGCTGTGGCTGCTGAACCGGCTGGACAGCACGGGCGACACCTACAACGTGCCGATGGCGCTGCGGCTGATCGGGGACCTCGACCTGGACGCGCTCCAGGCCGCCCTGACCGACCTGGTGGACCGGCACGAGCCGCTGCGCACGGTCTACCCGGATGTCCACGGGGTCCCCTGCCAGCTGGTGCGGGACACCGCCGCGGCCGCCCCGGGGCCGGCCGTGGTCGACACCTCTGCGGAACAGCTGTCCGGCGCTCTCGCCGAGGCGGCGGGGCGCGGCTTCGACCTGACCGTCGACCTCCCGCTGCGAGCCACACTGTTCCGCCTCGGCCCGGCAGAGCACGTGCTCCTGCTGGTGCTGCACCACATCGCGTGCGACGGCGCCTCGCTCGCCCCGCTGGCCGGGGAACTCGGGACGGCCTACCGGGCGCGGCTGTCCGGCGGAGCCCCCGACTGGCAGCCGCTGCCGGTCCAGTACGCTGACTATGCCCTGTGGCAGCGCGAGGTACTGGGCTCCGAGGACGACCCGGAGAGCCTCGGCGCCCGTCAACTTGCCTACTGGCGCACGGCGCTGGCCGGGATGCCGGAGGAGCTGGCGCTGCCGAGGGACCGGCCGCGGCCCGCGGTAGCCGGCCACCGCGGCGGCACGGTGACAGCGGAACTGGACGCGCGCATGCACCGCCGGTTGCGGGAGCTGGCCAGGGAGAACGGCGCCACCCCCTTCATGGTGCTCCAAGCGGGGCTCGCCGCCCTGCTCACCCGGCTCGGCGCGGGCACCGACATCCCCGTCGGCACCCCCGTTGCCGGGCGCGAGGACGCAGCGCTCGACGGCCTCGTCGGGTTTTTTGTCAACACCCTGGTGCTGCGCACCGACACGTCGGGCGATCCCGCATTCGGCGACCTCGTCCAGCGGGTGCGGCAGACCGCGCTGGCGGCCTTCGCCCACCAGGACGTGCCGTTCGAGCGGCTGGTGGAGGCGCTCAACCCGGAGCGCAGCATGTCCCGGCACCCGCTGTTCCAGGTGCTGGCCACGGTGCGGAACTACCAGCCGCCGCGAGCCGAGCTGACCGGCCTGACCGCGGCCGAGGCGGTCGTGGACCCGGGTGTCGCCAAGTTCGACCTGGAGTTCACCTTCGACGAGACCTTCGACGACGCGGCCGGGCCCACCGGGGTCGGGATCGAACTGCGCTACAGCGAGGACCTCTTCGACGAGGCCACCGCGCAAGGCCTCGTCGCCCGGCTGGCGCGGCTGCTGGACGACCTCATCGCTGCCCCGCAGAAGCCGATCAGTGCAGCGGAGGTGCTGCTTCCGGACGAGCGCCGGGCCATCGACGGCTGGGGCAGAACACACCCGCACGTGCCCGAGGACACGGTCGCCGAGCTGTTCCAGGTCCAGGCAGCGAGCACTCCGGACAGCGTGGCACTGCGGTCCGGCGAGACGACCGTGCAGTACGCGGAGCTGAACCGGCGCGCCAACCGGCTCGCGCACACGCTGATCGGGCTCGGCATCGGGCCGGAGAGCTTCGTGGCGCTCGCGCTGCCCCGCTCGGCCGACCAGATCGTGGCCCTGCTCGGGGTGCTCAAGTCGGGCGCGGCGTACCTCCCGGTCGATCCCGACTACCCCGCCGAGCGGATCCGGACGATGCTCGGTGACGCCCGCCCGGCACTGGTACTCACCCACCGGGAGATCCACGGCAGGCTCGCGGGAGAGATCCCTGGCGACAGCGCCGTCCTGATGCTGGACGAACCGGAGACTGCCGCCCGGATCGCCGCCGCGCCGTGCGCCGACCCGGTAGACGCCGACCGGACCGCGCCCCTGTTGCACGATCACCCGGCCTATCTCATCTACACCTCGGGATCCACCGGGCGGCCCAACGGCGTGGTCGTGACCCACGCCGGCACGGCCAACCTGGCAGCCCGGCAGATCGAGCGGTTCCGGGTTCGGGCGGGGGACCGGGTGCTCCAATTCGCGTCCCCGAGCTTCGACGCGGCCTTCTCCGAAGTGTGCATGGCGCTTCTCTCCAGCGCGGAACTGGTGCTGGCCCCCAAGGACGAGCTGACCCCGGGCCGCCCCCTGGCCGATGTGCTCACCCGGCACCGGATCACACACGTGACGTTGCCGCCCGTCGCACTACCACTGCTGCCGTCGGAAGCGCTCGCGTCCGTGACCACGCTGGTCACCGCGGGAGACGCGCTGTCGCGGAACGCGGTGCACCGATGGGGGACGGGCCGCCGGCTCATCAACGCGTACGGACCGACCGAGGCCACCGTCTGCGCCACGATGAGCGAGCCGCTGTCCCGGGACGACGCCCCGTCGATCGGGCGGCCCCTGGGCGGGGCCCGCGTCTACGTCCTGGACGACCGGCTGCGCCCCTTGCCGCCGGGCGTGAACGGTGAGTTGTACGTGGGCGGGCCGGGCCTTGCCCGCGGGTACGCGGGAAAGCCGGGGCTGACCGCGGGGCGGTTCGTGGCCGACCCCTACGGCCCGCCGGGGGCCCGTATGTACCGCACCGGCGACCTCGTGCACTGGGACCGGGACGGTCGGCTGCACTTCGTCGGTCGCGCGGACCACCAGCTGTCGGTGCGCGGGTTCCGCGTCGAGCCGGGCGAGGTCGAGGCGGTGCTCCTCGCGCACTCGCACGTGGCCCAGGCTGCCGTTGCCTTGTACGACGACGGGCGCGGCGGGCGGACGCTGACCGGCTATATCGTGCCCGCCCCCCGGTGCGCCGCGGACGCCGGCGCGCTGCGGCGGCACGTCGCCCAGGCACTGCCCAGCCACATGGTGCCGGTGGCCGTCGTGCCGCTGGAGCGGTTCCCGCTCACCCCCAACGGCAAGCTCGACCGCAAGGCGCTGCCTGCCCCCGAGTTCCAGGCCGGGGCATCCGGCCGGGCCCCGCGCACGCCGCGGGAGGAACTGCTGTGCAGGCTGTTCGCGGAGGCCCTCGGCGTACCCGAGGTCGGGATCGACGACAGCTTCTTCGCGCTGGGCGGCCACTCCCTGCTGGCCGCCGGGCTCATCGGCCGCCTGCACGAGGCGCTGGGCGTCGACATCGGGCTGCGGAGCCTGTTCGAGGCGCCGACCGTCGCTGAGCTCGCTGAGCGGCTGGAGGCCGACGGCGGCCCGGGCGGGGGCGAGTTCGACGTCCTGCTGCCGCTGCGCGGCGGAGCCGGGGCGCCGGCGCTGTTCTGCGTACCCGCCGCCGGCGGGCTGGGCTGGTCGTTCGCTGGACTCTCCCGGCACGTCCCCGACCGGCATCCGCTCTACGCGCTCCAGTCGCCCGGTCTGTCGGCCGCGGGGGACCTCCCCGCCACGGTCGAGGAAGCGGCCGCCCGGTACGTGGACCGGATTCGCGAGGTGGACCCGCACGGCCCGTACCACCTCGTCGGCTGGTCGGTCGGCGGACTGATCGCCCATGAGATGGCCGTGCAGCTGCGGGACGCGGGCGCCGAGGTCGCGCTGCTGGCCGTCCTTGACGCCTATCCGCTGGCGGAAACCCCGGTCCTGCCGCCGGACCGGGCGGAGGTCGCCGAGGCGGTGCGCGGCCAGGCGGGCGGGCACCGCCTCGACGACGCGGCCATGGACCGGCTCGTATCGGTCTACGTCGGCAACACCCGAGCGGCGCGCGCGTTCACCCCGGGCGTCTTCGAGGGCGACCTCGTGCACTTCGCCGCCGAGCGGGGCGCGACCGGGGCGCTGACGGCGCGGCTGTGGCTGCCGCACGTCGGCGGGCGGGTGGAGCAGCACAGCGTGGCGTGCGGTCACGAGGAAATGACCCGGCCCGGACCGTTGGCGGTCATCGGCCCCGTACTGACCGAGAAGCTGGCCCGCGGTCTCCCCGCAGACCACGAAGCACACCGGGCCGACGGCTCCTGATCACGAAAGGACACAGAGAACTCATGGCGACCAACCCCTTCGAGGACGAGAACGGCACCTACTTCGTGCTGCGTAACGACGAGGGGCAGCACTCCCTCTGGCCGGCCTTCGCCGAAATGCCTGCCGGCTGGACGGCGGTGTTCGGCGAGGACAGCCGCCAGGCGTGCCTGGACTACGTCGACGAGCACTGGACGGACATGCGCCCCAACAGCCTGATCACGGCTATGGGCGGCAGCGCGGATTGACGCGCACCAACGGGGAACGAACGGCACTCAGGAGACCACGGCTGTGAACGCACCACGGAAGACCGACTTCCAAGAACTGTCCATCGACCATGTGACGGTGTACGTCGAGGCCCTCGACGCGAAAGTGGCCGAGCTCGCCCGCACCTACGGCTTCGAGGTGTACGCCACGGCCGCAGCGCAGAAGGGGGCGCGTTCCGCCGCGGTCGGCCGCGAGCGGATACGGCTGGTGCTCACCGAGGCAACGGTCGACGACCACCCTGCCGCCGTGTACACCCGGCAGCACGGCGAGGGTGTCGCGGACATCGCCCTGACGGTGTCGGATGCCGCGGCCGCCTTCGCCGAGGCAGTCCGCCGCGGCGCCCGGCCCGTCGCGGAACCGGTCGAGCACGAGGGCGTGATCACCGCATCGGTGATGGCCTTCGGCGACGTCCGGCACACCTTCGTGCAGCGCCGGGAGGGTGTCGCGGAGCACCGGCTTCCGGGCTTCGTGCCGGCGCGCGGCCAGGAGCCCGCCGCACAGACGGGGCTGCTGGAGATCGACCACTTCGCGGTGTGCCTGGAGCCCGGCCGACTCCAGCCGGTCGTCGAGTTCTACGAACAGGTCCTGGGCTTCCGCAACACCTTCACGGAGAAGATCGTCGTTGGTTCACAGGCGATGGACTCGGAGGTGGTGCAGAACCCGTCCGGCACGGTGACGCTCACCCTCATCGAGCCCGACACCTCCCGGAAGCCCGGGCAGATCGACTTCTTCATCAAGAACCACGGCGGCGCGGGCGTCCAGCACATCGCCTTCCGGACCGAGGACATCGTTGACTCGGTAGGCACGATGAGCTCCCAGGGAGTGGAGTTCCTGACCACTCCCGCCGCCTACTACCGGATGCTGGGCGACCGGCTGCGGCTGGTCCGGCACTCCACCGACGAGCTCGCCGCCTTGAACATCCTGGCCGACGAGGACCACGCCGGGCAGCTCTTCCAGATCTTCACCAGGTCGGTGCACCCCCGCAGAACGTTGTTCTTCGAGGTCATCGACCGGGCCGGGGCCACGACCTTCGGCAGCGGGAACATCAAGGCGCTGTACGAGGCCGTCGAAGCGGAGCAGCTGGGATGACCGCCCCCGAGGGGGTGAAGGCCGCGAGGACGGTGTGCCTGGACGATGTCCGGGCGGCGGCCGAGGCCGCGCTGGGGACCGGCGACTGGGACTTCGTCGAGGGCGGCAGCGGCACGGAGGCGGTGCTCGCCGCAAACCGCGCCGCCTTCGCCGACGTCGCCCTCGTGCCCCGGGTACTCACCGGCGTCGCCGAAGCCGACACCGGCGCCCGGATGATCCGCAGCGATGCCGCCATGCCTGTTGCGGTCGCCCCTATGGCGTACCAACGTCTGGTGCACGAGGACGGCGAACTCGCCACCGCCCGGGCGGCGCGCTCGGCGGGCGTTCCCTTCGTCGTGAGCACCCTGAGCAGCCACCGGGTGGAGGACATCGCCGCGACCGGTGCGACCACCTGGTTCCAGCTCTACTGCCTGCGCGACCGCGGCAAGAACCACGAACTCGTCGCCCGCGCCGAGGCGGCCGGCTGCGAGGCGCTGATGGTCACTGTGGATGTGCCGCTGATGGGCCGTAGGCTCCGGGACGTTCGCAACGGCTTCGCGCTCCCGGACCATGTGCGGGCCGCCAACCTGGACACGGGACCGGGGACCGAGGCGCACCGCAGGTTCGGCGGCGCTTCGGCGCTCGCCGTGCACACCAGCGCGGCGTTCGCGCCGGGGCTGTCCTGGCGGGACCTGGCGGACCTGCGCGGCAGGACGTCGCTGCCCCTGGTGGTCAAGGGCATCCTGGACCAGCGGGACGCCCGTGCGGCGGTGGACGCAGGCGCCGACGCCGTCGTGGTGTCCAACCACGGAGGGCGCCAGCTGGACGGCGCCGTGCCCAGCGTCCGAGCGCTGCCCGCTGTGGCCGAGGCCGTCTCCGGCGACTGCGAAGTCCTGCTGGACAGCGGTGTGCGGAGCGGCACGGACGTGCTCAGGGCGCTGGCGCTCGGCGCACGCGGCGTGCTGCTCGGGCGGCCGGTGCTGTGGGGACTGGCAGCGGGCGGGGAGCAGGGTGTGGATCAGGTACTGGCCCTGGTGCGCACCGAGTTGGCCCAGAGCATGACGCTGGCCGGCTGTGCCGACGTCGGTGCAGTGGCCGGATTGCGTACGGAGAGGATGTGGGCCCATGCGTGACGCGCAGGCCGCAGACCTGGCCACTGCCGATCTGCACGGTTCGCTGGAGGACCCGGCACTCACCTCGATGAACTTCCTCAACGAGGTCACCGGGCGGTATCCGGACGCGCTGTCCTTCGCGCCGGGCCGCCCCGTGGAGCAGTTCTTCGACGTGGAGTCGGTCCACCGCCATCTGCGGACGTTCAGTAACCATCTCTCCGACGAACTGGGGTATTCCGAGGAGGAGGTACGCCGGACACTGTGCCAGTACGGCCGCACCAAGGGCATCGTGCACCGCCTCGTCGCCCGCCACGTCTCGCGCGACGAGGGCATCGAGGTGGACCCGGAGTCCGTCGTGGTCACCGTCGGCTGCCAGGAGGCGATATTCCTGGTGCTGCGCGCGCTACGGGCGGATGAGCGCGACGTCCTGCTGTCGGTGTCGCCCGTGTACGTCGGGCTCACTGGCGCGGCGCGCCTGGTCGACATGCCGGTGCTGCCCGTTTCCAGCGGTGCGGCGGGGATCGACCTGGACGACCTGGCGGCGCAGATCCGCGGCGCCAGACAGCGGGGTGAGCGCCCGCGGGCGTGCTACGTCATGCCCGACTTCGCCAACCCGTCGGGCGCCAGCATGGACGTGGCCACGCGGCGCGCGCTCCTCGAGGTGGCCGAGCGGGAGGACATCCTCCTCCTGGAGGACAATCCGTACGGCCTGTTCCACGGCGGCGAGGGAACGCTCCCCACGCTCAAGGCGCTGGACATCAGCCGCCGAGTGGTTTACCTCGGATCGTTCGCCAAGACCGTGCTGCCCGGTGCCAGGGTCGGCTACGCCGTGGCCGATCAGCGGGTGACCGACGCGCAAGGCGAACTGGGCCTGTTCGCCGACCAGCTCTCCAAAATCAAAAGCATGGTGACGGTGAACACCTCACCCATCGCCCAAGCAGTGGTCGGCGGGGCACTGTTGGAGAACGATTACAGCCTGGACCTGGCGAACACCCGTGAGCAGGAGACCTATCGGCGCAATCTCCGCCAGGTCGTGGACGGGCTCGAGGCCAGATTCGGCGACTGCCTGGGCGTCGCCTGGAACTCCCCTGCCGGAGGGTTCTTCGTGTGCGTCACCGTGCCGTTCACGGTCGACGACGATCTGCTGGAACTCTCCGCCCGAAGGCACGGCGTGCTGTGGACGCCGATGTGCCACTTCTACAGCGGATCGGGCGGGACCAATGAGCTACGGCTGTCGGTCAGCTCGCTCACCGGCGAACAGATCGAGGAAGGGCTGGACCGGCTCGCCGCCCTTTTCGCGGAACTTGGCTGTATTCCGGCCATGAAGCCGATGCAGGCCGGAGGGCGGGCGCCGTAGTCTGCACGTATCTGGAGATCGCCGGGCACGACGAGGAGTCCACTTGTTACGTCTTCAAGCGGTGAGCAAGCGCTACGGCAGCGGCGACTGGATTCTCAGAGACGTCGACGTGGAGGCTCCCGCGGGCGAGGTCGTGGCATTGGCCGGCGGGAACGGTTCGGGGAAATCAACTCTGTTGAGGATAGCGGTCGGCTTGTCTCGACCGACGCGTGGCACGGTGGCAGGAAGGCCACCGGTCGTAGGTTATGTCCCCGACCGCTTCTCTCCCAATGAACGCATGTCGGCGGTGGCGTATCTGACGCACATGGGCCGCGTGCGCGGGCTGACCACGTCCGTCGCCTCGTCACAGGCCCACCGGCTGCTGGACCGGCTGGCGCTCGTGGGTGGCAAGGAGGCTCCGCTGCGGAGCCTGTCCAAAGGCAACGCGCAGAAGGTCGCGCTCGCACAAGCCCTGCTGGTGGAGCCCGGGTTGCTCGTCCTCGACGAGCCGTGGTCGGGGCTGGACGCCGATGCCCATGGTGTCCTGGCCGAGATCATGAGCGAGGTGGCCGGCGCCGGAGGCACGGTGATCTTCACCGACCACCGGGAGTCGGTAACCCGGGCCCGTGCCTCGCGGACGTACACCGTCAGCAAGGGACGGGTCTCGTTGCGCGGGCTGGAGCCATCGGCGACCGAGTACCGGCCCTCCTGCGATGTCGTCCTGACCGGGACCGAATGGGGCCCCGCGCCCATGGACCTCGCTTGGGAGGAGCTGGACGGCGTGCTGGCAGTGAGCCGTGAGGTCACGCGGGTCACGGTGAGAGTAGCGCGCGAAACCACCGACGCCCTGCTGTTCACCGCGCTGCAGCACGGCTGGTCCGTCGTCCAGGTGACAGCGACGGCGCTGGATGATCGCACGCCGGACGCCACCCTGAAGGGACAATTCCGGTGATCGCGCTCATCCGCTACACCTTCGCCACCGTGTTGCACACGCAGCGCTACCTCGCCCCGGTGCTCTTGTTCATGGGCTTGCTGGGCGTGCTGACCGTCAACGGCGGCGGCCCGCTGCCTCCGGCCTACGCCTCGTCCGCCGGTGCGCTGTTCGTCTGCTCGACGTGGCTGACCATCGCGCTGATGAGCCTGGACGACCCGACGCAGCGGGCCATCGTCGTCGTCAGCTCTGGCGGCCGGTCGCTCAAGATCCTGCTCGCGGCGATCGGCACGGCTCTGCTGAGCTGTATGGTCCTGATGGTCTTCGGCCTGGTCTTCCCTCTGTGGATGGGAAGTTACGACGTCACCGCGGTCGATCTTCTGCTAGGGCTGGAAGCCCAGCTCACGTGTGCGCTTGTGGGCATCGCCATCGGCGTGCTGTGCTCGCGGCTGGTCTTCAAGCGGCAGGGGTACGCGCTGGTGGCCGCCCTCGCGCTGGTGATGGGCGCCCTCTTTCCCAAGGGCATGCCGCCGGTCAACCGACTGTTCAACCTGATGGCGACGACGTCCGACTCGGCGAAGCTGCTGGCCCCCACGGGTGGCATGCTTGCGATCGCCGCCGTGGTCTTGGCCGTGTTCACGGCCGTCACGCAATTCGTCGCTGCCCGGAGGGAATGAACTGCCCCCGCGTTCCACGGTTCGGGGGAACGCCGGGCGGCTTAATCCACGTGGCACGTAATGCCCACCCTGCACGCAACCGTGACGCTGCCCTTGCCGAAAACCTCGTCCGTGCAGTTCAGGCCGCGTGTTGGTCTCGTGGAGGATGCCGCCGAGGCGCTCGCGTTTTCGTATATCGAGGCGGGCGATCCGCTCCGGATCGATGATCGGCGTCGGTGGGGGACGCAGGGGTCGGTCATTGGCGATGCCCTGATGGGGTCGGTGGGAGTTGTAGAACTGCTCGAACTCCCGCAGCGCGTACAGCAGATGCCACTGGCTCCAGATCAAGCTCCGGTCCAGCTACAAGATCAGCAACTCTGCATTCTTAGCTGTGGAGGACAGGAACAGTAGCATCCGGTTTTCCGGCGGCAGGGTTACGCGCTTGTCGCCGACCTGGCGGTCGTCATGACCCTGCTGTTCGTCAAGGGTATGCTGCCGGTGAATCGGCTCTTCCAGATGAGTTTGGAATCCCTCGGACTGCTGCCCCGGCGGTCGGATGGCGACAGTCTGCGGTTGACCTCAAGCCCCGCAAATACCGTTCGAATCCGACCGATTATGCTCTCCCCCCTCTATCGGGGCTGGGGTTAGCTTTGGTGGTATGAGTTACGAACGGGGAGAACGGGTCGAACGTGAAATAGCTCTGGAAAGACAAGCGCAAAAGGGGAACCATTCGTTCCTCCGCCCCTGTTGCGAGTGTGCATGAGGGCGCTCCGGATCGTCATCGCATGCCTTGTCACGCTTGCCTCATTCGTCATCATGCCGAGACCCGCCGAGTTCGGCTTGGCCTTCACTGCCGCCACGGCCCTGTGCGTCCTGGGAGTCCTGGGGCAGTTCCCGGGCCGTGTGCTGCTGCGGCGGCTCACCCTGCGCCACGCCGATAGCGCCGATAGCCCCTCCTTCCACTCGTATGAGCGGCTGGTCGCCGCACGGGAGGAAGAGCGCACCCGGCTCAGGGTCGACCTGCACGACAGCCTCGGTCCCGCACTGGCCGGAATCAGACTGCGGCTCGACGTCGCCGCCGAGCGGGTCGTTCAACCGGGCACCCGCAGGCTGATTCTCGACGCGGCCGCCGAGATGGCCCGTACGGTCGACGACATCCGACACATCATCGACGATCTGCGTCCCCCGGACCTGGAAGGCGTGGGACTACGGGGCGCACTGCGCCACCTGGTGCACCGGGCCGATGCCGGCACCTCGCTCATCCTGTTCGCCGACCTGCCCGAGTCCGACCATGTACCGGCGGTGTCCTTCGCCACCGAGCTGGCCGCCTACCGCATCGCCTCCGAGGGCCTGACGAACGTGCTGCGGCATGCCAAGGCGCGGTCCGCGACCGTACGGCTGACGGACCGGGACGGGTGGCTGGTCCTGGAAGTGATCGACGACGGAGTCGGTCTGCCGACCGCCGGCGCCATGAGCCGGGGCGTGGGGCTCTCCTCCATGACCCGGCGGGCCGAGGAGGTCGGCGGGCACTGCGAGGTGCTGCCGCGCCCCGACGGCCGGACCGGGACCCTGGTCCGCGCGACGCTGCCCCGGTGCGGCACATGACCATACGGCTGTTCCTGGTGGACGACCATCCGCTCTTCCGGGCGGGGGTACGGCTGGTCATGGAGGACGCGGAGGATATACAGATCGTCGGCGAAGCGGAGAACGCGGAGGACGCCGTCCGCACTCTGGTGGACGAACGCCTCAGTGCCGACGTAGTGCTGATGGACATTCAGATGCCCGGCTCTTCGGGCGTCGGGGCTGCATCAGCCATCACCGCGGGCGCCCTGCCCGGCATCGTGGCACCACGTGTCCTGATGATGTCCGTGAGCGAGGACGACGACATGGTGATAGCGGCCCTGAGGGCCGGTGCCCACGGCTATCTGCTCAAAGGGGCACCCCGCAATGAACTCATCAGGGCGGTACGCATGGTCGCCGGGGGCGGTGCGGCGTTCAGCCCGACCGTGGCCGCACGTCTCAGCAGTTACTTCTCCGCTATCCACGAGATGCCGGGTCGGGCCGCCTTCCCCCAGCTCACCGAACGCGAGCGGCAGATCCTGGTCCTGATCGCCCGCGGCTATACCAACCGGCAGATAGCCCGCGAACTGGTGCTGGCCGAGAAGACCGTGCGCAACCACGTCTCGCATGTCTTCTCCAAGCTCCAGATCACCGATCGCGCCTCCGCCGTGGTGCGCGCTCGGGACGCGGGACTGGGTGGCTGACGGCATCCCGGGACCCGGTCGGGCCCGTGGCCCCAGGAGCCTGGGACGACGGGAGCCCTACGTTGACGAGGAAGACGCCGGCCGGGCCGCCGGGATCGGCCCGGCGGCTCGGCCGGCCCCACGACACATCGAAGGATGGTGATCACATGGCTGCGTACGAGGATTACGAGACCCCGGAGCTGGTCGATATCGGAGAGTTCTCCGCCCTGACCCTCGGCTGGGACAACCAGTGCACGGACTGGTACGGCGGCGGCGCCTGGGCCTGCTGATACGCCCGACCGCACACCGCGGGCCGGTGAGGCCCGTTCCCACCCGGCGGCGGTGGAGGGATCCCCCCTCCACCGCCGTCGGCATGTCGGTAGGACAGCGCTTCGGCCCCGGGGATGACATCCTCCGGCCCGATGTGCGGACCGCTGGTCCACGCCAGGGTGAGGAGCATGATTGAGGTACAGGAACTCACCAAACGCTACGGGACGACCCTGGCGGTCGACCGGCTGTCGTTCGCGGTCGCACCAGGGCGAGTGACCGGCTTCCTGGGGCCCAACGGATCAGGGAAGTCCACCACGATGCGGGCCATGCTCGGGCTCGACCACCCGACCTCCGGCCGGGTCCTCATCGACGGCCGGACCTACGGGCAGCTTTCGCACCCGCTGCGGAAGGTCGGCGCATTGCTGGAGGCCAAGGCCCTGCACGGCGGCCGCACGGCCCACGCGCATCTCCTGGGCCTGGCACGCAGCAACCGCATTCCCGCTCAGCGGGTGGACGAGGTCCTGGAAACCGTAGGCCTGGGCAGCGCGGCCGGCAAGCACACCGAGGGCTACTCGCTCGGTATGGCACAGCGCCTGGGAGTGGCCGCGGCGCTGCTCGGCGACCCGCCCGTGCTGCTGCTCGACGAGCCCGTCAACGGCCTCGACCCGGAAGGCATCCTGTGGATCCGCGGGCTGATGAAGAAGCTGGCGGCCGAGGGGCGCACGGTCTTCGTCTCCAGCCACTTGATGAGTGAGATGGCACTGACCGCTGACCATCTGATCGTGATCGGGCAGGGGAAGCTGCTGGCGGACACCTCCGTGGAGCAGTTCATCGCCCACAACTCCCGTTCGTACATCCTGATCCGCACCCCCGACCCGGAGCGGATGCGCGACGCACTGACCGCCGCGGGCATCCGGGCCGACGACGGGCCCGATGGGGTGCTGGAGGCCGTGGGGGCATCCGTGGAGGCCGTCGGGGAGCTGGCCGCGCGGAACAGGGTGACGGTCCACGAGATCAGCCCTCGTACGGCCTCACTGGAAGAGGCGTTCATGCAGCTGACGGCCGATGCGGCCGAGTACCGGGCCGGCAAGGAGGTGCGCTGACCATGGCGGACACCAGCGCGGCTCTCGCGTTCGAGTGGACCAAGGTTCGTACGCTGCGCTCCACCCTGTGGAGCCTGGTCCTGTGCTTCCTCGTCAGTGTTCTCATCGCCCTGCTCTTCGGGTGGGTGCTGCGCGGCGCGTACGACGACATGAGCCCCGAGAGCAAGGCGGACTTCGACCCTGTCGGCTCGGGATTCAACGGCCTGCGACTCGGCATGATCTCCCTGGTCGTCTTCGGGGTGCTGACCGTGACCAGCGAGTACTCCACCGGTACGATCCGCAGCTCGCTCGCGGCCGTGCCGCGGCGCGGCGTCTTCTACGCGGCCAAGGTGCTCACCGGCACGGCCATCGCCTTCGTCGTCTCGGTCGTGGTCGTCTTCGTCACCTTCTTCACCGCCCAGACGGCGATCGGGGACGCGCACAACGCCTCGATCACCGATCACGGGGTGGCCCGCGCGATCGTCGGATCGATCCTCTACATGACACTCATCTGTGCGTTCTCCATGGGGCTCGCCACCGTGCTGCGCAGCCCCGCGCTCTCCCTGGGCATCCTGGTGCCGCTGTTCTTCATGGTGTCGGAGATCCTCAACAACCTCCCCGGTGTTCAGAAGGTGGCGCAGTTCCTCCCCGACGCGGCCGGCGGGATCATCATCCGCAGCGAGCCCCAGGAGCACATGATCCTCACCGCCTGGAGCGGTATGGCCGTGCTGGCGGGCTGGGTGGTGATCGCTCTCCTCGGCGGCTACGCGGCGCTGAGGCGGAGGGACGCCTGACCCGCCGGTACGCGGGACACGGACGGGACAGCGCGCCCAGGAGCCCAGGACGTCAGGCCGCCTACGTTGAGCGTGACAAGGGGGTACGGCTTCCAGAAGCGCCGCGGGCGCCGTAGGTGGACCGGCCCCTGAGCGCCTGAGAAAGGAAGGTGGAACATGGCCACGCACGAGGACGCCTACGAGTCCCCCGTGCTCGTAGAGGTCGGCGAGTTCGCCGAGCTGACGCTCGGCGCCGGTCCGGAGGACTGCGTCGACTGGTACGGCGGGGACGCCTGGTTCTGCTGAGCCACTTTGAGACGCGCAGGTGACAGCCGGCGCGTTCCTTCCACGGCGGAGGGACACCGGCGACCCCGTCGGAGTCCCTCCGCCGCCACGTTCCGTGAGAAGGGGCCATGGAGTTTCTGATCCTTCCCGACTGCGCCTCGGCAGAACCGGTCGCACGTGCCGCGGCCCGGCCCGGGGTACAGACCGTTGCCCATGCCTCGGGCCGGCCCTGGCTACTCGGGCGCTGGGACAAGAATGAGTGCTTGCTCGTCACCTGCGGGCCGCGCCGGCTCGCGCTGCTCGGACGCACCCGCGCCGAAGAAGGCACGCTCACCCGGGCCCTGTTGAACGCCCGTTCGCCGCACGACCTCGACGCCCTCGCGCGCTCTCTCCCCGGCAGCTTCCACCTCACCGCCTCGATCGACGGCCGGACCCGCACACAGGGCTCGCTGTCCACCGCCCGCCAGGTCTTCCACGCGCGGATCGGGGGCGTCACGGTGGCCGCTGACAGCCCCGGTGCGCTGACCCCGCTGATGGAGACGCGGCTGGACGAGGACGTGCTCGCCCTGCAACTGCTGCTCCCCATCCCCTGGCCGCTGGCCGGGCGTTCGGTGTGGACCGGCATATCCTCGCTGGAGGTCGGCTGCTGGCTGGACGTAAGGCCCGACGGCCAGGCTCGGCCGGTGTCCTGGTGGACCCCGCCCGAGCCCGTCACCCCGCTGTCGCGGGCCGCCGAGACGATACGGGACGCACTGCGCGACTCGGTGGCTGTACGAGCCGCGAACCAGGACGTCATCAGCGCCGACCTGTCCGGCGGCCTGGATTCCACGAGCCTGAGTTTCCTGGCCGACGCGACGGATGCCGGGCTGATCACCCATCACTGGCAGCCGATGGACCGGGCCAACCCGGACACCGCCTGGGCGACGAAGGCCGCCGCCCTCATGCCGTCTGCCCGGCATCGCTTCGTCGACGTCGAAGAGGGCCCCGTCTGGTACGAGGCAACCCCCCACCAGGACGGTGCCCGCGACGACGCCGAGGGCCCTCTCGTCTGGACCCGTAACCGGGCGCACACCGAGAACCTTGCCCGGACCGTGGCGGCCGAAGGCTCTTCCCGCCATCTCATCGGGGTCGGCGGGGACGAACTCTTCGGCATCTCACCGCAGTTCGCCTGGTCCATGATGCGCCGCAACCCGCTGCAGGGGATCCGGACACTGCGCCGTTTCCGGTCCGTCAACCGCTGGCCCGTCGGCGCCACGGTACGGACTGTCGCGGACCGTACCTCCTTCGCCGACACCCTGGCGCGGGCCGCGCGGCTGATCGACGCTCCGCCCGCACGCCGCTTCACCCCGCCGCTCGGATGGGGCCGCGGCGACCCACGGATGCCCGACTGGGCCACACCCGAAGCCGTCGCGACCGTACGCCGGCTGCTGCGCCGCACCGCGGAGCAGGGACCTCGCCCGCTCCACCCCGACCGGCTCCAGCACCAGACCCTCGAAGTCACCGTTCTGAGCGGGCACGCCGCGCGTCAGCTCAATCGCGCACTGAGGCCGCTGAGAGTCGAGTTCGAGACGCCGTTCCTGGACGACCGGGTGATCGAGGCGGCCCTCTCGGTGCGGGTCGTCGACCGTGTCGTGCTCGGTCGCTACAAGCCGATGCTCACCGCCGCGCTGCGCGGCACCGTGCCGGACATGGTGCTCGACCGCCACGACAAGGGGGCCTTCGGCCAGGAGGCGTACGAAGGGCTGTACCGCAACCGCGAGCGGCTCGCCGAGCTCTGCACCGATCTGCGGCTGGCCGACCTCGGACTGGTGGACGCGACCGAGCTGCGCACCGCGCTGTACCGGCCCATGCCCGACACCCGCCGACTCGCCCCGTTCGAGAACACCCTGGCCTGCGAGACATGGCTGCGGTCACCCAGTGCCGTCGCTCCGCACGCCGTATCCCCCGTGGGAGGACCGCAATGACCCTCGCCCTGGAACCAGATGTGATCGCCACCGAAGTCGAGGACGGTGTGGTGCTGCTCGATCAGCGCAACGGCCGCTACTGGCAGCTCAACCGTACCGGCGCCGCCACCCTGCGACTGCTGCTTGACGGAAGCTCGCCCGACGAGGCCGCGGCCACCCTGACCCAGGGCCGTCCCGAGGTCGTCGAGCGCGCCCGCACCGATGTCCGGACCCTGCTGGCCTCCCTGGTCGAGGCCCGGCTGGTGGTGCGCTCATGACGATGCCCGTCGTCTCGGAGCAGTCCGTCAGGATCACTTGGCACCGGCAGATCACGGCGCGCTGCGCGGTAGGGGCCGCCCGTCTGCTGGCGAAGCTGCCGCCGCGGCGGCTGCGGCGTGTACTGCGGACCGCCTCGCGCGGCTCCAGGCCCGCCACGGCGGCCCAGACCCTCGATGCCCGCTCATCCGTGGTATCGGTGAGCGCCTGGTGCGCGGGCCAGGGATGTCTGGAGCGCTCGATCGCGACGGTGCTGCTGTCACGCCTGCACGGCGTGTGGCCCGACTGGTGCACCGGAGTACGGACCCAGCCGTTCCGCGCCCATGCCTGGGTCGAGGCGGAGGGCAAGCCAGTCGGCGAACCCGGCGACATCGCCTTGTTCCGTCCGTTGATGAGCGTCCGTCACCCCGCCCGCGAGGTTGCCCGATGAGCGCCGGATACGCGGTACTCGCGGATGGCCTGCGCAAGACCTACGGCACCCACGAAGCCGTCGTGGATCTGGACCTCGCAGTCCCCTCCGGCGAAACCTACGGCTTCTTGGGGCCCAACGGTGCGGGCAAGAGCACGACCATCGGCATGCTCTGCACCCTGCTGCGGCCCTCCGCAGGCCGCGCCGAGGTGGCCGGGCACGACATCCTGCGCAAGCCCGACGAGGTCCGACGCGGCATCGGCCTGGTCTTCCAGGAGTCCTCGCTGGACGGGGAGCTGACCGCCGAGGAGAACCTCCGCTTCCAGGCGGAGCTGTTCGGACTGCCCCGGCCCCGGACCCGCAAGGTGATCGCCGAGCTGCTGGAGCTGGTGGAGCTGGCCCACCGCAAGGACTCGCCCGTACGCACCTTCTCCGGCGGAATGCGGCGCCGGCTGGAGATCGCCCGCGGGCTGCTGCACATGCCCCGTGTCCTGTTCCTGGACGAGCCCACCACCGGCCTCGACCCGCAGACCAGGGTGGCCATCTGGGAGCACCTGCACCGGCTGCGCTCCGAGCAGGAGATCACCATCTTCCTCACCACGCACCACCTGGAGGAGGCCGAGCACTGCGACCACATGGCGATCATGGACGATGGCGAGCTGGTCGTGGAGGGAACCCCCGACGAGCTCAAGGCCGTGGTCGGCGCCGACCAGATCGCCGTGCGCACCGGCGACGACGAACGGGCGGCACAGGCCGTACGGGACCGGTTCGGGCTGGAAGCGGAGGCAGGCCCCGGCGGGGTACGGCTCCGGGCCCAGGGCGCCGCCGCCTTCGTACCCCGGCTCTGCGCCGAACTCACCGTTCCCGTCCACTCGGTGACCGTCACCCCGCCCACCCTCGACGACGTGTTCCTGCACTACACCGGCCGCACCATCCGGGAAGCCGACGGCGATCCCAGGGGCATGCCCGCCTTCGGACCGAGGAGGTAGCAATGGCGCACACCGATGTGCGCGACGCACAGGCCGGACCTGCCGCCGCGCCGGACCTGATCCTCACCGCACGGCTGCCCGAGGCAACCGGCACCGGCGGCCGGATCGCCCGCGACCTGCGCACGGTGGCCGTGCTATGGCGCCGCGAGACGATCAGATTCGGCCGCAACAAGCTGCGCATCGCCATGGGCATGGTGACTCCGCTGATGTTCCTGCTCGTCCTGGGTACCGGGCTGAACTCCACGATGTCGGACGACAGTCTGCGCAACTTCCGTGCCTTCCTGTTCCCCGGCGTCGTCCTGATGTCTGTACAGGCGCCGGCCATCGCCGTCGGCGCGTCCATCGTCTGGGACAGGCGGTCGGGCTTTCTGCGCCAGATGCTGGTCGCCCCGGTGCGGCGCAGCGCGATCCTGATCGGCACGTGTCTTGGCGGCGCAACGTCCGGCGCCGCGTACGGAGTGCTCGTCCTGGTGCTGGCGCCCGTCGCCGAGGTCCCGTACCACCCGCAGCTGCTGGTAGTGCTGCTTCAGCTGGCCCTGATCTCCTTCGCGTTCACAGCGCTCGGGGTGGCCGCCGCCGTGTGTATCCGCAGGCCGGAGACCTTCCAGGTCGCGGTCAGCCTGTGCATGATGCCGCTCTTCTTTCTCTCCGGCGCCATGTTCCCGGCCACCGGGCTGCCGGGCTGGCTTGGAATGGCGGTGCGGCTGAACCCGCTGACCTACGCCGTGGACGCACTGCGCCGCACAATGCCCGGTGAAGGATCCGCCGTGGGAAGCAGGTCGGCGAGCCCCGAGTGGTGGGGCTGGACCCCGCCGGTCCTCCTGGAGACCGGGCTTATCGCGGTACTCGCCGTGCTGGCACTGGCCTTGGCGACTCGGAGGTTCGCGCGCGTGGAGTGAGCACGCGGAGTGTGCCCGGGCCGGTCTCGTACCGAGGTCTGTCATTCCGGAGAACGAAGCCAGGGACAGGCCGCGTGGTTAGGGTCGGACAAATGGATCGCCCCGAAGCGAGGCCACTCTTCGGACGACAGCTGACCGCATGGCAGTTGACGGCGCTGGACTGCCTGGCCGCGCTCGCCTACGTGGTGCTGTTGCTGGTGCTGCGACACACCCAGACCGTGCCCGAGGACCCGCGCCGAGACCTCCCCGGCTGGACCGCCGACGCCCTGGTGGTCGCGACCGGGCTGCCCCCGGCCGTGCGGCGGCTGTGGCCGCGCCCGGCGCTCGCTGTCACCCTGGCGATGTCGCTGGCGTCCGTGGCCCTCGGTGTGGTGAAGGACCCGTTCCTGGCTGTGGCCTTCGCGCTCTATCCGATCGCTCTGTCCCGGCCGGGACAGAGCTGGGTGCCCACCGCCGCAGCCGGACTGCTCGGGGTCGGCGGGATGATCGGGACCGAGCCCAGAACGCCTTACGCGTACTGGTGGCTGGAGGGACCGGGGCTCATCCTGTTCGGCTGGGCGCTGATCGCCGGCTCCTGGGCGCTCGGCACCGCCGTGCGGGAGCGCCGGCGCTATGCCGCGCGCGCCGCCGCGGAACTCGCCGAACGGGCCGTGGCCGAGGAACAGCTCCGGATCGCCCGGGAGTTGCACGATGTCGTCGCGCACAGCATCGGCGTGATCGCCGTCAAGGCGGCGGTCGCCAACCATGTCGTCACCACCCGACCGGAGGAGGCGAGCGACGCGCTGCGGGTGATCGAGAACACCAGCCGCGGCGCGCTGCAGGAAATGCGGCACCTGCTCGGCGTACTGCGCTCCGAGGAAACGGACGGCCTGCCGCCCGCCGACCTCAGCCCGGTCCCGGGACCCGCCGGGCTCACCGGTCTGGCCCGCAACGCGACCGATGCCGGACTCCGGGTCGAGATGCATGTCCAGAACCTGGACGGTGTGCCCGAGGCGCTCGGCCTGACCATTTTCCGCATCGTCCAGGAAGCCCTGACCAACGCCGTCAAGCACGCGGCACCGGCAGTCTGCCGTGTCGTGGTCACCAGAGAAGCGCACGAAGTGAGGATCGACGTGGTCGACGACGGCCGCCGCGGCGGTGACCACGCCCCGCCGTCGCCGCGCAGAGGCGGCGGGCACGGTCTCATCGGCATGCGGGAGCGGATCGCGATGTACGACGGGGAGTTCACCGCCGGACCGCGCTCCGACGGCGGGTTCGCCGTGAGCGCCCGACTGCCCTTGGGACCGGCTCACAGCGGGGAAGCCGCCTCGTGAGCGACGAAGTACGCGTGCTCGTCGCTGACGACCAGGCACTGCTGCGGGGCAGCTTCCGGCTGCTGATCGAGAATGAGCCCGGACTCATGGTGGTCGGTGAGGCCGCCACCGGACGGGAGGCCGTCGAGGCGGCCGTCCGGGAGCGCCCCGACGTCGCCCTGATGGACATCCGGATGCCGGACATGGACGGCATCGAGGCGACCCGGCAGATCTGCGGCTCATCGGCGATGTCCGGTGTCCGCGTCCTGATGCTGACCATGTTCGACCTGGACGCTTATGTGTACGCGGCACTGCGCGCCGGCGCAAGCGGCTTCCTGCTCAAGGACACCCCGCCCGGCGAGCTGCTCACCGCCGTCCGGGTGGTCGCCTCGGGCGAAGGGCTGCTGGCCCCCTCCGTAACCCGACGCCTCATCGAGGAGTTCGCACGGAGACCCGAGACCGAACCGCGCCCGATCGGCCGCGGACTCGAACGAGCCGGTGTCACGGACCGCGAGCGGCAGGTGCTCACCCTGGTCGCCCGCGGGCTGACCAACTCCGAGATCGCCGACCGCCTCCACCTGAGCGTACCCACCGTCAAGACGCATGTGAGCCATCTGCTGACCAAGCTGGACAGCCGCGACCGGGCCCAACTGGTCATCGTCGCCTACGAGACGGGACTGGTGTCGGCTGGGGAGCGGTGATCCGTCACTCGCAATCCACCATCATGGGGGAATCATGCCGAACACCTCACGGACCCCGCACGTCGCCGTCGTCGGCGCCGGAATAGGCGGACTCGCCGTCGCCATCACCCTGCTGCGCAAGGGGGTGGCTTTCGATGTGTACGAGCAGGCGCCCGAGCTCACTGAAATGGGCGTCGGTATGCACCTCGGCCCCAACGGCACCCGGGTGCTGCGACGTTGGGGCCTGGAGCCGCTGCTCCGCCCGGCCGCGGTCCGCCCCGAGACCCTGGAGGTGCGCGGCCAGGACGGCCAGCTCTTCGTCCACCGCCTGATGGGAGACGTCTGGGAGCAGGAGTACGGAGCCCCGCATCTCACCGTGCTCCGCAGCGAACTGCACGCCGTACTGGGGGCACAGGTGCCGCGGGACCGGCTGCACCTGGGAGCGCGATTGGTCTCCTTCGACGCCGGGGGCGACAGTGTCCAGCTGAGGTTCGCCGACGGGCGCGCGGCGGGCGCCGATCTACTGGTTGGCGCCGATGGCGTCCACTCGGTCGTTCGCCGGGCCGTGGCGGGGGAGGAGAACCCCGTCTTCTCGGGGGCGAGCGCACTGCGCGGAGTGATCGACGCCGAGCAGGTACCGGGGCTCGCCCCGGACAGCATGTACATGTGGGTCGGCCCTGACGCGCGACTGCTGTGCGTTCCGGTCGAAGCGGGGCGGCGGTTCACCTATGTCGCGGTCCTGCCTGACAGGTGCCCGAGCGAGGAGTCGTGGAGCGAAACCGGCGAACGGCAGGCGCTGACCCTGGCGTTCGCCGACTGGCACGACGACGTCCAGGCGATCGTACGGGCGGCGGACACGCCCGGGCGATGGGCGCTGTACGACCGTGAACCCCTGACGCGGTGGGGCCACGGCCGGTCCACCCTTCTGGGAGACGCGGCGCACCCGATGTTGCCGCACCACGGGCAGGGCGCCGGCCAGGCTGTCGAGGACGCCGTCGCCCTGGCCCACTTCCTCGACGGCACTCCCGAGGGACTCCGCCGCTACGAGGACTTCCGCCGACCGCATGTCACCCGGGTCCAACTGGGCTCCCGCGACGGCGGATCGCTGCGGGTGAAGCCGACCGACGGCACCGCCGACGGCGGCCTCGACCAGCTCGTAGAGGACGTGTCCTGGATCCACCGCTACGACGTCGAAGCGGCCCTCGAACGGGCGGCCGCGGACGTATAGGCAACGGATGGGAACACGTATAGCTGCCCGTCCTAGCCTCCTGAGCGATGGAAGCGGAGCCAGGCGGAAGGGCGGCCCACGTGTCGAAACACGTCAACCGACGACAGATCCTGAAGGTCTCGCTGGGGGTGGCGACCGCCGCGACGGCAGCCACGGTAGGCGTCACTGTTGGTGCGCAACCCGCGGCAGCCGTCGAACTCCACGACGAGTTTCCCCCTGTCCCGGGGATGAGCGGGGACCGCAGGGCGAACGAGTTCTGGTTCCAGCTGGACGAGGCGACCCTTTACAACTCCAGCCAGGAGGTGAAGGACGCCTACAAGGCCATCCAGGCCCACGTCGGCAACGTTGAGCGCGGACTGCGCGAGAAGTGGTTCGCGATGGTCAAGCTGCCCGACTACCCGGACAACTTCGCCAAGTTCGTCACGTCCATCAGACAGCCGCTCGAGGTGCTCTCGCGCACTCAGCTGGGTGTGATGGACAGGTACTACGGGCGACGGCATCACCGGCTCACCCGGGCCTTCGGCTGGTTCGGCGAAGGTGTGCTGTACGACCCGCGCGGGCACGCCCCCTTCCTGGTGCACACGATGAACAGCCTCCCGGACAGTCCGCCGCCCGGGTACCACACCTGGTACGTCTACATGCGCGCCATGATGCTGCTGGGCATCGACGCCCGGCGCTGGGAGCGGCTCGCCCCGGCGCTGGGCTTCGCCTGGGCCATGCAGACCGCGGCCAAGCCGGCCCAAGACAAGATCAACCCCCCGTTGCCGGCGCACACCACGCACCGGCTCGCCGCCACGTGGCTGTTCAAGGACATCGCCCGGCTCGACCAGGACTTCCAGTCGTTCCCGCTTCCTGAGGGGATGAGCTGATGGCTGCGTGTCCGGAGCGACGGGACGTGCTGCGGGCCTCGGTCGGGCTGGCGGCCGGCGCCATGCTGGTGGGTGGGGGCGCGCTGCCGGCTGCCGCGGTCGGGCGGCCCGACCCCGAACTACCCGAGATTCCAGGCATGCACGGGGACCGCCGCGCCAACGAAATGTGGTACCTGCTCGATCAGGCGACGCTGTACCAGCCCTCCCAGGAGTTCAAGGACGCGTACTTCGCGCTCGTCGACATCTACGGCAAGGGATGGGACAACGTCCTGCTGAACACCTGGCGCCGGATGGTGGCAGCCCCTGAATATCCCGAGAACTTCGCCGAGTTCGTCACACCCGCACGCGGACCCTTCGAAGTGATGTCGCGAGTCCAGCTGGAGGTGTTCGACGCCGTCTACGACCGGCACGACCCCCGGCTGGTGCAGGCATTCGCCGAGTTCGGGCAGGGCATGCTGTACGACCCGCGCACCCAGGCGCTGCACATCATGACGGGCCGTCCGCCCGGCGGATATCCGGTCTGGCACGTCGTCATGCGGGCGATGATGTTCCTGGCCATCGACAGGCGCCGCTGGGCCGGCCTCGCTCCGCTCAACGCCTTCGGCTGTGCGGTGCAGTTGCGGGCCGATCCCGATCTCGAGCACCTCAATCCCCCCTTGCCCGACAAGACGGTACGGCGGCTCGCGGCCCACTGGCTGCCGCGCAGCGCCCGACAGCTCGACGTCGCCTTCCAGTCCTTCCCCTATCCGCAACAGCCCTGAGTCACCACGCGCACGACCCGGCCACAACCCGGCACGAGGAAGGAAGGAACCATGCGCACAGGAATCTGGCTGGTGGGCGGCCGCGGTTCGGTCGCCGCGAGCACCGTGGTGGGCGCGGCGGGCATCCGCGCAGGCGCAGTGACCCCACTGGGCGTCGTCAGCGAAAGCGCCCCCTTCCAGGGACTGCACCTGCCCGCCTTCGACGAACTGGTCTTCGGCGGACATGACCCGGCGACGGTCGGGCTGGTGAAGCGGGCCGAACGCCTCGCCGCGGACGGAGTCGTGCCGCGCGGGCTTCCGGAGCTGGTCCGGGACGACCTTCTCGCCGCCGACGCCGAAATCCGGCCCGGCCTCGACACCGAGGGCGGGCACTCCTGCGGAACGATGGACGCCGCGGTCGACGCCCTCGCCGCCGACATCGCCGCCTTCCGCCGACGGACGGCCGTGGAGACCGTGGTCGTCGTCAATGTCTCGTCCACCGAACCGCCGCTACGGCCCCACGCGGCGCATGAGTCCTGGGACCTGCTCAGCCGCGCACTGCGCTCGCCCGACGGTGCGGCCGTCCTCCCGAACAGTTCGCTCTACGCCTGCGCCGCGCTGCGCGCGGGCTGCCCGTTCGTGGACTTCACCCCCTCGACGGGAGCGCGTCTGCCCGCCCTCGACGAACTGGCCCGCGCTCGTGGGCTGCCATACGCGGGGAGCGATGGCAAGACGGGCGAGACGCTGGTCAAGTCTGTCCTGGCGCCGATGTTCGCGCGGCGCGCGCTGAATGTGCGCAGTTGGTCCGGGACGAACCTGCTGGGCGGCGGCGACGGCGCCACCCTCGCCGACCCCGAGCGGGCTGCGGCGAAGATTCACTCCAAGGACCGGATACTCCAGGAGCATCTGGGGCACCCGGTCCAGGGCGGGGTGCACATTCACGATGTCCCCGACCTGGGGGAGTGGAAGACCGCCTGGGACCACATCACCTTCGAGGGGTTCCTCGGCGCGCGGATGACCCTGCAGTTCGTGTGGCAGGGCTGCGACTCCGCGCTGGCAGCGCCTCTTGTGCTCGACCTCGCCCGCTTCATGGCGCTGGCCCACCGCGCGGGCGTCAGTGGCGCCGTGTCCGAGCTGGGCTTCTTCTTCAAAGACCCGGTGGACTCCGAAGAACACGCCCTGGAGCGGCAGTTCGAACAGCTCGTCGCCTGGGCGGACGGCCTGCGCGGGGTGGCGCTGTGACCGTGCGAACCTGTCTCGGCGCCCTCGCCCGGCTGGTGCGCGCCCCCGCCGCGCTGACCGTCCCCGGCGACGTATTCGCCGGCGCGGCCGCAGGCGGGGTGACCTTCCGTCCCCGGCTGCTGGGCACCGTCGCGTCGTCCATGTGCCTGTACTGGGCGGGCATGGCCCTCAACGACTACGCGGACCGGGCCGTGGACGCCGAGGAGCGCCCCGAACGCCCGATTCCGGCCGGCGAGGTCACCCCCGCCGCGGCACTCGCCACCGCCGTCGCCCTGACGGCCTCGGGCCTCGGCCTCGCCGTCCTCTGCGAAGGACGCCGCGGACTCCTCACCGCTGTACCGCTGACCGCGGCGGTCTGGGCGTACGACACCGTCGCCAAGGACACCGCGGCGGGCCCGGCGGCAATGGGCGCGGCCCGCGCAATCGACGTGCTGCGCGGCGCCGACCCGGGCAGGCTGAGTGCCGCACTTCCGGCGGCCCTTACCGTGGCCGTGCACACCGCCTCGGTCACCGGCCTCAGCCGCCACGAGGCCACGCCCGCACCCCGTACGGCTACGCCGCGGCCGGCCGCCCGGGAGATCCGGGCCGCCGCCCTGGGCGCACTGGCGGCCGACGCCACCACCGGGACCTTCGTCGTCCTCGGTGCGCGGCGCGCCAAGCCGCTCGACCGGATCGTGGCCGGGGTGCTCGCGGCCGGATTCGTCGCCATGGGCGGTCGGGCCCAGCTGACCGCCGTCCGGACACCGTCCCCGTACCGCGTGCGGCGCGCGGTGGCGGCCGGCATCCACGGCATGGTGCCCCTCCAGTCCGCCCTGGTGGCGGCCGCCGGGCGGAGCGCACCCGGACTGGTACTCCTGGCCGCATATCCGCTGGCCCGTGGTTTGAGCAGAAGGGTGTCCCCGACATGAGCAAGCGCGCTCTCACCTTCGCCTACGGCACCAACGGCTTCGGCGACCACACCCTCGACGAGGCGCTCGATGTCGTGGCGGGCCTCGGCTACGGCGGGATCTCCCTCACCCTGGACCGCCGCCATCTCGACCCGTACGCGAACGACCTCAAGGATCGGCTGGCCCGGCTGCGCGAACGTCTCGACTCCCTCGGGCTCGAAGCCGTCATCGAGACCGGGGGCCGCTATCTGCTCGACCGGTGGAACAAGCACCGTCCGACCTTCTTCGACGAAGGGCGGGAGCGCCGTATCGATCTGCTGCGCCGCGCGATCGGGATCGCCGCGGACCTTGGGGTCCCCGTCGTCTCCCTGTGGAGCGGCGTGACACCGCCCGGGCTGGACGAGAACGCCGCCTGGGACCGGCTGCTGAACGCCTGCGACACCCTCGCCGGAGAGGCCGCGGCGCACGGGGTGAAGCTTGGCTTCGAGCCCGAACCAGGCATGTTCGTCGACACACTGGACCGGTTCGACGAGCTGCGCCGACGGCTCGGCGAGCCCGAGGCCCTGGGACTCACTCTCGATATCGGGCACTGCCGCTGCCTGGAGGAGCAGCTGGTGGCGGAGTGCGTACGGCGGGCCGCGCCGCGCACGGTGCACGTGCAGATCGAGGACATGTGCCGTGGGGTGCACGAGCACCTGGAGTTCGGCCACGGCGAGATCGACTTCCCGCCGGTGCTCGGCGCCCTGATGGAGTGCGGCTACCGCGGCCTGGTCTCAGTGGAGCTGCCGCGCCACAGCCATGCGGCGCCGCAAACGGCCCAGCGCTCTTTGGACTTCCTGCGCTCGGCCCAGCAGACCGCGGGCGCGGCGGACGCATTGTGGGACCGTCTGCCGGACGTCGCCGCCGACTGGACCAGGCAGGCCCAGCACACTCTCGCCGTGGACCCGGACGCGGTGGCGGCCCTGTTTCCCGTGGTGGGGCGGCGCTGCGGCCGCGAACCGCTGCCTGGCGGTGCCACGGGGCCCTACGCCTGGACGGTCGACGACGCGGTACGGACCCTGCTCCTCGACGCCCCGGCGCTGCGTGATCCCGGCCTCGGCGCTCGGCTGACCGAGCTCTACGAACACGGTGACGCGGCAGAGCGCCGTGGTGTACTCCGCGCGCTGCCGGTGCTCGACCGGGCGGGCCGGCTCGCCGGGTCGGCGCTGCCTCTCGTCCATGACGCCCTGCGCACCAACGATCTGCGGCTGATTGCCGCCGCGCTGGGCGACTTCCCGCCCGCGCCCGGCTACGCGGCCCGCCATCTCGACGCCCACGCATTCCGCCAGGCCGTGCTCAAGTGCGTGTTCACCGGTATCCCCCTGGACCGGGTGGCGGGACTGGCCGCCCGCACCGACCCCGAACTCGTACGCATGATGCGCTCGTACGCCGATGAGCGCACTGAGGCAGGACGCGAAGTGCCCTACGACGTCAAAGACTTCCTCACGATCCACGACCCTGAAGACAGGGAGGGAGCGCCGCTGTGCGCATCTTCGATCCCCATATCCACATGACCTCGCGGACCACGGACGACTACACCGCGATGGCAGCCGCCGGGGTTCGCGCGCTCGTGGAACCGGCGTTCTGGCTCGGCCAGCCGCGCACCAGCGTCGGCAGTTTCACCGACTACTTCGACGCGCTGCTCGGATGGGAGCCCTACCGCGCGGCACAGTTCGGCATCCGTCACCACTGTGCCCTCGCGCTCAACCCCAAGGAGGCCAACGACTCCCGGCTCACCGGAGTCCTGGACCTGCTGCCCCGCTATCTCGCCAAGGACGGTGTGGTCGCCGTCGGCGAGATCGGCTACGACTCCATGACACCCGCGGAGGACCAGGCGTTCGCCCGCCAGCTCGAACTGGCACTGCGCCACGACCTGCCGGTGCTGGTCCATACGCCGCACCGGGACAAGGCCGTCGGCACCCGCCGCACCCTCGATGTGATCCGCGAGTCGGGCATCGACCCGGCACGCGTGGCCATCGACCACCTCACCGAGGCCACCGTCAGGACGGTCGCCGAAAGCGGCTGCTGGATGGGGTTCTCCGTCTACCCGGAGACCAAGATGAGCGAGGAACGGATGGTTCGCATCCTCGACCGGTACGGAACTGGGCGGATGCTGGTCAACTCGGCCGCCGACTGGGGCCACAGCGACCCTCTGAAGACCCGCGCCACGGCGGACGCCATGCTGGCCAGCGGCTTCGACAACGCGGATGTGGACAAGGTGATGTGGCAGAACCCGGTCGCCTTCTACAGCCAGAGCGGCCGACTGGTTCCGGAGACCGCCGCCGAGAGCCCGGACAGCGCGCACGGCACCGCCCTCCCCGTGTTCGCGGGCAACTCCCTCGCCCGCGGCGGCGAGTGAGAAGAGGCAGACCCATGCGACTGAGACACCCCGACGGCACCACCGTCCATCTCGCGTACTGCACCAATGTGCACGCCGCGGAGGACCTGGACGGCGTACTGGCCCAGCTGACGCGGTACGCCGAACCGGTACGGCAGCGGATCGGCACCGATCTGATCGGTCTCGGACTGTGGCTCTCGCGCCCCGCTGTGACCGAACTGATCGCCGACCCCGCCGCCGTCGCGCGGCTGAGGCGTGAACTGGACCTGCGCGGGCTGGAGGTAGTGACCCTCAACGCCTTTCCGTACCAGGGCTTCCATGCCCGTACGGCCAAGAAGGCCGTCTACCGGCCGGACTGGTCCGACCCGGCACGACTCGACCACACCCTGGACTGCGCCCGGTTGCTGGCCGAGCTGCTGCCGCGGGACGCCGTACGCGGCTCCATTTCCACCCTCCCCCTGGCCTGGCGGGAGCCGTGGACCGCCATCCGGGCGGAACGCGCGGCCTGGCACCTCGACCGACTGGGCCGGGGACTCGCCGCGGTCGCCGCCGACACCGGCCGTACGATACGCGTCGGCCTCGAGCCGGAGCCCGGCTGTCTGATCGAGAACACCGAGCAGGCCGCCCAGCTGCTCTCCGCGGTGGATCCGGAGTGGATCGGCGTCTGCCTGGACACCTGCCATCTCGCCGTCGGCTTCGAGGACCCCGTGGCCGCTTGCGCCCGGCTGGACTCGGCCGGACTCCCCGTCGTCAAGGCGCAGATCTCCTGCGCGCTGCGGATCGACGACCCCGTCCATCCGGCAGCCCGCGCTGCGCTCTGGGAGTTCGCCGAACCGCGCTTCCTGCATCAGACCCGCGAGTCCCTGAGCGGTCGGCTCCTCGCGGTGGACGACCTGCCCGACGCGCTCGGCCGGGCGCTCCCGGGCGCCGCGGAATGGCGGGTCCACTTCCATGTGCCCCTGCACGCGGATCCGCGGCCACCGCTGCGCTCCACCCGCACCGAGCTTTCGACCGCGCTGGAGACACTCGTCGGCGGCCCTGCCGCGCTCACCGACCATCTCGAGGTGGAGACATACACCTGGTCCGTGCTGCCCGGCGGCCCGGAGCCCGGGCGGCCCGCAGGCGACGCTGCCCTGATCGAGGGAATCGCCGCCGAACTGGCCTGGGCGCGTGATGCGTTGACCGGGATCGGACTCAAGCACGAGAGCGCGAGGTGACGTCGGTGAACCGGGTGCTGGTACTCGACGTCGTGGGCCTCACTCCGCGCCTCCTCAAGCACATGCCCCGCCTAGCCGCGCTGCGCGACCGCGGCTTCGAAGCCCGGCTCGACACGGTACTGCCCGCGGTCACCTGCTCCGTACAGTCCACGCTGCTCACCGGGGAGATGCCGTCCGTGCACGGCGCGGTCGCCAACGGCTGGTACTTCCGCGACCTCGGCGAGGTCCTGCTGTGGCGGCAGCACAATCGTCTCGTCGGGGGCGAGAAGATCTGGGAGAGCGCTCGCAGACTATGCCCCGACTACACCGTGGCGAATGTCTGCTGGTGGTACGCGATGGGCGCGGACGTCGACTGGACCGTTACCCCGCGCCCGGTCTACTACGCCGATGGGCGCAAGGAACCCGACTGCTACACCAGCCCGCCGTCCCTGCACGATGAACTCACTGACAGGCTCGGCGACTTCCCGCTGTTCCGGTTCTGGGGTCCGACCGCGGACATCGTCTCTTCCCGCTGGATCACCGACGCCGCCCGGTACATCCTGCGCACCCACCACCCCGACCTCACCCTCGTCTACCTGCCCCACCTCGACTACGACCTGCAGCGCCACGGCCCGTACGGACGGAAGGCGATCCGGGCGGCCCGCGAACTGGACCGCACCCTGGCACCGCTGCTCGACGACGCCCGGCGCGCCGGGGTGACGGTCGTCGCCCTCAGCGAGTACGGGATCACCGAGGTGTCGCGGCCCGTGGACATCAACCGTGCCCTGCGCCGCGCCGGATTGCTGGAGGTTCACACTCAGGACGGCATGGAGTATCTGGACCCCTGGCGGTCCCGGGCGTTCGCCGTCGCCGACCACCAGATAGCCCATGTGTACGTCCCCCGACCCGGCCGACGTCGCCGCGGTGCGGGAGGTGCTGGCCGAACTCTCCGGCGTCGACGAGCTCCTGGATGAGGCCGGCCGCAAGGAGTACGGGCTCGACCATCCGCGCTCGGGAGAACTGGTCGCCGTGGCCGAGCCGGAGTCCTGGTTCACGTACTACTACTGGCTCGACGACGAGCGGGCGCCCGACTTCGCACGGCTGGTCGACATCCACCGCAAACCCGGATACGACCCGGCCGAGCTGCTCTTCGACCACACCGACCCCTTGGTGAAGCTGCGGGCGGCCGGGGCCCTGGCGCGCAAGCGGCTGGGGTTGCGCTATCTGATGAACGTGGTCGCCCTTCACCCGGGCCGGGTGCGGGGCAGCCACGGCAGACTGCCCGCCGACCCGGCCGACGGGCCGGTCCTGCTGTGCGACGAACCGGGTGCGGCCCGGCCGTCGTTCGCCGCGACCGAGGTCAAGGAGCTGCTACTGGACCTGGCAGGGCTGCGTGACGCCCCGTCGGCCCGCCGAGCGCGAGCCCCCCACTGAGGACGGCCCGATGCGTGGCGGTCAGCACCGGACCTGGGTCGACACCCAGTTCGTCGGCGAGCAGACGGCGGCCCTCCTGGTACACGGCGAGAGCCTCCGCCTGCCGCTCGCATCGGTACAGGGCTGTCATCCACTGGGCCCGCAGGCGCTCACGCAGCGGAAAGCGCGCCACCAGACCTGTGAGCTCCGCGACCAGCTGGAGGTGTTCACCGAGGGCCAGTTCGGCCTCGAGCCGGCTCTCCAGCGCGGCCATCCGCGCCTCGTCGAGCTGCGGGGTCTCGGCGTCTCGCAGATAGTCGGTGACACCGCCGAGCGAGGGGCCGCGCCACAGCTCCAGAGCCGCTCGGAGCAGGCGGGCCGCTCGGTCGGGTCGGTCTGCACGCAGCTCGCAGCGGCCGGCCCGCGACAGCCGGTCGAACTCGTCAGCGTCGAACCGCCCGTCACCGATGTCGATGCGGTACCCGGCCGACTCGCGGATCACCTCGACAGCGGTGCCGAGCCGCTGCCGGAGCCGTGAGACATACGTGTAGATCTGCGCGCTCACCGTGGCAGGGGGCCGCTGGCCCCACAGCAATGCGGTGAGCCGGTCGTCCGGCAGGACTTCACCCCGCGCCAGCAGCAGTGCGGCGAGCAAGGTTCGCTGCTTGCGGCCCGGGATCGGGATCTCCCGGCGGCCCGCACACACGCGCAGCGGGCCCAGTATGCCGAATTCCATTCGTTCTCCCCCGTCGATTCCCCCGCCGGTTCCGCTGTCGCCGGTCGGCCGGGCATGGGCGGTCGCTCAGCCTAAGCCGCCCCATGTCCCAGGTTCGTGTGACACCGGCCCTGATCACGTCCCGGGAGCAGTCCGGGACCACGGCCCCGGGAACCCGGGACCAGGGCGGACCTACCCTGAGCCCGTCGATCCCGCAACGGGAGCAGGAACCGAGGGGTGCCCCCATGTCTCAGGACCATCGGCAGCACACGGCTCCGACAGCTGGCCGTGACAATGAGGCCCGGCGCGCCAGGCTCGCCGCGCTGCGCAGCGTGGACGCCCGCCGGGCCCGGCGCGGCAAGCGGCTGAGGACCGGTGCCATGCTGGGGGGCGTCCTTGCCGTTGTCGCCGTCGTCCTCATGGTGGTTACCGCACTCCACGGCAGACCCGCCGACGACCGGGCGGGCGACTCGGATGTCGACCCGGACAAGGCCAACGTCCAGGGCGAGAAGGTGTACCGAGACCTTGATCGCGGGCATGTCACTGGTGGCATCGACTACCCGGACGGGCCGAATCCACCGGTCGGCGGACAGCACAACCCCAAGTGGCAGAACGCTAACGGCGATGTCTACACGCAGCCGCTGCGCAACGAACACGCCGTGCACTCTCTGGAGCACGGTGCGGTCTGGGCGACGTACTCGAAGTCCGCCCCGTCGGCACTGATAGAGGCGCTGCGCACGAAGGTGGAGGGCGTCCCGTACCGGATGATGAGCCCGCTGCCGGACCAGGACAGCCCCGTACGGCTGACGGCCTGGGGCCATCAACTGTCCGTGGACTCCGCCACCGACCCGCGCGTCGATGCCTTCTTCAACGCCTACGTTCAGGGACCCCAGGCACCCGAACCGGGCGCACCCGTCACCGGAGGCAGGGCCACCCCGTGACCGCCCGGCCGTCCGCCGCATCACCCGTCCCCGGCCGCGGAGTGCTCACCGCCCTAACGGCCGTGGCACTGGCCGTCGCTGTGCTGGCCGGTGCGCTGCTGATGACTGGCCGCTCCGCCGCGGGTTCCGCCGTGCCCGCCGCCCCGGCCGAGGACTCGACGGCGGTCGGCTTCTCCCGGGACATGTCGGTCCACCATCAGCAGGCCGTCGAGATGTCCCTTCTTGTCCTGCGCAATGGAGCCTCGCCCGAGGTACGGACCCTGGCGTACGACATCGTCAACACCCAGGCCAGCCAGCGCGGGATGATGCTCGGCTGGCTCTCCCTCTGGGGCAGGTCCGCCACCTCCAGCCGTCCGCCTATGGAGTGGATGCGGATGCCACCGCCGAGCGCCGAAGAGCGGCGGCGCGGTGTGCTGATGCCCGGGATGGCTTCCCGGAGGGACATGGCAGCGCTCGCCACGGCGCGAGGCAACCGGACGGACACCCTGTTCCTGCGCCTGATGATCGAACACCACCGTGGTGGTGTGCACATGGCCGAGCCTGTCACCGCTAGCAAGGGCCCTGAAGCGGTGCTGCGACTAGCGCGGACGATGGTCGAAGGCCAGCAGTCGGAGATCCGCCTGATGGATTCCCTGCGCAGGAAACTCGGTTGAACCTGTTTCCCTTTCGGCCCGGTTCCCGTTCCGCTGGAAGGAGTACTCCCCGCCCGACAGCACGAACGCAACGGGGGGTGCCCCTACTTCTTTCGTCAACGGGCGGGCGGGAGGTGAACACCACCCCGGTGATCTCGGAGCAGGACTGGCCGGGGATCCGCAGGAATGGGCGACCCGGCGGACCGGGTTGCAGGCGGCGGCCTCGTGTTCGAACTTGCCCATCGCGTCTCGCCGGACGGCGGGTTGACCCCCCATGGGTTGGTCTCCCAGACATAGCCGGTGTCGACCTCTTCGCAGGAGAGCCAGGTGTTCCACGGCGTGGCGCCACCGGCGCAGTTGCGGTTGGTGCCGGACAGGATGGAGTACGCGGAGGTGATGTTGGCGTTGCTGTCGAACTTGATGGCGCTGACCCCTCCGTTGCCGTTGAGTTCCGCATTGGATACGTAGATCCAGCCGGTGCCGTCGGCGAAGCAGGCGCCGCC
The DNA here is from genome assembly GCF_052245475.1 of Streptomyces sp. 7N604. Taxonomy (NCBI): domain Bacteria; kingdom Bacillati; phylum Actinomycetota; class Actinomycetes; order Kitasatosporales; family Streptomycetaceae; genus Streptomyces; species Streptomyces sp. 7N604. The sequence goes on along the minus strand of NZ_JBQQBX010000006.1, from coordinate 6,393 downwards.
GTCGGGCGAGGCGTGCAGGTGTAGGTGGTGCCGGGGACGGGCTGCCCGGACGTGGCGATCTTCCGGCTAGGTGAAACCCGCTAGCAGCCCAGATCGACGAACTTGAAGTTCGTGTTGTCCCGGGGTTCCCCGTCCGCGCCTATCTCGTCGGGGGTGTTGTGCCCGTCCTGGACCACCAGCAGACCGTTCGGGTAGCGGGAGCCCAGCGGGGCGTTCAGCACGGCCGCGCCGTCGCATTCCTCGGAGCCGTCGACTGTGCCGGCGGTGATCCGGAAGCCGCTCTCGTAGGCGTTGCCCTCGCCCACCTCGCGGTCGTACGCCGCGAAGGTGTTGTCCCCCTGGCTGGAGGCGAGCAGGTAGCCGGAGCCGGAGCCCTGGTCAAGGATGGTCAGGCCCTCGACGTCGGCGGACAGGTGCTTACCCCCATAGCCGGGGTCCGTGCCCGGGGTGCACTCCTCGCTCGCTTCGTCGTACGTCGCGGGGACGCCGTACTCCCGCACCTTGTCGATCAGCTTCGGCCTGCTGCCGAGGGTGGCGGGCATCCGCCAGATGCCGACGTCCTCCTGGCCGGCGTAGAGGACGTTGTTCGCCGGGTCCACGACCATGCCCTCGACCTGCGGGAGGTCACCGGGGTCGCCGCAGGGGGTCCAGGACCGGCCGTTGGGAAGGGTGAAGGAGGACGGCAGGTCGTAGGTGCGCACCTGCTGGTAGGTGACCGTGCCGGTGGAGGTGGCTTTCAGTTCCAGCAGGGCCAGGCGGGTGCGGCTGCGCTGGCTGGCCACGGCGTAGGAGCGGCCGGTGGCCTTGTCCGTCCAGGTGGCCAGGCCGTAGGGGGTGGTCTGCTGGTTGACCTCCTCCTGGGTCTTGGAGAAGACCAGCGGGGCATCGGAGGCGGTGATGTCCTTCGGCGGCTGGGCAGCGCTGGGGTCGATGCGGTAGATACGCAGGTGGTCCCGGCCCCGGTCGGTGACGACGGCGACGTCGGCGCGGCCGGTCGACAGGGGAAATCCGGAGACCAGGTCCACGTTGTTGAAGCGGCCCGGCTTGTCATCGGGGGTAGGGGCGGGCGGCGCCGGTATCGACTGCACCTCCTTCCCGGCCAGGTCGTACACCCGCAGGCCGCCTTCCTTGGCGGTGCCGATCACCAAGCTGGCGCCCGGGTTGGCAGCGTTGCGCCAGATCGCCGGGTCGTCGGCATCGGCGTTGCCGCCGGCGTCGTCGCCGTACAGGGCCGGGGTCTCCGTGGAGGCCGCCACCCCCGGGAGCCCCCCGTCGTCGTCGGCCTGGGCTGACGTGGGCAGGACTGCCACGGCAGCCAGGGTCGCGACGATCGCGGCCATCCATGTCCCGCGCAATGTGCGCATAAGCGTCTCCAAGAAGGTGGGAGAGAGCGTATGGACGAGGCCCGGTGGTACGCCTGGACCCACACATCGACGGGAAGTTGGCTCGGCGCCCGCAATTCGCAGCTATGTGCGGTTAATTCAGCGCGGTGAAGTTCCCCCCGGCTATCGCTCCGGACATGATCCGCCGAACAGGGTGTTGCTGTCATGGCTCGGGCACGCCGCATGCCCGGCCGGGCGGCCTGGCCGCCCCGGCGCGCCGCAGGCGCGCCCTTGAGCTAGTGAAGACAGATTTCGGCAGATCGCCGAATCAGGGTCTGTCCGGCAAACGGCGTTTCTGGGTTGTTAGGGTTCAGTGGCGGGCGGCGGAGAGTCGGCCGTCGAAGGTGATCTCGAGGCCTCAGGGCGGCCTTCCGCCGCTGTGGCCAGAGTTTGCGCCCCTGGCGTCGGTGGGGCCGGGCCTGTCCCTGGATCCGACAGGAGAGGGACAGAGTTGGTGACCCCGGCGGGATGCTGCCTGACTGGGTTTCAGAATGCGGAGACAAGGTGCGTCAGGAGTGTCCGGGTCTCTTGGGCGTTGGCCGTGCCGCTCACGTCGAGACAGGTCCTGCCCCGGCGGGTGGTGGAGCCGCACGCGTCGCGAACCGCGTACTGAATCATTACGACGTGGCGGCCGGAGGCCAGGTCCACTTGAACGCGTATCTCGCGTCGGCTGATGGGCTGCTCGACCCTGCGGTCCCAGATCCGTAGTGACGCTCCGGAAGGCAGGGGCTGCGGCACGAGGAGGTCGAATCCTTCCGCTGCGGCGTACCGGGCGGCGCGCGTGGATGGCACTCTTCGCCCGGGTCCGATGTCGCCTTTGCGGTAGAGGACGTCCTTGGGGTCGTGGTCGGGCTGGAACAGTGTGGGCGGCACGTCTGGATCGAGTTCCAGTTGGATGACCTGGTCCACCTGAAACGGGTGCGCGGCAAAGGACGCCTCGGCGCGCAGCACGATGCCGGTCGACTGGTCGATGTGCAGCCGATAGCCGTCGGCTCCGGCTCCCCAGTAGCCGAATGCCCGAGCCGGGTGCTCGGGGAGCGGGTGAGCCATCACCACTCGCACGCTCCGTTCGTCCAGGATTGCCGGTTGCGCCTGTTCCACCCGGCACAGCGACAGCAGGGAATCGGGCTCGAACAGGTGTCGGAAATTCTCTGGGACGGTCTGTTGGTACTCCTCGTATTCGACGGCGTCCTCAGGCCGGTACTCGTCGTACTCGACGGCGTCGTTGGGATGGAACCAGTACCAACGGTTCCCGTCGACGATGCGTTCGTCACGCCCCGGCGGCTCGCCGCCGATGTCGCGGACACGGCGCAGCCGCCAGCGGGCGGGCGGCTGCGCGTGGAGTTCGTACTCCACGGTGACCAGGCCGGCGTGACGGTGTCCGGAGGGAAGGTATGGCTCATGTCCCATCGCCTCTGGGCGGCGCGCGAAGTCCACGCCGTGTCGTAGGCGCAGGCGGTACACGGTGGGTCGGAGGGCCGGGTCAGGAGGCACGCCCATGCCGACAGCGTACGTGCCCGGCTCCTCCTGTCCCGGCCCCGGCGTCACAGGATGCAGCTCCCCTCGGTCCAGCCGTTGTGCGCGGTCGGGACGAAGTGGACAGTGACCCTGACCGTGATCCGGTCGCCCTTCTGCCAGGGGTGCCACATGCCGAGGCTGTCCCGCCAGCCTCCCTCCCACTCACCGTGCAGCCAGTAGCCCGGGCTGTGGTTGGGGTGCGGGCTGACATTCACCGACACTCCGTTGACGGACATGTAGGTCTCGTAGTTGGCGAAGTTGGCGCCCTGCTTGTATGCGGGCTTGTCGAGGTACGTGTACTCGAAGAAGTCGGGGTATCGGTTGTAGGGGTCTGTGTAGTCCGCCTGCAGGGTCAGGGTTCCTGTCCCGTAGGTGGACCCGACCTTGCCTGGGGTGAGGGTGCCGCTTCCGTAGTTCGTGACGACGTAGCAGCGGGGATAGGTGGTCTGCGCGTACGCGACCGGTGCGACGGGGACCGTCAGGGCGATGCACGCCAGGAGCGTGATCAGGAGATTCCGCAGTTTCCGCATAGCTGTCTCATCCTTGCGATCGTGATGGTTTCGGGGTGAGCCCGGGAGGGATGGCATGGGCAGGTCAGGTCTTGCTGCGTGACAGCACTGCCCCGTCGCGGGAGTCGATCTCGACACGCTCGACGTCCGGCACCTGAGCATCGCTGCGTCCGGTCAGACCGCGGTCGACGGTGACGAGCCAGCGGCTGGCGTTCCAGGTGTCGGGCTCCGCGCTCACGGTGCCCGTGGTTTCACCGATGGCGGTCCGGGCCGCGGCAACCGCGTCTTCGGCCGTCAGCCGGAAGTCTGCCGTAGCGGAGCCGTGGTTGGCCGAGAGGTAGGTGACGGCGCCTGTCCGGCGGTCGATCTCGGTCGTGACTTCGCGGGCGCCGGCCCTGCCGGCTTCGACGGTCCGCCACTGCAGCAGTTGCAGCGCATCACCGTCGAGGTGACTGACAGCCTCGTCGGTGACGAGTCGCCAGTCGCTGGAGAAGCCGGGGACGTTGGCCTGGATGAACCGCTGCGCCTCTGCGCGCGCCTCGCCGGCGGAGAGCGCGGTGTCGCCACTGGTCGTCGGCGTGCCGACGGCGTCGAGGATCGAGCCGTCGGGCCGTACGCGGTAGAGCACCCCCTCGGCGGTCGTCACGTTCGTGACCTCGGTGCCATCCGGCCCTTGGCTGGTCGTTGTGGTCTCCGGGGTGAGCTGGGCGAAGCCGGGAAATGCCGCGGTGGCCACAGGCTGACTGTCCAGGGGCTGGCCCGGTCCGGCCGGCTTGAGCTTGACCCCGCCGGGGTTGCTCACCGCACCACGGATCACGTACTTGTCCCAGCCGCCGGCCGTGCCTTCCTTGGCCACCAGATCGGTCCGGGCGCGGGCCAGCGCGGTGCTGACGCTCACTCCGGTCTTGGCGTGATAAGAGAACCGGTCCCAGAAGTAGTTGCCGGAGTAGTTGGTGGTGCTGACCGCTGTTCCCGAGGCGGTCCCGGGGTAGTACACGAGGTCACTGAAACTGATCACCGAGTCGACGCCCCGGGAGACCGCCGCCTTGTTGAAATCACCCCAGGGACTGGACAGGGCGGTGTCGCAGCCCGCCAGGATCAGCAGCCGCATGTCGTCGACCTCGACGAAGGGCAGATACTCGGTCATGAACCGCACGTTGGCGTAAGGACTGACCACGTCGGTCGTGGTACCGGCGGCCAGGATCGAATCCTGTGCGTCGGTGGCGCCCTCGTTGGTCTGGAAGATCCCGGCGTTGGCATGGCCGAACAGGCCGAGTACCGCCGCACCAGCGCCATCGTTGAACACGTCGTCGACATGGCGCCCATTGGTGTAGCCAGTGGCGCTGTACCCCATCGACCGCGCGGCGCTGGTGAAACTGTTCACGCTGTACCGGGTGTCAAGACCGTCATTGAACCGGCGCCCGACGTTCACATCACTGGCGGCGTTCGCCGGGGTCGCGGCCAGCGTTGCCGATACCACGGCCGCCAGCGACACGGCGATCAGTGACCGGGCCCCGCGTGCCGCTGTGCGGCGGACCGGTCCGCTCGTTCCGCTCCTGTATCGAGTCACTCGGTGACTCCCCTCCCCTGTCGCGCCGCTGCGTAGCGCCTGCGGCGTAGCTCTGACACCTGCTCTACGGCGGCGAGAGGTGTTTGCGTCGCGCGGGAAGGAGGATTTTTTCCGGGGGAGGTGCGGGTGATCGGGTTTCAGTGCTGTAGCAGTGGAGCGTCCTGCGGCGGAAGGGTGCCCAGCGTGTCGGCCGGAGCGCCGTCGAGCTCGACTGGCTCAATGAGGGTGGGCATGTCGCCCGAGGGAGTGGGCAAGGCAGGGGCGGGCACATCCGGCGGCGCGGGAAGGCCGGGCGGTGGGATGTCCGGAAGCGCCGGGGCACTCGGGAGGGAGGCTTCCGGCAGGCCGGGTGGGCCCCCGGATCCCGGATCCGCGAGCTCGGGACCGGCACCCGGGGGCTGACCACTGGCGTTCTGTTCGGCGGAGAGGGCGAGTCCGCCGGCGCCGGGCTCGGCGGCCGTGCTGGAAGCGGTCGGCTCGTACGCCGTTGCAGGGCGCTTTGAAAGGCGGTCCGACACGGTCGGGAACGGTGCCTCGTACGGATCGAGCCGTGTGGCCGGTGCCTGCTGTGTCCCGGAGAGGGCGGGGAGGTTCAGCCCCGCGATCGTCAGCGTCACCGCTGCGGACACCAGGGTGACTGTCTGGGCGCCCCAGATCGCCCGCGGTCGCCCGCGCCACAACCACACGGCGATGCCAAGCGTCCCCGCCAGTGTGGCGTGCAGTGCCTTTCGCGCCCTGGCCAGCAGTGATTGGACCGCCCGGTAGCTGAGCCCCATCCGCTGCGCGATCTGCGGCAGATCAAAGCCCTGGGCCCTCAGGCCCAGAGCCTCCGCCTGACGTGCGGGAAGATCCCTCCTCCGATCGGCAAGCCACCGTGCCTCCGCCCGATCGCACACCGCTTCCTCTACGGTCACCTGGCCTGGGGCGGCCAGCACCGAACGGGCATGTACCTCCCCCTCGCGAGCGAGCTGCCGGAACCGATCGACGCACAGGCGCACCGTCACCGTCGTCAGCCATGCGCCCAGCCGATCTCCGTCCACATGAGGGCGTTCCGCCGCCCGCACCATGGCTTCATGCACCGCATCCTCGGCGTCTTCCATGCTCATGGACCGCCGCCGAGCCACCCTCAGCAAATGTTCGCGATGGCTCCACACCCGCTGCCACCGATCAGCCGGGCACCCACCTGATCCGGCGAAGTTCGGAGGCTCATCATCCACGACCACAGACTCCCCACCAGAGTTAGGAATCGATGCCGACTACTGACCTTGAATGCGTGGTGTCGTTCGGGGCTGACGGCTGGTGATCCCTGCGGTATGCCGTCTCCATGAGGTATGCGCAGGGCGGCGGGCTGACCGCCGAACGCCGGGCGTTTCGTGAGCGGTTGCGGTTGGAGGCGGCCAAGCGGTTCGTTCAG
>NZ_JBQQBX010000059.1:0-29848 GCF_052245475.1 Streptomyces sp. 7N604 | reverse complement strand
CGGGAGTGGCTCACGGTCTACCAGCTGCCGTCCTACGCGCCCGACCTGAACCCCGTGGAAGGGATCTGGTCCATCCTGCGCCGCACCACCCTGGCCAACCGTGCTTTCGCCGATCCCGAAGAGCTGACTGCCGCCGTCCGGCGGGGCTTACGCCAGCTTCAGTACCGCAGCGACGTTCTCGACGGCTGCCTCACCGGCACCGGCCTCGTCCCCGCCCCACCATGACGACATCACGCATTCAATGTCAGTAACCGCCCTGCGTGATTCTGTCCGGCAATCTATCCGAATGCCGCACATCAGAGCGAGAACAGGGGCGCTGCTGGATGGAGCAACCCACCGATGGCACCAGGCGGCGCCTGTGGTCAGGGCCGGGGCGCGGAGCTGGAGGAGCAGATGACGACGTTCGTGGGGCAGGGTGAGATGGAGGACTCCCCGGACTGCTCGACAGTGCCGTGTGGGCAACTGTGGGACCTGTTCCTGGACCGACGATGCCGCCTCCGTGCACCGTGATGATCAGCGGTCGAGCGGTCGAGCGGTCGCCGGTAACGGCCTTGTGGAGCCTCGGCACCGTGACCCCTGTGCAAGCGGAATTGTTATGAAGGTCAATGCGATACGGGGTCGTCAATAGGCGGCAATTGGTGCAAGAGGCGCTTGACCGGAGCTGCGGTAGCCAGCAAGCTGAGCCGCCCCCCACGGCCCGCATTCCTCTTCAGCCACAGAGGTGTCCCCGTCATGCCTTCGCGCTCCATGACCGCCCGTTGGGTCGCTGCGCTCCCCGCCGCGGCTTCGCTCCTCCTTGCGGCAGGTCCTTCACCGGCCTTCGCTGACGACCACACCTACACCGTGGAGCTGCGCCAGCAGCTTCCGCGCACCGCCACCACCGATGACGGGGGCGTGCCGCAGAAGGCGGCGAATCAGTGCTCGGGAATCCCTGAGGGCCAGGATGGGTGGCACTTCGTGCTGCCGGGCAACTCGACGGACTTCGTCGAGCTGACGGTGACCTTCGAGCCGGGCGGCCAGAAGGTGGTCACCGACTTCGGCCCGCCGTCGGACAAGCACGCCTACGTGGCGTCGCTGCCGGGCGCAAAGCTCACCTCTGCTGTGGCCGAGGTGGAAGGCGGCGACCTGGAGCTGTTCAACCTGTCGCACACCTGCCCCTCGTCGGTTACGGCTCCGTCCGGACAAGCCACGGAGGCGCCCGGTGCTGAGCCGTCGGAGGAGGTCTCCGACGAACTGTGCGAGGAAGTCTCCCCGGAGAACTCCGGTGGGGCCTGCAAGGAGCCGTCTGGCAAGCCGTGCGACGAAGCCTCTTCGGAGATGTCCGGCGAGCCCTGCGAGGAAGCGTCTGCCAAGCCGGAGGACGAGGCGTCGGATCAGCCCGCTCCTGCGGCTTCGCCGAATGGCATCGGTGGCGGTGACCTGGCGGCGACCGGTGCCGGGTCGGCGATCGGCCTGTCCGTCGCGGCGGCCCTGATGCTCGGTACGGGCGGCTACCTGGTGATGCGTCGCCGCAAGGCCGCTGCCCAGCAAGACTGACGCTGCGTCGCCATGATCGAGTGGGGTCGGACTGCATGGGGACCGACCCCACTGTCATGCTGTCCTGGCGGAGTTGGCGATGACAGTTGGGACCGGGACAGCCGTGGCGATCAATGCCCACGCCGGGTCCACCAGGCGCTGCCGCACTGCTTGGGCCGACGCCCCCGTGCGCAGGCAGCCGCGTCTGCGGACGCGGCACGGTAGCCGTTCCCGGCCGCCGTTGGGGCATTCTCGCGGGAGACAGTCGACGCCGACCTGCCCAGCCGCCCCGCCAGTTGCAGGCCAGAATGTGCCTGGGCCGTGGGCCGTGGGACTATGGCTTGGCGCCCCAGGTGACCGGCAGGGTGGCGAACACGCCACCGCCCTCAGCTCGCTCCGTCATGGGACCATCCTTCACAGGCTGCCGAGCCACCGTTGGCTCTCCCGGGCCATGCCATTCTGGCCCTGACGTGGCTGCCTAAGAAGGAGCACGTTGGCATCAGGTGCGGTGAGCGCCTCGTGGCGCACGTCGGCTGTCACGAGGTATGCGCCGGACACACGATGCTCACCCGGCTACGACCTTCCCGCAACGGTCCCGTGCCCTTGGTGCAACGGCTCCGCTGTCTGGGCACGCTGCTTGAGCGTCACGGCGGGTGGCAGGACCTGGAAGAGCTCTTGCCCTCCGCGCGGCGCGGGTTCGACATCGTGTGCTCGGACCTCGACCGACTCGGTCGGCGACCCCACACCGACAAGCACACAGTGCTGGCGCCACATGAATGCGGCCCGCAGTGGCGTGGTGATGTGCCAGTGCGGGCCGCAGCCAAAGGAGGTGATTATGTGATGGAGGTGCGCCTGCATCACAATCACCGGTTCCACGCGTGAGCGGAACTCGATGTGTTCTCGATCACCCGCGGCGTATCTTTGCGGCGATACCATGCCCGATAAACAGGTAGACGACTGCAGGCAGGCCGTAATTAAGGGCAAGTCGCACATGGTCGTTTTCCATGGTGAAAATGTTCTGCGACCAGCCGGCGAGCCAGTAGGCCATGTCCCGGACGAACTGGACGAAAACGTTGCCCTGATTGGCGTCGAGCAGGTAGAGGACGATCCACAGCCCCAGCAGCGCGGCGGCGATGTCAGCGACGGTATGGACCACGAGGGCTGTCCGCTTCGAGGGCGACTCGTCCCGGGATCCGCTGTACCGGGGGCCTGCTGGGGCGGGCTCATGGGCGTGGCTTGTGGGCCCGTGAGGGTGACTCATGACGGTCCAATCTGTTGTGGTGCGAATTGCCTCGGGGGAGGGTAGGGCAATCACAGCGGAGTCTGCCTCACTTCTCCAAGAGGCCTTCACCGAACCCCGGCGTGATTGCGCGTGTGCCGTGCCCTGCCCGCGGTGCACTCTCGGGAAACGTGTGGGACGCGTTACGTCATCGTTGATGCGCGCCGTGCGAGAAAGCGTTGCCAGAATTCCACACGAAGGTCACAGGAATGTGTGATGGATTAGCTCCCTCCTGGCGCAGAAGGGGTACGGCCGAGTAATTCCGGTTGCGTGCGGAGCAGGAAGCCCTCCCCCGGTGCTTCCTGCTCTGCGCCCCGCGGCGCGGGTGGTTCAGGGCCCGAACGGGCCTGATCTGCACCCGGTCCCGTCTGCGCCGCGGGATCAGTCTGGCGCATGACAGCCCGAGGCTGCCCCGGGCGCACAGGTGCAGCGTCGTGTGTCTCCGTAGGCCCTGAAGGAGGTAGCTCGTGCTGACAGCGGGGCGGTACAGGTTCGTGGAGCTGCTGGGCCGCGGCGCCATGGGAGAGGTGTGGCGTGCCCAGGACACCACCCTCGGACGTGACGTCGCCGTCAAGCTGCTGCTCGAACACACGGCAGTGGCCGATGCCGCGGAACGCTTCCGGCGGGAGGCACAGACCGCTGCCCAGCTGAACCACCCGAACGTGGTGGCCGTCTACGACTTCGGCGAGGAAGCCGGGCGCGGCTACCTGGTGATGGAACTGGTGCCGGGGCGCAGCCTGCGGCAAGAAATGGCCGATCGCGGTCCTTTCCGGGTGGAGGAGGCGCGGCATATCGCTGGGCAGGCCGCTACCGGTCTGGCCGCCGCTCACGCCCGCGGGGTGGTGCACCGGGACATCAAGCCCGGCAACCTGCTGCTGACCGGTGACACGATCAAGGTGGCGGACTTCGGCATCGCCCGCGCAGCCGTGGCGGCCGCCTCTGCGCTGACCACCACGGGGGAGGTGCTCGGCACCAGCTCCTACCTTGCCCCGGAGCGAGGCATGGGCGGCGCGGCCGGCCCCGAGAGCGACGTGTACGCGCTGGGCTGTGTCCTGTACGAGATGCTGTGCGGGCATCCTCCGTTCTCCGGTGATCCAGCCGCAGTGGTGTACCAGCACGTCAACGCGGCACCACAGCCACCGGCCGAGCTGCGCCCGGACATACCCGCCGCGCTGGCGGACTTCACGCTGCGGATGCTGGCCAAGGACGCCGCCGCACGTCCGACCGCCACACAAGCTGCACAGTTCCTCGCCGAAGACTCTGCGGCCACCGGCATCCCCGGAGCGTTGAGGTCGACAGCGCAGGAAGCCGGGACCTCGCGATCCACGCTGCCGCTTGTTCCCGGCCCAGGCCAGGGCTCCCGCCGTAGGCCCGTCCCCGTCATCGCTGCGATGGTGGCCGTATTCCTCGCCGCCTGTGTGGTCGGCTTCCAGCTCAACTCCGGCTCGGACGACGAGGCCCACACGCCTTCCCCGACCGAGTCGCAGTCCCGCACACACCAGCAAGGCGACCCTGCCACCACGCCACCGCCCGCCAAGGACGAGTTGGTGTCGCCCGAAGAGGCCCGGAAGGCAGCGGAGGAAGAACGCGAGCGGCAGGAAGAAGCCGCAAAGGAAGCGGAAGAAGAAGAGCGGAAGCGGCAGGAAGAAGCCGTGATGAAGGAAGCCGAAGAACAGAAGAAGCAGTGACGATGGCTCAACTTCTGCGCCCGCTATAGCTTCTATGGCCTGGGTGCGTAGGCGCTGGCAGCTCTGGTCAATCACCGCCATCGGCTTCCGGCACCCAGCGCCGCTGTCGACTTGCTGCTTGAGTGAGGTCAGGGGCGGCTCCATTGGCCCCGAAGGAGCTCCTCCACGCCGGCGAGCCCCGCCGTCGACGTGCACGTCGATCGGCCTGCGCGCAACCTCCTGGCCGATTTTCATCGGCCCGCCAGACGCTCCAGCTCATCGATGCCGTCGCTGCAGCAGGCTCTGCACGTCAGTCGGCGCTGGCCCGGCTGCTCGGGGATGTTGTAAGCGGGCCGCCGGTCCTTACCCCTCGTCCGCAGATCCCACCCTCGGCACACAACAGGCCCATGGCGGCCGCTTGCTTGTCCGAAAGGCCAACGACGAGCTTGAGCTCGCCCAGCAGTTGCTGTCCGGACTTGACCTGCGCGCCACCACCCTCACCACCCAGATCGCCGCCCTGGTCCGCGACGCGGGAACGACCGGCGACTCGAGCACCGCGCAGCCATCCTTCGTACCGAAACCCGCGTCGCCGGCCTCGGCTCCGCGGCCGCCATCCTGGAGCTCGCCATGTGCTTCCACTCGCCGTCGGGGGCACCGACGATGAGGCGACCGCCTCGATCTCCCAGCTGCGTGACCTCACTCGCAGCGGCGACTACGCCTACTACATCGACATCGCCCACTTCATTGGCCGACCTCCCTCTCGATGATGCGCCCTCACCGGCACAGTGGCTTGACGGCCAACAGGCCACCCGCGACCGGTGGCGCGCTCTGGTCACCGGCCGACGCGATCACCTGCGTACCGCACGGTCGAGAACCTGGCGGCAAAGCGACCGGCTCTTCCCCGATCAGAGGCCGTACACCCCTTGGGCCATCGCCGTAGCAGCCCGTGTGTCTCTGGCCTACGGCAATGAACATCGTCAGAACGCAACAGGATGTTCAGCAGATCCTGGACATGCACCGCGGGCGGTGGCCAACGACTGGGCCCAGATCGCGCAGAACAGGGCGAACGGCCAGGGGTGTGGAACGGGCAACCTCGCGTCATCGTGAGTTGCGTATTCCTCAGCGTGCCGGTTCGCCGCGACCGGGGTGCGCAACCTGCTGCTCGGGCTCTGGGGCGTGACGCGGAATGCGAAGGAGGGGCGCCGTCGTTGGCGTTGGTTGACCGCTGCGAATAGGAGCAACCGCATGCTTTTCGGTGACGAACACGTCCGCCGGTACGAGGAGACCAACGGCGAGGTCGGCCACGACTGGGAGAAGGGTGCGCCGATCCTGGTGCTGACCACCAAGGGCCGCAAGACCGGCCAGGACCGCAAGTTCGCGCTGATCTACCAGGAGGTGGACGGCGACCACGTGATCGTGGCCTCGAAGGGCGGTGCTCCCGCGCACCCCGGTTGGTACCTCAACCTCCAGCAGGACTCCGAGGTGAAGGTGCAGGTCAAGGCGGACAAATTCACCGCCCGCGCCCGCACCGCCGCCGGCGAGGAGCGCGCGAAGCTGTGGGAGAAGATGGCCGCGGTGTGGCCGGACTACAACGAATACCGGAAGAAGACCGACCGGGAGATCCCTGTCGTCGTCCTCGAACGGCAGTAGTTTTCCCGGGGCCTGCCCGAAACCTTCTGCGGCTCGGTTGAGGGCTCGTGCTCACCGTGAGTGGTCGCCGGGGGCACAGTGGCGCCAGGCTCCTCCGGCCTCGGCGGCGACGGTGGAACGCCGGGCCACCGCCCACGCGTACGTACTCGGAGGTCGAGGGCCGCTGGGCCGGTCTGGCCAGCAACTACGTGGAGTTGATGGGCACAGGCAGCCATGCCCCGTTACGCGACGCAGGCCGATCGGCTCCGCGGCTCCAACCGCTAGCCCGGCGGGGAAGTTGACCGTGGTGACCGTCCGGTGGGCCGGGGTCGGCCACCTCCGGCCCACCGGCTGTCCCGCTTTTCTCAACCGCTCCCTTCCTTCTCCTTCGGCCGTCGCCCTACTTCAGCGCGTAGGCGTCATAGACGGTCTGGTCCAGCTTTCCGCCCTGCTCATCGGCCACGTGCAGGCGCAGGGCGACCTTCCCGTCGGTGTCGGACAGCTTCGGGTGCTGGATCAGCGTCCGATAGCTGCCGTCCGGGAGCTCGACCGGTTTGTGGGTGGGCTGCCAGGTCTTGCCCTTGTCGTAGGAGACCTCCAGCCTGACGTCCTTGATCGGGACCGGCGGCGCATCCATCTGCGTCTCGGGCTTGAACTTCAGGACGAACGGCCTGTCGGCGCGCGTCGCGTTGTCGCCGTCGAGCGCCAGGTCCCAGAAGTTCTTGATGAGTTGCAGCGCCGTCCACGTGTCGTCCGGGGTCTTCTCCGAGCCGAAGGTCCACGACGTGTTGCTGGTCCTGGCGAACCGCCAGTCGGGCAGCTGCTCCTTGACGTCGAGCTCGATCCGGTACGTGGCGGGGTCGGGGTTGTCCAGCTCCAGCGTTCCCGACGGGTGCTCGCCTGTGCCGACCAGTTCGCCGTCCTCGTAGACCCGCACCTCGGCGGACGGAACGGAGAAGTTCATCCCGTGTTCCGGATCCGAGTCGGTGATCTCGCCGATGTTGATGAGGAGGGTGTTGCCCCGCCGGGCGGACGGCGCGTGGATATCGGTCACTCCCGGTCCCAGCGGGGCTTTGAACCACTCCTCGGTCCTGTGATCGCCGGGCTCGTACGTGTGGCTGAACACCACCGTGGAGAGCTCCGGGAATCGTGCCCAGACCGACTGGCCGAAGTGGGTCTCGCGGTCCGCGACCACGTACAGCTGGTGCCTGTGTGGGTAGGGCACCGTCAGGGGCAGGGCAGACCAGAGAAATTCGTACGGCCGGCGCCCGTACGCGGTGTAGGCACCGACCTGGCCGGGGTACACCGCGTGGAGCCTGGTGTCCACCGTCGCCAGCTTGTCGGCGCCGAGCCGGTAGGTGAGCGAGTTGGGGATACGGTCGGCCTCGGGCAGCACGATGGAGTAGTCGTACGGGCTGCCGGCGACGGCGTCGATGCCGAGGTGGACCGGGCCGGCCTTGAGGAGGTCGAGGAGCTTGTGGCCCTCCTCGTAGTCGATCTGCATCGGGGGGATCGGGGAGCGGAACACCGACGGGTCACGGAACATCCCAGGCTCATTGCCGTAGATCAGGGTGGCCTTCGCCCCATTGGCGGCGGCCGTCGCGATCAGCCGCATCGACGACCCCGGTTCGGGGTTGGAGACGATGAGAGCGATCTTGCCCTTGACGTCCTTGCCCCTGTAGTCCTCGGGTGCCCCTGCACCCACGTCGATGACCTCCAGGCGGTGCTTGCCGTCGAGCGGCGGGTTGGTGAACCCGCGGAAGCCCATGTACGTCGGGTGCAGCTCCACACCCGAGTTCACTGTGCTGACCCGCCGGAACCGCGGTGCGATCAGGTGCTCGCGGGTGACGTACTCGAACTCGCCTGTGACCGCTGCCTCGGAGGGCGCGGCGGACAGCTTCGTCGCCGCGACGCCCGGTACGGAGCTGACGAGGGCGTTCACCTTGCCTGCTTTCCGGTAGACATGCTGCTGGAGTTCGTACACTTCGGTAACGGACTCCGGAATGGTGATGTCCACCGGCTTCGCCTGGCGCGCGTCGAGGACGAGTTCGCGGTCCCCAGGGACCTTGAAGTCCGGGAACGCGAAGGCGGTCTGCTCGATCTCGTGCCGGTTGTGTTCGTCCTTGGTGTACACGAAGGCCGTCACCGAGAAGGGGCCGTCGTCGTAGACCTTCGCGGTGCCCTCGCCGGTGGCCCCATCGACGTCCACGCTCACGTCGTCACCGGTGGCCTGGCTGGCCAGGGCGACCCGTGCGGAGGCCGGGCGGCCCTCACGGTCCTTGGCCCGCAGCGAGACCCGGTGCACCTGCTGCTTGGTGAAGGCCAGGGCCGTGTGCAGCACCGTGGAGCCGTTGTCGCTGGTGGCGGTGAGGGCACCGCCGTACAGGCCGAGGTCGCCCTTGGTGACGTCGAGGGTGACGACGGCGTCCGCGGTGCCTCCGGCGGGGACGGTGAGGCCGGCCGGTTCGACCTTCAGCAGGTCGCCGCCCGCCGGGGAGCCCTTCTCGGAGGTGGCCGCGGCCCTGAGGTCGAGGGAGACGGGCTGGTCGCCGTCGTTGCGGTAGGTGACCGTCTTCGTCACCGGGTCGATCTCGTCGAAGGGGCTCTCGAAGTAGCCGAGGTTGAGAGTTCCGGTCGACGCGCTCACGGTCTGGGCGCTCGCCCTGGCCACGTCCACGCGCCCGGAGCCCTGCTGGAACGGGGTCAGATCGGGCAGCCCCTTGGCGGTGCTGGTGAGGGCGGTCTTGAGGCGGTCCGCCTTCCACTCCGTGTGCTGCTGGAGGAGCAGCGCCGCGGTGCCGGAGACATGCGGGGTGGCCATGGAGGTGCCGGTGGCCCGTGCGTAGTTGTCGTCGACCGGCTCGTTGTCGCCGACCGGGCTGCCCTTGACTCGGGCGGCGGCGATGCCGACGCCGGGTGCGGTGATCTCGGGCTTGATCGCGTTGTCGCCCAGACGTGGCCCCCGGCCGGAGAAGTCCGCGAGTTCGTCCTGCTTGCTGACCGCGCCCACGGTCAGGGCCGCGTCTGCGGCGGCGGGCGAGCCGATGGTGCGCGCATTCGGGCCTGCGTTGCCCGCGGCCACCACGAACAGCGCGCCGGTGGACTTGGTGAGGTTGTTGATCGCCTGGGAGGACGGGTCGGTGCCGTCGCTGGCCTGGTCGCTGCCCAGGCTCATGCTGACGACCTGGGCCTTGCTCGCGGCCCACTCCATACCCGCGATGACCTGCGACTCCGATCCCGATCCGTCATCGCCGAGCACCTTGGCGTTGATCAGGCCGGCGTCCGGTGCCACGCCCTTGTACGTGCCGCCGGACGCGGCCCCGGTACCGGCGATGGTGGAGGCGACATGCGTGCCGTGCCCGGTCCGGTCATCGGTGCCGGTGTCGCTCCCGGTGAAGTCCTGGGCAGCCGTGATCTTGCCTTCCAGGTCCGGGTGCTGGGCGATCCCGGTGTCGAGGACGGCAATGGTGACGCCCTTTCCGGTGTACCCCGACTTCCACGCCTCCGGGGCCCCGATCTGCGGAACACTGACGTCTAAGCTTGTCTTGACCTTGCGGTCCAGCCACACCTTTGTGACCCCGTTCGCCAGCTTCGGCGCGGTGGCTGACGTGGTCGAGTCGGGTATGGCGCCGAAGGTGAGCCCGGTGAGGTCCCGCCAGAAGTCGGAGGCCTTCTTCTTGTTCTCTCGCACCGCCGTGGCGTCGATGCTCCGCAGCTCCCGGGCCGTGACGCTGCCGTCGAGTGCGGGCCGGTCCGCCTGGTCGCGTGCGGACTGCTTCCTGCGGGACAGGATCAGTGGCAACGTTGTCCGCTTGCCGTCGTCGTAGCCGTCCTTGATCAGCCGGGTGATGTTGAACAGCTCCCGGTCGACCAGACCCGCCGACACATAGGGCGCGGCCTGCTTGGGCAGGAAGTAGGACTGCTGCTCGACGTCCGTCCAGCTGATGTGGCCATTGCCGCCGCCGGAGACCTGGCTTATCGCCGTCCGCCCGTCGGGCTGGACGGAGACTGAGAGGACATCCCCGGTGACCAGGGTCAGGGTGCGGGACTTGGCCTTGCTCGCAGCGTCGAATCTGGGGCTTTCGGCGAGTTTGACTGGGGATGGCGTCGGACCTGGGTCGGCGACGGCCGGAGGCATTCCTCCGACCATGAACGCCACGCCGAGACCGGCTGCCAAGACCCTCGAGCGCGTGCGCATCGCTGCTCCCTTCAGATCGTGCTGTAGGGGGTCTCTGCGTGGGTGATTGTGAAGGTATAGACCAATCCCCGCCAGCGCGCAGGCCGAGGTTTCTCGTTCAGTGCAGGTCAAAGACTGAGAAATCAGTCCGACGGGCTGACGAGCCGTCTGAAATGGGTAGTTCATGCCGCTAGAGGCCCATCCCGCCCCATCGTCCTCGGTCAGAAAGTACTTCTGTGTTCGCGCCGATGGTCCGGACGGCCGCCGAAGCGAGGCGGGAGGGCTGGGGCACTCGGTGCTGCCAACGCGCCCGACGCGAGCTGTAGTGGGGCGAACTCGTCAGAGGGCGCCCCGGTCGACTTGGGGGCGTTGATCGAAGGTCGCTGCCTCCTGACCGCAGTGCGGCTCTGTGGGAATGGGCGACCTTTCATAATTGGTCTGTACCTTGACAGGCAAAGAGGTCTAGTCCAGCCTTCGTTGGCGATGGAACAGCAAGCGCCATCGGAAGTCGTGCACCGATCACGCCCGGGCCTTTGCTCCAGCGCACCATCGATCGCCTCCCGGTCCGGGTGCCGTGCCACGCAGCGCTCTCCAAAGGAGTCGATCATGCGCTGGACCAGGACATTCGTCGCCTTATCAGCGGTAGCTGCCGTGCTTGTGCCCACCACGCCCGCACAGGGCGCGGTGTCGGACACGGCCGACCGGGCGCCGGCCGCCGGCCGTGCGTCGAACCCGGTGACCCACTCTGCGACGCTGCTCACCGGAGATCGGGTCATCGTCACCCAACTCCCCGACCGGCGGTACGAGCTCAGGGTGCTCCCGGGTCCGGGCCGCAAGGACATCGGATTCATCAGACACATCACCAGAGACCGGGACGGTGTTGACCGTATCGTGGTGATTCCCGACGACGCACGGCCACTCGTGTCGTCCGGCGCGCTCGACGGCAACCTGTTCGACGTCGCGGAACTGGTGCGTCAGCACCGGGACGACAAGTCCCGCAGCACGTTGCCGTTGCTCGTCTCCTCCCGGTCCGACAAAACCCCGGCCAAGGTTGGGATCGCCAAGGTGACCCGTCGACTGCCCAGCCTTGGCGGCTCGTCGGTCGTCGCCGACAAGAACAAACTCGGCAAGCTGTGGGCCTCGCTGATCACCCACGACGCCGGGAAGCGAAGCAGGCTCAAGGACGGAGTCACCAAGATCTGGCTCGACGGTGAGGCGCGCCTCACCGACGAGCAGAGCAACACCCAGATCGGCGCACCGGCCGCGTGGGAGGCGGGGTACACCGGCAAGGGCGTGACCGTCGCTGTCCTCGACGGCGGCTACGACGCGACCCATCCCGACTTCGGCTCCACCGTTGCCGAGGGCAAGGACTTCACCAATAGCCCGGACGGAGTCAAGGACACCTTCGGGCACGGCACCCACGTCGCCTCCACCATCGCGGGATCAGGAGCCGCGTCCGGTGGCAAGCACAAGGGAGTTGCCCCCGACGCCCGGCTGCTGGTCGGCAAGGTGTGCGGCGCGGAGTCGTGCGACTTCTCGGCCATCCTCGCCGGGATGGAGTGGGCCGCGCAGCGGGCGAAGATAGTCAACATGAGCCTCGGCGGCCGTGCCACCGACGGAACCGACCCGCTCTCCGCCGCAGTGAACCGGCTCTCCGCCCAGTACGGCACCCTCTTCGTCGTCGCCGCGGGCAACAGCGGCAGCGCGTCGGGCACGGTGGCCACCCCGGCCGCTGCCGACGCCGCCCTCGCTGTCGGCAGCGTGTCCAAGACCGACCGGGTCAGCGGGTTCTCCTCGCGCGGG
Source organism: Streptomyces sp. 7N604 (assembly GCF_052245475.1). Classification (NCBI taxonomy): domain Bacteria; kingdom Bacillati; phylum Actinomycetota; class Actinomycetes; order Kitasatosporales; family Streptomycetaceae; genus Streptomyces; species Streptomyces sp. 7N604. The sequence goes on along the minus strand of NZ_JBQQBX010000059.1, from coordinate 17,778 downwards.
CCACGGTTCCGCGACTTCGCGGTCAAGCCCGATATCGCCGCGCCCGGTGAGTCGATCGTCGCGGCGCGCGCCGCGGGCACGTCCATGGGCACGCCTGTCGACGACCACCACACCATGGCCAGCGGCACCTCGATGGCCAGCCCGCATGTGGCGGCGGGCGCCGCGATCCTGGCCCAGCAGCACCCGGACTGGTCGGGCAAGACGCTCAAGGCGGCGCTGACCAGCACCGCCAAGCCCGTCGCCGACGCGGGCGTCTTCGACCAGGGCAGCGGCCGGGTCGACCTCGCCCGCGCCGTCAAGCAGACCGTCCGCGCCACCACCACCGCCGTGGACTTCGGGCTGCTGGAGTACCCGCAGACCGATTTGCCGCCCGTCACCAAGTCCGTGACGTACACCAACGACGGCGACGCTCCCGTCACCCTGTCTCTCCAGGTCACTGGGGCCGGACCGGGTGGAGCCGGGCTGCCTGACGGTGCGTTCGTCGTTGCGGACAACGATGTCACCGTGCCCGCTCACGGCACGGCCACCGTCGACCTGACGGTCACGCCCAAGGCGCTGCTCGCGGGCGCCCCCGGCAGCTTCGGCGGGCGCGTCATCGCGACCGGGCCCGACGGCGCCACCGTCACCACGCCGTTCGCCGCGACTACCGAGCCCGAGTCGTTCGAGTTGACGGTCAAGGCCGTCGACCGCGCGGGCAAGCCGGCCAGCCCGGAACTCGACCACTACTTCGATCTGGTCGACCTCGACAGCGGCGACTCCCCCCGGCTGCCGCCGCTGACGGACGGCGTGCTGACCGTACGCGTCCCCAAGGCGACGTACGGCCTGAACGCGCTCGTCGACACGCCGAAGCCAGGCGAGCCTGCGCAGTTGGCCAGCAGGACGTGGGCGAGCGTCCCGCAGATCGTCCTCGACAAGCCCACGACGATCACTCTGGACGCCCGTGAGGGCACGAAGATCGAGGTGAAGGCCGACAAGCCGGACGCCGTACGCCACGTCGCGGACATCGACCAGATCTACGTGGTCGGTGAGGCCGGCGACGGCATCGCCGTGCACACCAACTACCGCAGCTACCGCGGCGAGGAGCTCTACGCCATCCCGGTGAAGGCCGACCCCGCCAGGTTCGACTTCGGCATCTACCAGACCCTCCTGCCGCCCCCGGGAAGCAGCGAGAGGTACGCGTACTACGTCGCTGAGCCGTCGTCGGGCGGGATCCCGGACTCGCTCAGCTACCGGGTGCGCGACCGTGATCTGGGGCAGGAGCGCGCGCTGTACCGCGCGCAGGGCATCGACGCCCTCGGCACCCGCTCCTCCACCCCGGACTACCTGCCGAACCAGTCCCTCGTGAACGCGGCCTTCGACGACATCCCCCTGCCGTCGAGGCGCACGGAGTTCTTCTCGGCGAGGGAGGACATCCGGTGGAGCCACTACCTGTGGCAGCGCTCGACCGACGTACCGGAGATCAGCGACTTCGACGGGCACGTCGAGGCCGGGTACTACGGCTACAAGCCGGGTGAGCGGCGTACGCACACCTGGAACTCCGCGGTGCTCGGCTCCGACATCTCCATGCACCCGTGGAACCGGGTGGTCAGGCTCGGCGACAACCTGCTCGCCCAGGTCTGGCCGTATGCGCCGGGCGATCCCGGCCACTCCGCCGCCTCCGTACTCAGCGCGCCGTACATCACCGCGCAGACCACGCTCGCCAAGGAGGACGGCACGGTGATCGGGACCTCGCAGAAGCCGTGGGGCTTTTGGGCAGTGCCCGCGGAGAAGGGCCGCTACACACTGGAGGTGAAGTCGAACCGCAGCCCCAAGTGGGCGTCCCTGGCGCCTGAGACCACCACCACGTGGTCGTTCCTCTCCGAGAACGTGGCCGAGGCGACGCACCAGCCGCTGCTCACGCTCAGCATGACCGGACCGTTTGACACCTATAACCGGGTACCCGACCAGCCCTGGTTCCCCCTGAAGATCACCGTCGGCGCGCAGGCGGAGTCCACGGGGACCGGCCAGGTGGAGAAGGTCACGGTCGAGCAGTCCGCCGACGACGGCAAGACCTGGCAGCGCGCCAAGGTGAAGCACATCGACGGCGACACCTGGGGTGCGCTGCTCGCCAGGCCATCGGACGGAGCGCAGTTCGTCTCCCTGCGCGTCAAGGCGGAGGCGGCGAATGGCGACTTGGTAGAGCAGACCACGATCCGCGCCTACGGCCTGAAGGGCTAGTACTCAGTTGCAGTTTGCTGTTCCTGCAAGTGAGGAGCCTATTTCCGAGTGACAGTGAGCTGACGGCTCGTCATGTGACGGAGCTCGTGTGATCGGCGATGCGACGCTTGTAGTGGCAGTGTCTGGCGGCGGTTTGGTGACGTCGGCGATGATGTCCTGCCCGGGGGCGGCAAGCTGCCAGGAGCTTGCGGATTTCCGCCGGCGTGAGGGGCGCGAGTAACCGTTTCGAGGGTGCCAGGTCGGGCCGGGGCGCGGTGTCTCCGTTTCCGGAGTTCCGTTTCCCCGGCCCGCCCGCCGAACCCGCCGTGCGACTCACGCCGCCACGGGCTCTCCACGAATGCGTGCCGTCGGTTGGGCAGTGGGTGCCGGTGGTGGTGTCCATGGTGTCGGGATCTGTCGGCTCCGGTAGCGGTAGCGGGTGACCGCGACCGTGTTGGGGTCGAACATGGTGATCCCGTCTCGCGAGATCGGCATCCCAGCGACCATGACCCTACTGCCGATCGTGGACGTCACTGGCCCGGCCATGGGTCGCGGACGCATTCCCCGGCTGCCTTCATGGGGGCCTGCCGACGGGCAACCCCAGGTGCGTCCAGCCGGGGCCTCGCCCAGGGGGATGGAGGCGGCCGCCCCACCCCAGGCCTGATCCCCCTGTCCGGCAGCGGCAGCACCGCCACCAGCTCGCACCGCGCCAGTGGTGGGAGCATGAGGCGTCCCGGCTCAGTCTGGCCGTCGTGCTGGACGGCGATCACCCTGACGCAGGGGTGCCGAAGATCAACCCGTGTGGCCTGAGTTCTGGCACGGTACACGGTGGACTGCCGCGGCCCGCGACGCGACGACCGGGAGCGCGACCGGTTGCAGGCGATGGCGCCTGCAGCTGCCCAGTTCAGGCTGTGGCCGGTCGCTGCCGAGGCATCGGGGCGCGGCTCCGTGCCCTGCCCGTACCGGCGGCCGGGAGCCTCCTCGAGGCACTGTCGCACACGGCCCTCAACGCCTGCTCAACCAGCTTGACCTGCTCGAGCATGGCGCAGGCCCAGTCACGTTCGCATGCATAGAAGTCGGTTATTTCGGAAGGATTTGCCCGAGCGGGTTCCGCCAGGACCGACTGGGCGACTTCGCTCAGCCCCGCCTGCATCGCGATGATGTCCGCCTGGAGGTGCAGTCTGACCACGTGGGCCAGCTCGACGGGATCCCGGTGCAGTGTCTCCTCGTGCCGCCAGCGTGGTGGAGCGAACTCGAGCAGCCAGGTCTTTGCCGACTGCAGGAAGCCGGGCGAGGTCGGCGGGCCTACCGTGCCGGGCCAGCGCTGAGGGGGGTCCGGTTGCTGTCCGAGCCGGTCGGCGCCGGGCGACATGAGGTCGAGGTGCTCGAGGTGGGGGGTCGGGTCGGGCGGAGTTGTCGGATGTGCCACGTGCGCTCCCTTGCTCCTCACCGCCCTGGACAAGAGCCCGGCAGGCCGGCGGCTCGTGTCGCCTGTCGGCGGACCGTCTCCCGACTGAGGGGCGATGTCCGGCAGGGCGGATTCGGTCGCGGTCGCTTCCTAGAGGGAGGCGAGCCGGACGAGGACGTGGGATGACCCTGTCCCGCTCGTCGGTGAGCCGCGGCCTGGTCGGCTTGCCGGATGACGTGGAAACGGAAATTACCTAGTCGGTGCAAGTTGCACAAGGGCTCTTGCATATGCCATTCGGCGTTGCCGGGCGGTGGGCCCGGCGGCGCTGCCGACAGCCGTGGGGTGCTGTCAGCCACGGCGCCGCGTCACCGGACCGGCGAGCCCGGTGGCCCTGCGGGTGCACGATACTCGGCCACTCATGCGCCCTGGGCGTAGTGGATCACACCGCCGAGTCGGTCGGGGTGGACGACTCTGCCGTCGAGGGCGGGGGCCTGGGGGGTGCGCAGTGGTGCTGCGTGGCCTGGATTCGGGCTGGCTATCTGGCGGCCCGAGAGCTGCAGCGTTCCCCTGAAGGCGGGGGAGCCACACGGCGCTGTCTATGGGGGGCTTCCACACCGTTGACACTCGACGAGGGGCGGCACACGGTTGGGCGGTGCCTCCGAGGCCCGCGATCTGGCGTGGGAGGCGATGCTGCTGCTCGGCGCACAGATCGTTGTCGACGTGGCTCGCGGATGCGCTGGGTCGGTCGCCGAGATGGAGCGGTTCGGACGCGACCGGATCCACAAGCCAAACGTGGTCGGCGTTGCTCGTGAATCAGCGCGCGACTCGCGAGAGTTCTACACCGCAACGCGGCGCGACGTCGCCTGCTGCCCGGCCCAGCTCACGGCATGTGGCGGGCGCCGTCCTCAGTAGTGGGCTTGGTTCAAGGCGAGGTAATGCCCCTTGTTATCGGCGGTCATTGTCCGGATGAAAGCCTGTCACGCTACTGCTGCTGCGGGCGCTGCTGGTGCTCAACTGGGCGGAGATCGCACGGTGACAGACAACACCGTGAGCCGATCACCGCCCTGATCGGGCGGAGGACCCCCACCCGCCACTCACACCAGACCCGCGACTTGCACCTTCACGATGGAATTCGCTCAATGTTGCCTGTCCTTCGGGGCTGCTGGTCAGCGATCGTCGTCAAAGGCCGGGTCAAGAGCCGTACGGCGATGAGCAGTTCGAGGACGTCGGCGAAGCGGTGCAGGTCGCATCCGGTTCGCTCGGTGATACGCTCCAGGCGGTTGTAGGCGGTATTGACGTGTATATAGAGGGCTTGCGCCGCGGCTTTGGCATTGAGGTCGCTTGCTGTGTACTCGAGCAATGTTCTGATGAGTGCGCTGCCCCCCGCCATGTCCTCCTCGACGAACCGGCGCACTTCCGGTCGAATGAGCCGTCGCGCGGTCTCGTCCTCACGCAGTGTCAGATATTCCAGGCTGGAGATCAACGGGAGCGCGACCACTCCGGATTCGCCTTCGAGACCGTCGCGGGCGATGCACGCTTCGGCGTAGGCCTCGGGGATCTCGGGGAGCCCGGCGTGAACCGTGCTGATTCCCAGCGCCAAGGGCGCCCCTTGGCGCTCCAGACGGGAAGTCACACGGTTGAGATTCTCCGCGACCGTCGCGATGCCACCGGCAGCGACCGGCGCGACACCGACGATCTCATCCTGTCGCACGACGGTGAGCCCCGGTGGGCCGGTGGCCGAGAGTTTGCGTACCGCAGTCAGCGCATCGCGCAGCGCCAGGTCGTCACCCCGTGGCCGCGCCGGAGTGGCTGAAGCGACGATGAGGCGCGTGCCCGGCTCAAGCCCGGCGCCGCGCAGCATGGCCTGCTTGGGGCCAGGAGAGAGATCACGGCGGGCGAGTAGGTCCTCAAGCAGGTCGCGGCGGACCCGGTCGGTTTCGGCGAGCTGGTGTTGCTGGGCGTAGAGATATCCCTCCGCGGCGACCGAGCTCCCCACCTCAATCATGTGCATGACTTTCTCTACCATCGACAGCGCAGCTTCACGGGCCGGGGGATCCTCCTGTGACACGCTGAGCACGGCTTCCCACAAGGCGAGCTGGGCGACGCGGTAGGCCTGGAGAAAGTCGGACAATGAGATGCCCTGGCGGACACGACGTGCGGCCTGATCAGCGGTGATCGGAAAGTCGCTGCGACGCGCCGGCCGTTTCTCCCTCACGCTGTTCACCCAGGCGCGGAAGATCACGTCCACATGGACGGTCACATCATCGCGGAGTCTCTCGTCCGGGTTGTCTCCATACGCGGGTACCTGTTCCCAGATCGCCTCCACTGCGGTGGCGACCACCTGGTCGAGGGTTCTCTCGATCGCCTCGACGATACGGCGGACGCCTGGCTCCATGTCAGTCTCCCGCGCTTCCATGGGCACGCTCCCACTGCGCTCTGCTGACCAGGGCGGCTGCGCCTCGGCGTCTTCCCAGGTTACGCCCTGGATTGTGACCCGACCACAAGTCCTATGTCCGCAGTGTGGGGATCAGCCTCTTAGGGAGGGATGCCGTGTGCGCGGAGGGTGTGAAGAGAAGGACATCGGCGCAAGTGAGCCGCCACGCCAAGGTTCGCAGCGAGCTTTGCGCAGGTGTTCGGTCGTAGGACTTCACCCGCGGAGGGCATCATGGCCAGCCACCGCCTCATCATCAGCAGCCCCCGCGTTTCTCGGCAGCGCACCGGCGCAGGCCTCCCGGATCGGCGGCCCTCCTGGGTCGTGCCGCCGGACCTGGAAGGGCCGGGGCGGGCGAGGCAAATCACCCGGCAGCAGCTTCTGAGCTGGCGACTGGACGAGCATTCCGATACCGCCGAGCTGCTGGTCAGCGAACTGGTGACCAATGCGGTGACCCATGGGGCAGGCCCGGTCACGCTGAGCCTGAGCAGGCGGCACGGAACCCTGCTCTGCGAAGTGACCGATGGCCACGCCGCCCTGCCCCAGCTCCGTCCGCAGTCGCCGGACAGCGAGTCGGGGAGAGGCCTGCAGCTGCTCGACATGCTTGCCCGGCAGTGGGGCGTGCGGTCCCGGGGCCGCGGCAAGACCGTGTGGTTCGAACTGGCGACCTGCACTGCGCGGGACTGCTGCCGCTGATTCATCGGCGAGATGGGGCAGTGGGTGATCCGAATTCGGGGGATTGGCCGTTCGTGACCGGAGAGGACCCTGGGCCAGGCGGTGAGCGGACCGGGGGCCCGTACCCGTACCCGTGGTTCTGGTTCAGCCGGTCCTGGTGCCGGCGGCGATGCGGCGGTCGACCTCGGTGAACTTCGCATCGCCCGGCCCGTGCGGGTCGAGGACCGATCCGAGCCAGCCCAGCAGGAAGCCGATCGGAATCGAGACCAATCCGGGGTTGCGGAGCGGGAAGATCGCGAAGTCCGAGTCCGGCGGGAGGGCGGTCGGATTCCCCGACACGGCCGGCGAGAAGAGCACCAACAGCATGGCGGAGAGGAGTCCTCCGAAGATGCCCCAGGTCGCGCCCCTAGTGGTGAAGCCCTTCCAGTACAGGGTGTACAGGAGCACCGGAAGGATCGCAGAGGCAGCGACGGCGAAAGGAAGTCCCACCAGGGTGGAGATATTGAGGTTCTGGGTGTTCATGGAATTGATCACCTCTTTCCCTCCCGGTGCGGGCCGTGGGCGCGCAGATGCTGCGTCAGCGGGTCGAGGGAGGTCCTCGCGTGGTGTGCGTACCACCAAGCGGCCCTGGTGGTGGTACGCACACCAGCAGGCTCATGGCGAGGCCGATGGTCAGCGGGCCGATGAGCGGTGTGCCCGCGAAGCCCGTGCCTCGTTCCCCAGGGGAGCGTTCAGCAGGTACAGGGCGACGACCGCGCCTGCCACGGTACGGACCGGGGACAGCGCCGCAGGCGTTCGGCCCGCAGCCTGAGCAGGTCGGCCTCCAGGCCGTAGACCGGGTCCCGGTTGGGAGTTGTTGTGCCACGGAGGTGGGGCCGCGTGATGACTCATGAGGCTCGTCTCAGGTGCGGGGCGGGCCGCCCCGCACCCGCGTGCTCCTCGCCGCAGGCGTCGTTCGCCTGGTCCCGGGTCAGATCGGCGGCCATGCGCAGAGCCCACTTCCGGCGGGCGTGGCCGGCGCGGTCATCCGCCTCGTCGAGGCGCAACAGGGCTGTTGTGTAGCCGTGGATGAGTGCATCCGGTTCGTTGAGTTCCGCGGTCGTCTCGGAGATGGCCTGGCGCAGCTCTGTGTTGGAGTACAGGGACTCGTGGTCGAGTCGACTGAGGTACAAGGCTGCGGCCGGTTCGGGGTCCTGGCCTGGATGCGTGGGGAGGCAGTTCATGGGTGTCCTGGGGGTGTGCGGGAGTGGGACAGGGAGCGAGGGGGTGGTTCAGGCGATGAGGTGCACATCCAGCGCACCGTCCGCGTACAGGCTGCGCAGCACCTTCTTGTCGAATTTGCCCACCGATGTCTTGGGCACTTCGGGTACCTGTGCCCACCGCTCGGGGAGCTGCCATGAGGCCACTTTCTCCGCGAGGAACGTGCGCAATTCCTGATAGGTCGCCCCCTGACCGGAGTTACGGAGGACCACGATGGCCAGCGGGCGCTCACCCCACTTGTCGTCCGGCACGCCGACGACGCACGCCTCGGCCACGGCGGGGTGGGCCATGAGGTGGTTCTCCAGCTCGACGGAGGAGATCCACTCGCCCCCGGACTTGATGACGTCTTTGACGCGGTCGGTGAGGGACAGATAGCCGTCGGGAGTGATCGTTCCCACGTCGCCGGTGCGCAGCCAGCCGTCGTGGAACTTGGACGGGTCGTCATCGAGGTAGTACGAGCCGGTGATCCATGGTCCGCGGACCTCGAGTTCTCCGACGCTTTGCCCGTCCCACGGCACCTGGGAGCCGTCGGCGTCGATGAGGCGGGCCTCGACCGGGGCGGGGAAGCGCCCCTGGGTCTGCCGGTAGTCCCACTCGCTTTCGCCGTCTGCGTTCTTCGGGGGGCGGCACAGCGTGCCCAGCGGCGACATCTCAGTCATGCCCCAGACATGGAGGAGCCGCACACCGTGCTGGTCGTAGGTCCGCATGAGCGACGGCGGGCATGCGGAGCCGCCGACGATGGCCTCGGACAGCGAGGAGATGTCGATCTGCGGGTGCTGGTCGAGGTGGTCGGCCAGCCCCTGCCACACCGTGGGCACTGCGGCGCCCATGGTGGGCCGTGCCGCCTCAATGAACTTCGCGAGCGGTTCGGGGCCAAGGAAGCGGTCGGGCATGGCGAGTGATGCCCCGGTGAGGAAGGCGGCGTAGGGCAGGCCCCATGCCTGGGCGTGGAACTGGGGGACGATGGCGAGGACGCGGTCGCGTACCGAGATGCCGAACATGTCCGGCAGGCTGATCCCGAGGGAGTGCAGGTACAGCGAGCGGTGGCTGTAGATGACGCCCTTGGGGTTGCCGGTGGTGCCGGAGGTGTAGCACATGCCGGCTGCCTGCTGCTCGTCGACGTCGGGCCAGGGATAGGTGTCCGGCCGGCCTTTCAGCAGGCCGGCGTAGCGGTGGACGGTGGAGGGGGCGCAGGGCAGGACCGAGGGGTCCGCGTCGCCGTTGACGATGACGTGCTCCACGGTGCTCAAGTGCGGAAGGATGGAGGCGAAGGTGAGCAGCAGGGAGTCGTCGACGATGACGACGCGGTCTTCGGCGTGGTTGGCGATGTAGGTGATCTGCTCGGGGAAGAGCCTGATGTTCAGGGGGTGGATGACGGCGCCCATGGAGGGTACGGCCAGGTAGGCCTCCAGGTGCTCCTGGTTGTTCCACATGAACGTCGCCACCCGGTCGCCCGGGCCCACTCCGAGGTCCGCCAGCGCGTGAGCCAGCCGGGCAGCATTGCGGCCCACGGCTGAGTACGTGGCGCGGCGCATCCCGTCTTCGGTGGCGGTGACGACTTCGCTGCCGCCGTGCAGCGTCGCGCCGTGCTGGAGGAGTCTTGCGACCTGGAGCGGAACGTTCTGCATGGTGCTGCGCATGGGTGTGGGATCGTCCATGTCGGAATGTCTCCTGATCGAGGGCCTGAACAAGGGGGCGTCGGCGCGTACTACTTCGCCGGCTCGTATGAGTCACCGAGTTCCGAGGAATAAAGGTCCTGGGCGATGCGGAGGCCGCCGGCCACCTTGGCATCGGGGCGCAGGATGTAGACCTGGCGGGCGGGGATCGCGCCGGACTTGCTGTAGTCGAGGGGGGCGATCAAGCCGTCGGTGTCCACGTCGGAGAGGCCGCGCATCGCCTTGAGCAGGCCCGCCCGGGTGAGGTCCTTGTTGTCGCAGGCCTCCTGCAGGATCTCGGCCATGATCTCGGACTGGGCGTAGCCGTACATGACATACGAGGTGGGCTGGCCGGAGAACTTCTTGGTGAACGCCTTGCGGACCGTCGAGGGCTTGTCCGCCTTGGAGGAGAACGGGGCGGTGGAGCTGACGAGGAGGAACCGCTTGTGAAGGGCCTTCTTCGCGGAGCCGCTCAACAGGGCTGGGCTGAAGGAGGGGTTGGAGCCGAGGAAGGTCGCGTCGAATCCGGAGGCCTCGGCGACGGACACGGCGGAGGCGGTCTGGGCCGCGGTGGTGGTGAGCAGGACGGCCTTGGCCTTGGCGTTACGCGAGGAGGTCACCTGGGCGGTGAGGTCGGTGTCGGTCGGCTTGATCTTGTGCTCTTTGAGTTTCAGGCCGAGCTTCTTGGCTGCGGCGCGGCTGCCCTCCAGGGCGTTCTGGCCGTAGTCGCCTTCGAGGTAGATGTGGCTTACGGTCTCCCCGCGGCGCAGCTTCCGTGAGTCGACCAGGTACTGCAGGCCGTTGATCATCTCTACGTCGTAGGTGGTGCCGGCGACGACCACGTAGGGGTTGTCCAGGAGGCCGGAGGACCAGGACACGGCCAGGCTGAGCATCTCGTCGGACTTGATGGTCGGGAGCAGCGCGGCGATCATCGGGGAGCCGAGCAGCTCCTGGAGGGCCAGGACCTCGCCCTTGACCTGGCTGTAGGCGGAGACGGCCTGCTGGGTGTGGTAGCCGTGGTCCTTCACCACGAACTCGACCTTGCGGCCGCACACCCCGCCCTCCTTGTTCTTCTCGGTCCAGAACAAGTCGCGTCCCTGCAAGACGGACTTGGCCAGCCCGGCGAAGACTCCGGTCTGGTCGGTGATCACGCCCAGCTTGACCGTCTTGTCGGTGACGCCGGGTCCGGTGGCGATCTCGCCGGCTCCCTGGCCGCTGCCGTCTTGCGTGGTGGTCGCCTTTGTCGAGCAGCCGGCAGTGACGGCGATGCCGAGCAGGAGGCAGGTGGCGAGGGTGGTGCGGGCTCTGCGCCGGGTGCGGGTGCTGGAGGAGTTGGCCATGGTGGACCTCTCTCGAGTGGTGGGTGGGTCAGGGGTGGGTGGGGGATGCGGGGGCGGTGGAGCTTTCGGCGGCCTTGGCGCGGCGCCGACTGCCAAGCCGACGCAGGCGGCTGCGCAAGGACGCGGCGCCGCCTGGTTCGAAGAGGATGATCAGCACGATGGCGGCGCCGTAGACGAACTTGGCCACGACCGCCGCGGTGAGGCCGCCGGTGCTGGTGCCTGTGCCCTGGAGCTGGGTTGCATAGCGCTCCAGGACGGGCGGCAGGGAGGCGACGAACGCGGCGCCGAAGACGGCGCCGCCCGCGGAGCCGAGCCCGCCTATGACGATCATCGCCAGGTATTCGATGGACAAGGCCACCCCGAACGTTTCGGGGATGATGCGGCGGAAGGCCAGGGCAAGCAGGACGCCGCCGAGGCCGGCGAACATCGAGGACACCAGGAAGGCGTAGGCCTTGTAGCGGACGACGCTCACGCCCATCGCGGCGGCGGCCACCTCGTGGTCGCGTATCCCGCGCAGAGCCCGTCCGGCGCGGGAGTGCACCAGCAGGCGGTAGCAGACGAGGGCGGCCAGGAGCGTGCCGAGGGCGAGGTACCACAGGCGTTCCTCGCGCTGGAAGGGCACGCCGAGCACGAACAGGGTCTGACCGGGAACGTTCTCGAAGGTCAGGCCGGGCGCGCTGAAGGCCGGCACATCACGGCCGTTGACCCCGCCGGTGAGCGCTTCGGCGTTGACCAGGACGTGCTGGCCGACGAAGACCAGGCCTAGGGAGGCGATGCCGAGGTAGATGCCGCGCAGCCGGGCGGCGACCGGGCTGAAGAGCAGGCCGATGAATCCGGCGAGTGCCACCGCGAACACGGCGGCGATCAGCGGCGGCAGGCCGAGGCCGGCCCGGCCGTCCGCGCCGTCCGCGGCGAAATAGGTGTAGCCGTAGGCACCGAGAGCGATGAAGAAGGCATGGCCGAGGGAGAGCATGCCGACCTGGCCGAGCAGCAGCGTCATACCGAGGGCGGCAACCGCGGTGGCGAAGACGAACAGGCCCAGCTGGAGCCAGAACGCCTCCGCATAGAACGGCAGGACGAGCAGGACGGCGAGGCCCAAGGCGCCCGCGAGCGGCCCAGTCCTCGAGTGGCGCCAGCCGGTCCAGGTACGAGCGATGAGCCGCTGAGGGCGGGGGGTCGCCTTCGCCGGCTGCCCGTCCTGGTCAGGGTCGGGTGGTGCGGAGGTGGCGAGCGAGGAGTCAGACACGGTGCAGCTCCTTGGTTCCGAACAGGCCGGTGGGCCGGGCGAGCAGCACCAGCACCATGACGAGATAGGGCATGACGGTGTGGAAGCCGGTGCCGAGCGGGGAGAGTTGCTCGGCGTATCCCTGGGCGAGCGCCTCGGTGACGCCCACCACGAGCCCTCCGACGACGGCGCCGCCGACCGAGTCGAGACCGCCGATGATGGCGGCGGGGAACGCCCGCAGGGCCACCGCGGCGGTAGCCGGTTCCAGCCCGGGTGAGGGGAAGACGGTGATGAACAGGCCCGCGATCGCGGCGAGCGCCCCGGCGATCAGCCAGGAGGTCGCCGAGATGCGGCTGCGCCGGATGCCCATCAGGGAGGCGGTCGCAGGGTCCTCGGCGGTGGCGCGCATGGCCACGCCCCAGCTGGAGAAGCGGAACCAGGCGAGGAAGGCGGCGATGAGCACGACGCTGACGGCCAGTGCGATCAGCCGGGTCTGCGGCACGGTCAGGCCCACGATGGTGACGACGCTGCTGCCCCAGGGGTCACCCATGGGCAGGACGTCGATACCGATCCGGCGGGTGATCTCGGTCTGCACGAGCACGTCCACGCCGATGGTCATGATGCTGACCGCGAGGATCGCGTGGCCGGCCACGTTGCGCACCAGAAGGCGTTCCACCACCAGGGCGAGAGTGACGGCGATGGCCACCCCCATCAGGACCGCGAGAGGGAAGGGGAAGTGGTCGGCTGTGCTGAAGCGTGAGGTGAAGTAGGCCCCGACCATGAGCAACGCCGGATGAGCGAAGTTGACGACCCCGCCTGCCTTGAACACCACCACGAAGCCGAGTGCGAGCAGGGCGTAAACGGCGCCGAGGGACATGCCGCCGATCAGCAGCTGGAGGAAGGTGTGCATGTCAGCGTTCCTGGGGTGTCGGGGCCGTGTGCGGCTGGCGGCCGTCCGGTTCGGTGGCGGGCCCGGTGCCGGGCGGGGGCGTGTCGTCGCCGCTGCCGAGGTAGGCGCGCAGCACTTCGGGGTCCTGCTGCACCTGGGCCGGGGTGCCGTCGGCGATGCGGCGGCCGAAGTCGAGGACGGTGACGCGGTCGGCGATGCCCATGACCAGTCCCATGTCGTGCTCCACGAGGAGGACGGGGATGCCGAGGCTGTCGCGGATGTCGCGGATGAGGTGTGCCATGGCCGCGGTCTCGTGGGCGTTCATGCCGGCGGCCGGCTCGTCGAGGAGGAGAAGTTCGGGCTCCAGGCACAGCGCCCGGGCGATCTCCACCCGCTTGCTGTCGCCGTAGGAGAGTTCGCCGGCGGGAGTGTCCTTGAGGTCGGCGAGTCCGGTGAACGCGGCGATTTCCTGTACCCGTTGAAGGTGCCTGCGTGCGGTGCGGCGGTGGCCGGCGCGCGGCCATGGCTGCTTGAGGTCGGGCCGCATGATGTCGTGCCTGCCCAGGAGCAGGTTCTCGGTGACGGAGCTGCCCGGCAGCAGGGCTATGTTCTGGAAGGTACGGGCGACGCCCAGGCGGGCGAGCTGGTGCGGTCGCAGCCGGGTCAGCTCGGTGCCGCGGAAGTGCACCGATCCGCTGTCGGCCCGGTAGACGGCGGACAGCACGTTGAACAGTGTCGACTTCCCGGCGCCGTTGGGTCCGATGATCGCGTGGATGGCGGCGGGCGCCACGGCGAAGGAGACGTCGTCCAGTGCTGTGACGCCGGCGAAGCGGACGGTCACGCCAGCGACGGTGAGCACGGGCTCGACGCCGTCGTGGGCTGTGGTGGGGTGTTCGGTCATGGCGTCCACCGCCCCAGCAGCGGGGTACGGCCGGAGCCCGCGATCGCCGGTTCGCGGGCTTCGGCCTGCTCGGCGGCCTGGTCCGTGGCCCGGCCCAGGTACAGCTCCCGCACGGACTCGTCGGCCGCGAGCTCGGCGGCGCTACCGCTCAGGGTGACGGCGCCGACCGTGAGTACGAAGGCGTGGGAGGCGACACCGAGCGCCATGGTCGCGTTCTGCTCGATCAGCAAAACCGTCGTGCCCTGAGCATTGATCTCCTTGACGACATCCCCGATGCGTCCGACCATGCGCGGCGCGAGCCCCAGGGAGGGCTCGTCGATCAGCAGCAGCCGCGGGCACGCCATCAAGGCCCGGCCGATGGCGAGCATCTGCTGCTGGCCTCCGGAGAGCAGGCCGGCCCGCTGGTCGCGCCGCTCGTGCAGGAGGGGGAACAGCTCGTGCACCCGGCGCAGGGCGGCTGCCTTGCGAGCCCGGTCCCGCACCGCGAATCCGCCGGCCCGCAGGTTCTCGGCCACCGTCAGGCGGGTGAAGATCCGGCGGCCCTCCGGCACCAGCACCACGCCGGCCTCGGCCATCGCCGACGCCGACCGGCCGACCGTGCTGGTACCGGCAAACTCGATCGCTCCCTGATCGACCGCCCCCCTGTAGTCGGCGAGTGTGCCCGCCACCGAGCGCAGCAGGGTCGTCTTCCCGGCGCCATTGCTGCCGAGCACGGCCACCACCGCGCCCTCCGGCACGTCCAGGGACACCGACCTCAGGGCCAGCACGGCCCCGCCATAGCTCACTTGCAGATTGCGGATCTGGAGCATCCGAGCCTCCGTCGCTACCCCGCCTGCTCCGGCGGGTGGCGAGATCCTGCGCGCGCTGGCAGCGGCCGCATAGTCCCCCGCGGAGGTCTCCACCTGGAGATGGCGCCGCAGGGCGGGCAGGGTGACCATGAGGGCGACGGGATCGTGATCATGGGCTGGTTGGCCATGGTGGGCCCGGCAGGAGGCGTTCTACCATGACTGTTGTGGCACCGAAGCGGCGCAGGGCGCCGCAGCCGAACGTGCTGTTCGAGCTCACCGAGGGCTACAGCCAGATCCTCGCCCTGCTCGACGGTTCCGTCGCGATGCGCCGGATCGTGGACGACGTACCGGCCTCAAGCGGCGTCGATGTGGCATGGGTCGGCGAACCGGACGGCGGCGACCAGATCGTGCTGCGGCACACGGTGAACACCCGCACGCCCGCAATCAACGGACTCGTCGTGCCCACGGGCTGCGGGCTCGGCGGGCAGGTTCTCCTGCGCCGCCGCCCGCTGTGGGTGAGCGACTACCGGCACGATGAGAGCATTACGCACCACTTCAAGCCGCAGGTGGAGATCGAGGGCCTGGGCGCGATGATCGCCGTGCCCATGGTTTATGAGGACCGGCTGCTGGGTGTGCTGTACGGGGCCAACCGGTTCGAGGCGTCGTTCGGCGACCGGACGACGCAGGTGCTGGAGCAGGCCGCCAGCCGTGCCGCGGCCGCTGCGGTCGTCGCCGAGCGGGCCAAGCACGCTGCCGAGGTCGCGGTCCATGAGGACCGTCGCCGTGTCGCCATCGAACTCCACGACACCGTCGGCGCCATGCTCTTCACCATCGGCGCAGGAATCCGCACGCTGGTCGACGAACTGCCCTCTGGAGACGGCCTCCAGGCCCGGCTGGGAGATATCGAGCAGCAGGCCGTGGAGGCGGCGGCCGCCCTGCGCGGGTCGCTGCACGCGCTCAGTGCCCCGCCAGAACAGGTCACCCTGGGCGTGGCCCTGCGCGGCGACTGCCGCGCCTTCACCGAGCGCACCGGTATCGTCGCCCGCCTCATCACGGTCACCGAACTGCCGGCCATGCCCTCGGCGCACATCAGGGCGCTCACCGACACCGCGCGGGAAGCGCTGCTGAACGTGGAGAAACACGCCAAAGCACGTTCCGTCGTGCTCAGCGTGTTCGCCGCCTCCAACGGGGTCACCGTGAGGATCGCCGACGACGGCGTGGGGCTGCCGACTGCCGGGAAGACGTCCGAAGGGCTCGGTCTGCCGACCATGTCCGAGCGTCTGGCGCGAGTGGGCGGGCGGCTGAACATCGGGCGTAACGAAGACGGTGGCGTGACCGTCCAGGCGTGGGTCCCCGCATGACCACGACGGCAGTCCATGTGCTGGTCGTGGACGACCACCCGATCGTCCTCGACGGCGTCACCATGGCGCTCGGTAGCACCTCATGGATCACCGTATCGGGATACGCACGCTCCGGGCGTGAGGCCATCACCGCCGTGCGACGACTCCATCCCGATGTCGTCCTGCTCGACCTGCGGCTGCCCGACATGCTCGCCCCTGAGGTGATCCGCGCGCTGCGCTCGCACTCCCCCGGAGTCAAGGTGGTGATCTTCACCGCGTATCCGGAGCACGCGGCATTGAACGCAGCCCTCGGCGCCGGAGCCCACGCGCTCATCGTCAAGGACACCGAGCGCTCGGACCTGGTGGACATCATCCGCCGGGTGAACGCCGGCGAACGCGTGATCTGCACCGACATCGAACACGACCTCAACGTGCTGCTGCGCAGGAAGCTCAAAGAAAGCGGTCTCACCCGCCGCGAGTACGAAATCCTGCGCAGAGTCGCGATGGGAGAGACGAACCCGGAGATCGCCGAAGCCCTCGACCTTACCCGCAACACGGTCAAGACCTATCTCCAGCGAACACTGGAGAAGCTGGGAGCTCGCAATCGCATCGAAGCCCTGGCCCGCGCCAACGAATGCGGAATCCTCTAGCCGCGCGGCGGCCTCAGCAACTCGAGAGCAGAGGGAACTCAGTACCCCCATATGTGGCACTTAGTTCCCTTGTTTTCTCGTGTGCTCATCCCCGAGCGCTCCCTCGAGTCGCTGGACGACCCGCCAGAGGGGGGTGTTGCCGCGAGCAATGAGGACGACGGTGTCCTCCGGGTCACTCCAGGTGCGGTGCACCAGTTCGAGAGCGGGGTCGACGCTTGTACCCACGTCCCCGCGGCCCCCGGAGCGAAGCCAGGCGCGCAGCCCGTAGTTGTGCGCGGCCACGACCCCCGCCGCGACCGCATACGCTCGAGCACCCCCATCGGGCAGGGTGGCGAACCGGCGCTGGAGGTAAGCGGCAAGGGCGCGCTCATAGCGCCAGACGACCGAGATTTCATACGCCTTGAGCGCCGGCACCTTCCGGGTGAGCGCATACCGCTTGACGGAGAAGTCCGCGTTCTCGGCATACATGCGCATCACCAGACGTGCCGCTCCACAGGCCCGGCCCACAGGGTCCGGATCCTGCTCACCCTCCTGTAGATAGCCGACCATGTCGGCCAAGACCCGTTCGTGGTCGGGAAAGACCACGTCTTCTTTGGTGGGGAAGTACCGGAAGAAGGACCTGCGGCCGACTCCGGCCAGACGCACGATGTCATCGATGGTCGTGCCGTCGTAGCCACGCTCCGCGAAGAGTTCGAAAGCGGCGGAGATCAGCAGGTCCCTCATGGGCGGCTTCTCGGTCTCCGTCGACTCGCCCAGACCGTCCCGGTGCTGATGGTTGCGTGACTCACTCATGGCACGAAGATACACCGAGGGAGATTCCCCGGATGGCACTCAGTGTGCATAATCGAGGGTACTTAGTGCCATGCCGAGGAGATGTGATGTCTGAAGTCTTTGACCTTTACCGGCCGTCGGAGGAGCACGACATGCTCCGCGAGTCGGTGCGCTCGCTCGCCGAGGCGAAGATCGCGCCGTTCGCCGCCGAGGTGGACGAGGAGGGCCGCTTCCCGCAGGAGGCTCTGG
>NZ_JBQQBX010000058.1:0-31198 GCF_052245475.1 Streptomyces sp. 7N604 | reverse complement strand
CGGCCGCACCTTCGACGGTGGGATCAGCGGCTCAGCGATCTCCCACAGCCCGTCCGGAACAATCCAACTCCACATACCCCGCCCCATGACCAGCTCAACGTCCGCCTCACCACATAGGACACGGTCTTAGCCGATACCTTCAAGGAGATGGTAGAGGCCACACAGGCGCTCCTGGTGTACGAGAAGCAGGTGCTGGCGATGCTGGCGGGCCGCGACGGGCCCGGACGGCTCGGGTGATCGCACGGTGCACAGCGTGGTCGCGGTCGGCGCAGTGGCGCTCCAGAGCCGTCCACCCACCAGGCCGTGGATCGGAAGCACGTACTCAGGCCGGCGAGGGTAGTGGGAGACGCTCGGGTTGGTGCGGAACGGTTCATCCGCGCATCGATCACCGCGCAGTCCAGGCAGCCGTGGCATCCCTCTCGCCTGATTCGGCCGTTGCTGCAAGACACTCCTGAAGCCGGAGATGCCGGAACTCGTAGCGTGCGCCGGACTGGCGTAGCACGCCCCGCGTGTGGGCCTCGTCGAGGAAGGTCATCAGCCGCCACGGCAGTCGGCCGGTGGCGCCGAGCCAGATCCGCGCGACCGTCAGCCGGCCGTACGCGCTCAGGCTCAGCGCCAGCGGGCCCATGACCAGCGCCATTTGGAGTGACATGCCGTGCATCCCGTACCGGTCTGCCGTAGTCAGCAGGAGAAGGGCGCTGGCGGCGGATCCTGCGATGGTGGCCGCAGCGCCCCGAGTCAGCACGGCGAGCCGGTCACCCCGCAGGCTGGCGGGCGGACTCGCGGCGCGGGTCAGGTCGGCGGGTGTGTCGAGCCAGCGGTAGACGCCGCAGGCGCAGCCCCCGATGATGCCGAGCACGAGGCCGGAGACGATACCGCCCTTGACGCAGTTCTCCACAAGGCCCCAGCGGCCGATCTGCCAGAACCACCAAGCGGCCGGCGGGCGCAGGGAGGAGAGGAGTGTGAGGTCGCGCGCGTCGTGACCGGCGATCCGGACGTGCCAGATCCCGTCCTGCGTGGTGAACCGCACCCAGGCGAGGCGTGTGTTGCACCGCCGGTCCGGTTCCTGGCACGCCCGACCGGGTCCGGGTGGCGCGTACGTCCACGCTTCCGCGGGGTTGCGGGTGTTCTTCATCAGGACCAGCCTGACCCGCTTGGCCGGTTCGGCTGTCTTGGTGCCGTCGGGGTATGCCGCAAAGGTCCAAGCGCCGGTGGTCGCGCGGCGGATTCCCGTGCGCGACTCCTGGATGGCGGCATCAGAGTGTACGGTCCCGGCGCGAGCGGCCCGCCATTCAATGATGGTGCCCATCATGGCCCCGATAGCGGGACCGAGTGCCAGACCCACCAGGAGGCACACAGCCGTCCCGCGGACCAGACCCTGGCAAAACCGCAAGACCTGCTGTCGGCCTGGCCCTCGGTATCGAGCCCTGCGCGTTCCGCCCCGCTGAATGCGGAAGACGGCCACCGCAGCCGCGCACGCGAGGACCGCCAACGCACTGGCGCGCCACACACCGCTGGCCGGGGAGAAGGGGTCCAGGACCAGGATCGCCACGCCGAACAGCACCAGGACGGCGGCCACACCGAGCTGGCGGGTGACCGTCGGACCCGCCCAGGGCAGACCCAGCGGCGCGGGAGAGGCCGTGACTTCGGCCGCCGCGAACACCGCCGACACAGCAGTGCCGAAGAGGACGCCCGATAGAAAACGGAAGAGCCAGGCATCCCCCAGGTTCGCGATGGAGGCTCCGTAGAGAGGCTCGGCAGTGACACCGATGAGGATGCCCAGGACGGCGGACGCTAAGGCGGCCTTCACCATCAATCGGCGCAGTGAGGCCGTGCCTGTCCGATCTATCAGGATGGCCAGACCCACAATGCACCCGGCAATAACTCCTCCCACGTTGCTCGTCATTTCAGCCAGTTCCCCACTGACCCACAACTCGCGCATCGTGTCCGGTGCCACGAGCATCATGACGCCGCCAGCCGCCACGACGGACAAGCACGCAGCCAGGGCCCCCGGCGCCAGCAACTGCACCACCCACGGCACCGCGCTCTGCAACTCCCACCAAGCCAGCTGCCCAGTACCGCGATGCCGCAGGTGACGGGCGAGGAACCCAAGCCACCGCTGGGCCTCCGCGGATGTGCGGCGCGATCCGCTCATCTCGCCGAACACCGCCGGCACGAACGCCGCGAGCAGGTATTCCTCGATCTGCGTGGCCGTGCTGAACCGGCCGTCCAGCAGCTCCCCGGGGTCGCGGGTACCGTCGCCGTAGACCGCGCGCGCCATGGCCACCATCAGGGGCCTGCTCAGCACCTGCCGCAGGGCGTGCTCGGGCGGCCCACTGGGCGCGGCCAGACGGTCCAGTGTCGCGCTCCAGGCCGTGCCGATCTGTCCATCCGGCATGCGCCTGGGACGCGAGGTCAGGCTCAGATAGGCGGCAGCATCGGTCAAGGAGAGCGGGGAGAGTTCGACGACCGCGGCAGCCGTGAGTACGTCGCAGGCCTCCACAGTGGCGGCGTAGGCGGCGGTCCTACTGGTGAGGAACAGGGGCGAGTCCGCGTCCAGTTCGGCGTTGAGACGGCGCATCGCCGACGTCCGCTGTGCCTCAGGCAGTTCATCAAAGCCGTCCAGGACCGGCATCACCAAACGGGCGGCGACCAGAGCGTCCGCCAGCGTGCCGCCGCCTGGCACCCTGACGGCCAGGGCAGGGAAGTCGGCCGCGATCCGGGCGGCCATCCAGGCCCGCAAGGGTTGCCGGACGGCGTCCCATGTGCCGACGGGCAGCACGGCGGGTACGGCGTCCCCCGGCTCCCGGGCTGCCAGCAGATCCAGGGTGAGCTTCAGTGCCAGGATCGTCTTCCCGGACCCGGGCGGCCCCAGCACGACCACACGACGGGACGGGACGGCGAGGAAAGCCGCGCGCACGTCGCTCAACTGCCCTGCTCTCAGGGCAGCGTGTGCTTCGGCGCCCAGCCGCACATTCTCGTCGTGATCGGCCAGCGGCGCGTCCACCGCGCTCCATCGAACGGGCAGCGGTTCGGGATCCTGCAACCTGCGCAGCCGCGCCTCGGCCGCCCACATGTCCTCCACCGCCTCGGCCAGGGCGTCCGCCCGGCCCTTCAGCCAATCTGTGCCCCAGCCTTCCCCTGTGCCGGACCCGCTCTGCGTCAGAGTGGACAGCAGCCCCAGCACGGAGACCACGACTCCCAGAGCGGGCGTCCACCGTTCCATCGCGCTCTCGTCGGCGAGCACGACGACGGCCACCTGGACCAGACCGGTGCCCACCAACGCAGCCGTCCACCACAGTCTGCGCACACGCTGCGCGTCCCCTACCCACCACACTGCCCGCGTCCCACTCCCGTTTCTCCGCTAGGCGGCTATGCCACGCGGAGCGGAGGGTGTTCCGCAACCGGCGCGCGGAAGCGTAACGCGGGCGCGGGCTGAGAAGCTCGTTCCTTCCCGAGCGCCCCGGTGGTTGCCGTTCGGAAGCCCGCCCATCGACGCCGAAACGAACGGCAAGCAGGGCCCCGCCACGCTTCATAACACGGTGACCAGCGGAAAGAGGCTTCAGACACAGCTTCTGAGCTTGTTCTTTATGGTCTGACCTGGTCACGTGCGGCGATGGTCTCGGGCCGCCTGACCGTCTTGCCCACGTCGTAGCGGGTCGCAGGGCGCCGGTTCTTCGAGCCGAGTGGCCTCCCAGGACCGGGCCGGTTGGGTTTCGGTGCACGGGCCGGGCAGCGCAAGTTCGGGCGGAGGTTCCGAAACCCGCGGCGGACGCGGGCGGGAGTGAGGCGGCCGGGCTCGGCGGGCCGTTCCCAGGGGCGGCGGAGGTCCACGGCCAGCGGCCGGGCGAGGCGGAGTTGGGTGTGGGCCGCGATGACCAGCCAGGTCCACCGGTCCGCGGCCTCGGGGGTGCGGAGCTTGGGACGGGTCCAGCCCAGCGTCTGTTTGATCATTCGAAAGGTGTGCTCCAGGTCGAATCTGCGGAGGAAAGCCTGCCAGCGCAGGTCGACTTCAGCGACGGTCAGGCCGGTGGCCGACGACCACAGCCAGATCGGGAGTGGATCGTGTCCGCCCGGCAGACGATCGACCTCCAGACGGATCAACGCGCCCTCGATGATGGGCAGTTCGCCGGTGTGGTCGATCCACGCGGAGCGGGTGGTCAGACGAGGGTGGATGCGGTCCCAGGCCATCGCGCGAGCGGTCCCATAGCGGTCAGTGACCTGCACGGTCGCGGCATCAGGCTCGCCCCAGGTGTCGGGCCTGGCGAAGCGGAACTCCTTGTCATGCTTCGGTGGGCGTCCGCCCTGCGGCGGCGAGATCCACGGCACCGGGACCGGCTTGCGCATCACGCGGTCCTCCGTGCGCATCCGACCTAGGACCTCCACCGGCAGCCCTTCCAGCAGATAGGCCATGCGCGGAGCGTCGTAGTCGGCATCGAAGACGACCAGGATGTCGCGGTCACCCACCTGCCAACGGCCCATGTCGATGAGGTCCTCGACCACTCGCCGGACCTGACGGGCGGTGACCTCGGCGACGTCGTCGGCGGGCCCCAGCCGCAGCGCGTCCAGGAGTTGGCACCACGAGGTCCGTCCCGACTCCAGCACGGCGACGAACGAGTAGGGCCAGCCGGGCACGAACTGGTCCGAGGACCGACCGCTGCGGCCGTAGACGTGGCAGAACAAGCGGTCCGGGCTGGTCGGCGCGTCCGGCCGGAGCCAATGCGTGACATCCACCGCCAGGACCAAGCGCCCGTCGGCGGCCCCGGGCTGCGGCAGTCCAGCCAGCACCTGCCGCAGCCGCGCCACGTCCACCTTCCCGCAGTTGAGCGCGTCGTACATCGCGCCGTGTCCACGCCGGTGCTCAGCCGTCAGCGTGAGGTCCACCGGCGTGGTCACCCGCCCGTCCATACACAACAATGCGTCGGTCAGCTCGAACAGCGTGTCCCCGCGCACGGTCAGGCAGTCGAAGAAGTCGTCCCGGAAGCGTGACGCTACGGCGAACGCTTCCCGCTGGACGCCAGGTTGCAGCAGACTCATTCCCCCACGGCCTTCGTGCTGGTCAAGTGCCTCTTTGGTCGGAGCACAGGATCAGACGGCGGCCGTGTTCACGTCCCCGGAAATCCTCGTACGAGCGACCACGTTCGGGACATCGTTCGAGGCCAGACCATAAGGAAGCTGAGACCCGTTGCCAGTCAGGTCCGGCGGGTCGAGCCTTCGGACAGCCGCAGTCGTGGTTCCGCGATCCGGTGCCGGTTCCGGCTTGCGGTTTCCGCCGCGTCAACTTCTACCGTCTTCGGTGTGGCCGGAGAGACCGGCCCGGTGATGGAGGGGGCGGGGCAATGGCCTGGTCGATCGCGGATGTGGCCCGGATGTCCGGGGTGACGTCCCGGACACTGCGGCATTACGACGAGATCGGCCTGCTGCCGCCGGCGTGGATCGGGAGCAACGGGCACCGCTACTACGAGGAGGCCGATCTGCTGCGGCTGCAGCAGATCCTGCTGATGCGAGACCTGGACCTGGGGCTGCGCGAGATCCAGGCGGTCCTGGACAGCCAGGTAGATCAGCTGGCCGCGCTCCGCGAGCACCACCAACGACTGCTTGCGGAACGCGACCGGCTCGAGACGCTCGCCCGCACGGTCGGCCGCACCATCGCCGAACTGGAGGAAGGCAAGGACAACAGCGACATGGCAAAGATCAACAGGCCGGAGAACCTGTTCGAGGGCTTCGAGTCCGACCGCCACGAGGCGGACGCGCGCGAGCGGTGGCCGGAGCAGTGGGAGCAGTCCCAGCGCGCCATCGCGGGGATGACCGCCGAGGATATGGAGCAGTGGCAGCGTGAGGTGACGGCGCAGATGATCCGGATGGCGGAGTTCATGGTGACCGGCACACCCGTCGCCGATCCTGCGGTGCAGGCCGAGGTGGACGCCCACTACCAGGGCGTGTGCCAGTTCTGGACCCCGTGCGCGGCCGCGTACAAGGGACTGGGCCAGACCTACGTCGACGACCCTCAGTTCCGTACGAACTTCGACCGGATCACCGACGGACTGGCCGTCTACCAGCGCGACGCGATGGCCGTCTACGCCGACGCACGGCTGAGCTGACCGACGGCTCACACTGCCGGGGGGCTGCAGACCCCCGGCGGCAAGCCACCAGCGGATGGCACCAGAACGACCAGACCACCGAAGCCCCCCGGCACCGTGCCGAGAAGACTTCCGGGTGACCCGGTGCGGACACACCACAGGGGTGTGGGTCCAGACCGGCCGGCACCGACGCCGTCTCGGGGGCTCCCTGCCGGTGCCGGTGCCACCACCGGTGGTTTTCCCCGAATTCGCACCTCCCGGCAGGTTAAAGAACAAGCTCAGTGCGTGTTTCTGAACCCTGGGCGGCACCTTGGCGCGCGCAGCGGGTGCCCGTGCATCGTCCGTGGTCGCAGGCGGCTGCGGTGGCACCGGAGTTGATGTGCAGGACGGGCCGCGGTGCCGGTCGGCGTATTTAGGCGCGGGGAGTTCACGATCAAGGTCCTCTGGGGCTCTTACTTCATGAGGCCCGCTTCAAAACAGCGGCCCACACTGTGAAGTAGGGGAAGGACACCGATGGACACAGCTGCAGCCGTCATTGCGATCGGCTCGGTCGTCACTGCCAAGGCATGTGCTCTGCTCGGACTGTGGCTACGGCTGCGGTGGCGGACACGTCGTGAGGAGGCCCGGCACCAGTACCTTGTCCGTGTCACCAGGGCAGTAGCCTCCGGCGCTCGACTGGAGCTTGATGAGCAGCGCGGCGATGGCCACCGCCTTCGAATGAAGATCACCCGTACAGTGGCTGAGGGGGAGGACCAGGCAGCGTGAGCGAGAACGACTCGGCAGACGGCGGCGACGGCCCGGCGACCGAACCCGTCACACGCCACCGCGTGCGGAGTGAAATGGATGAGGAGTTCTCCGCCTTCTACTGCAGCACTGTCCGACTTCTGGTGGCCTTTCTCATCAATCAGGGCGCTGCCGTGCACGTTGCCGCCGACATCGCACATGACACGATGACCAGCGCCTACCGGCGCTGGAGCGAACTGCACACGCCCCGGCCATGGGTGTACAAGGTTGCCTCCCGCGCGCTGGTGCGCAAGTTCGCCGCCATCGAGGAGGAGCCCGTCCAGGAGGTTCCCGAACCGACGTCATTGCTGGCCCGCCCGGACGCCATCGGGGAGTGGGAGACCCGGCACGACACGCTGCCCATGCTGCGCAGCCTGCCGCCCCGGCAGCGCCAGGTTTTGGCGTGGACACTGGCCGGCTTCACGCCCAGCGACATCGCCGAACACCTCGGCCTGCCCGCCGACACCGTACGCGCCAACCTCAGAAAAGCCCGCCGCGCAGCGGCCGACTACCTCAAGGCACGGGAGGAGGAGCAATGACCCGCCACCCCGACCACGACCCCCGCGACCAGGCCGTGGAGCACTGGTTCCATCACCACCAGCGCACCCTGACCAACGCACTGGACGACGTCCTCGACACCGAGGCCGGCCTGCGCGAAGTCCTGCTTCAGTCCCGCCACGACACGGCCGCGGACGGCCTTGACGCGGTGCTCGACGTCGGAGCCGGCCTGGCCGCCATCCTGCCCACCCCCCTTGAGCCAACGCCGACCAGTCAGCCCGCCAGGCATGAGACGACGCAGGATCACACCACCGCGGAGAAGCTCTTTCGGTCCCTCAATCCGTCAGACCGTATGATCCTGCGCAACCACCCCGACGTTGCAGCCGCAAGCCGCGACCTCGACCGCGACCGCGACCTCGACCGCGACCGCGACCTCGACCGCGTCCGCGACCTCGTCCGCGACCTCGCCCGCGACCTCGCCCGCGACCTCGCCCGCGCCCTCGCCCGCGCCCGCGACCTCGACCGCGCCCGCGCCCGCGACCTCGACCGCGCCCGCGCCCGCGTCCTCGACCTCGACCTCGTCCGCGCCCTCGACCTCGCCCGCGCCCTCGACCTCGCCCGCGCCCTCGACCGCATCCTCGACCTCGCCCTCGACCTCGCTCTCGCCCTCGACAGCGACCTCGACCGGGCCGGCGACCTCGCCCTCGCCCTCGCCCGAGACCTCGACCTCGCCCTCGACCGCGACCTCGCCCGCGCCCTCGACCGCGACCTCGCACGCGCCCTCGACCTCGCCCTCGCCCTCGCCATCATCGATATCCGCACCAACCAGGTTCGCCGAGCCATCGGGCTGGTGCTCCGCCGGGAACCACCGGCGCTCGACAGGAACTCGGTGCACGCGTTTCTGGACGACTTCACCACAGCCGATCTGCGTACTGCCGAGCTGACCGGCGTCGGTCTCGTTGGGGTGCGCTGGTCGGAGCATGGAACACGGTGGCCGCCGGCCGTGGATGTCGAAGATCTCAAGGCTCGCTCGGAAGAGACCCCGTCGGGCAGCGGTATCTGGGTCGTTCGGTCGGGTACTGCAACTGTCCGCGGCCTCACCGGACTGTGACAGCTCCTGTACCAAACGGTGGCGCGGGCCCGACTCCACCGGACGGGTTGGTGTTGATCCGCATGTTGGATGCTGACCTTCGTTCCTCACCCTCACTGAATGACTTTCAGCATCCAGATGACGCGGCCTCCTGACCAGGGATCACAGAAATTCAGTCAGGCGTCGGCTGGCACCGGTTTCCTTGTCCAGCTGGGGGTGGCGCCTTTGCGGGCGAGGCGTCTGGTCATGAGGGTGATGGCGGCCCAGGTGATCAGGGTTTCGGAGTGCTGGACGAGCCGTTCGTAGTCCCTCGCGTGGCGGCGTGCGTGCATCATCCACGCGAGACTGCGTTCGACGACCCACCGGCGGGGCAGCACGACAAAGCCGGAGGCGTCCTTGGGGCGGCTGACCGGCTTGATGGTGAGGCTGAGGTGCTGTTTTGCCCAGTCGACGAGCTTTCCGGCGTAGGCGGAGTCGGCCCAGACGATTGTGATCTCGGGGTGCACGAGGCGGAGGCGGAACAGGACTTCCTTGGCCGCGGCGGAGTCGTGCAGGTCGGCGGGGGTGACCATGACCAGCAGGGGAAGTCCTCGGGTGTCGACGACCAGGTGGCGCTTGCGGCCGTTGATTTTCTTGCCTGCGTCGTAGCCGCGGGTGGCTTTGGAGACGGTCTCTTCGTCGGCGCCCCAGTGAGTACTTCCAGTCGATCCTGGTCCGCACCGCATCCGCCGCCGCCCGGTCGGACAGGTTCTCCGCGAACTGCAGCACCGATACCAACGCCAACTGCCCCGGCGACAGGCCCGGCCTGCCGTCCCTGGGATACAGACCGGCAAACTCCTCACTCGAACAGCACGTCCAACCGGTCCCTGATCAACATCGCAGGCGTGCCCCTCGGACACGCCGCCCGCGCCGTCCGCACCGTCCTGATCGGGATCCTCTGATGACTCTCCGGCCGCAGCGACACCGCGACCACCCCCACCCACGACACCGCCCCGCCCTCATCCAGCCAAGCACCCACCGCGCCAGCTGTCAGCACCCGCCAACATCACCAACAGAGTCACGGCATTGGCCCTAGGGGCTCCACAGTTGCTGGGGCCGGTCGCTGTTGCAGGTGGTCACCATGACCTGCTTGCTGCCGCCATAGGGAGGGGAGCCCATCGCCAGACAATGCCCGGTCTCGGTGTTCTTCACGGTTTGGCCGTCCGCTTTGGTCTGTCCTACGCGCCAGTGCACGTATCCGGTCCCACCGGGCCCGCCGCTGCAGGATTCGAGTCCGGCCGCGTAGTTGTTGTTGTAGGGCGCGGACAGGCAGTTCCCACTCGCCTGGTTGACCAGCTTGAACGTGCCGTCTCCCGTGGAGCGGAACGTCCACGCGTAGGCTTCGCTGGCGCTGCAGGTCCCGTAGGCGGGGTAGACGGATGCGTCGCCGGACACACATTGGTGGGTGTCAGCGTTCTGGATTCGCGAGTCGTCCCCCACGGAGAACGTTGAGGGCGGGGATTTCAAGGGCGCCGACGGATCGGCCGGCGCTGACGGCGGCCGGACCTCAGGGACACCCCCCGGATCGTTTTGTTCCGGCTGGGGCCCATACGGTGAGGATTCGGACGAGCGCGTGGCCCGGACTGAAGGTGAGTGGGCACGTGACGGCCCTGAAGACGACAATGATTCGGAAGGCCGCTCCCCGCCCTGCGGGGAGGATTGGTTCGGCATGAGGGCGATGGTCATGATCGTTCCGCCCACCACGATGACGGGCATCACAAACAGCATGATGCGCGTGCGGCGTATGCGCGTCTCCAAGGCGGTGTAGGCGACGTTGTCGGCGCGACCGACCGCCACTCCTGCGCCGGAGGCAACGGTCGCACTATGGGGGGTGATGCTGGGGGCTTGGGTGTCGCCGGGTGCGCTCAGCCCTGGTGCGGTCCCGGCTGGGAAGGGTTTCCCAGCGTCACATCCCCCATGCGCATGGCGGCTGCGGACCCGTGGTCGGCCCGAATGACCACGTTCCCACCTACGGTCTGTCCACCGTCTCCCACCGACACCACGACACCGGGCATGTGCTCGCCGAGCAGGGCACGCAGCGCTTCGGCTGCTCGTTCCCGCTCGTCCTCCCTTAAGTTCTCGAAAGCTGTCTCGAAGTAGGTCTGCCAAATGGCCTGCTGGCGGATCCTGAGCGAGTCCAGTTCGCCGTCGCCGGCGTCCGCGAGCGCGCCTGCGCTACGGTCCAGCCGTTCCAGCTCGGTGCGCTCCCGTTCCTCGTCCCCGCGGCCTAACCACGTGGCCACCGCCTGTTGGAACCCCTGCCACGTGCTGGTTCCCGCGGCCTGCACCACCGCGGTACCTCCCGCCGCAGCCAGAGCCGTCAACTCCTCCGCCAGCATCCGCTGCCCCCGTCTGCTTCACAACCGTCTGGTTCCGCGACCCTAACGCCGCCTCCCGCCCGTCCACATACTCTTCGCCAAAGACAGCGTTCTCACGAGCTAACGGTCGCGCGGAGACCGTCGGCCTTCGACCAGCAGCGCAACGGCACATACGGACCAACGAGTCTCGCCGTCGCCCGCAGCGCCGCTGCGCTCTCCCCTCGGCCTTGCATCTGCACGCATCTGCGCGCACACCGGAAACCGCTTCCTGATCCGCCCTGATCAGAGGCTCTAACAGGTCATCTCATTTGGCTTGTTCGATAGCCTGCCGGTGTGGGGATCGTCGAGCGGTTGGTGCCGGATGAGTTGTGGGAGCTGTTCCAGCGGGTGGTTCCGCCGGCTCCGGTACGGCCGCAGGGCGGCGGCCGCCGTCGGCATGGCGATCGGGAAGTGCTGGCGGCGATCGTGTTCGTGGCCACATCAGGCTGTACATGGCAGCAACTGCCGCCGTCCTTTGGCCCGTCCGGAGCCACCGCGCACCGTCGGTTCAGCGAGTGGCGCAAGGCACGCGTGTGGGCCAAGCTGCACCGCCTGGTGCTCGACGAGCTCGGCGCCCGGGGCGAGCTGGACTGGACGAGGTGCGCGATCGACTCGGTGAACATGCGGGCCCTGAAAAGGGGGACCTGACGGGTCCGAATCCTGTCGATCGAGGTAAGTACGGCTCGAAGATCCACCTGGTCACCGACCGGAACGGTCTGCCCCTGTCCGTGGGCATCTCCGGGGCCAATACGCACGACAGCCAGGCGCTGGTGCCGTTGGTGACGGGCATTCCGCCCATCCGTTCGCGCCGCGGACGTCGACGCCGCAGACCCGCCAAGCTCCACGGTGACAAGGGCTACGACTACGACCACCTGCGGCGATGGTTACGGGCCCGCGGGCTCATGCCGAGGATCGCCCGCAAAGGTGTCGACTCCAGCGAACGACTGGGCCGCCACCGCTGGACCATCGAACGGACCATGGCCTGGCTCACCGGATGCCGACGTCTGCACCGCCGCTACGAACGCACAGCCAGCCACTTCCTGGCATTCACCAGCCTCGCTTGCACCCTGATCTGCTACCGACGACTTACCAAATGAGATGAGCTGTAAAGCCAATGCGTGACTCTGTTGGTGATCTTGTGGAGCTCCTCGATGTCGTCGCCGGTCACGGCCGCCCTGCGGCCAGTTTCGCTTTCCAGCCGAAGGTGGAGTGGAAGCGGCCCGCGGCGATGTGGGCGAGGGCCTCGGCGTGGTAGGGGACGCTGTTCGGCGGTGGCTGGCCGATCGGGAACCAGTCGAGGCCGCCGCATTTGGCGGGCTCCCGGTTGTGCGGCTCGCCGCTCCAGGCGCGGGCTTGGTAGAAGACGCCGAGCCGGGGGGCCTCGCCGGGCGCCGGGGTCTGTCAAACGAGCGGTGTAACCAGGGTGGTTGGAGTCAGTGACGGGCTGCTGAGAGGCGGCCGTCGAAGGTGATCTCCAAGGCATTCAGGGCGGTCTTCCAGCGGCTGGTCCAGCGGCTTTGACCCTTGCCGGTCGGATCCAAGGACATGATCGCCATGTAGACGCACTTCAACGCGGCCTGTTCGTTGGGGAAGTGGCTGCGGGCCTTGACCGCCCGGCGGATCCGCGCGTTGACCGACTCAATGGCATTGGTCGTGCACACGATGCGGGACGGCGGGTTTCTGGTGCCGTGGTGCGCGTTGTGCGGACACCGGCGGCAGGTGGGTGACCGGGTGTGGTTGATGTCGGCGGACAGCTGGCAGGTGTGCGGCCGGCATCTGCGGTGGACGGATGACTCGCGCAGCACCGATCCGGAGGCTGTTTCTGTGGCCGCGCTTGCGGAGTGCGTGACAGCGCACCTGGACAGGCTTCGTCTACAGCGTAAGTTCAAGTTAGCTGGCGAGGAGTTGTTCGCCGATGCCTGCCAGGTCATGTACCAGTGGTGGAGATAAGCGCCCGACACGCTGGTGTGGGTACAGCGTGCCTGGACGGCAGGACTGGAGGCCCGTTCGGCGCGTGCTGTACCACTGGTCGTCTTCCCCGAAGCGGTCAAGCTGGCCTGGCTGATGCTGCGATTCGAGCAGGCCGGGCTGCGCACGCCGCAGGACCGGGGCAAGTGGCTGGTTCGGGTGCAGCATCAAGCGGACCTGTGGGATGTCGACTTCGCCGCGGGCAAGAACGCACTGTTGCGGTGGCTGGAACGCCACAGCCGTCCTGCCGCGACGAGTGCGGAAGCCGCCACGGCAGGACGGCGCTGGCTCGCGCTGGCGGAACGGCACAACCGGATCGCGTTCCGTGCGGGCTCACTTCAGCAGCGCTCGTGCATGCGTAGCGCATGAGCCCTCAAGAGGACTGCCCACGAAGAACCGTGCGGTCGAAGGCATGCGCGACATCAGACAGAACGCTCCTCGCCACAGGGCGATGGAGCTGGAGGAGCAGCCGACCGGACAAGCGTTGCGGGGCCGTGCGGCGGCACGGCAGGGAGTGGACGGTATGAGCGCGGTAAAGGCCCCCGGCCGCCTGCTGAAAGGTAAGGCGGTGCCAGGCGCGAGGCAGGATGTCGTGGCCCTGTACCGCGAGCCGTACGGGCCGGTGCACTCGTGCAGCGCGGCCGGGCTTCAGGGGGTGGTGCTGGAGGAGTTCGGGCCGGTGAGCGAGCCGGTGCGCGGGGCCGCAAGGGCATCATCACCTACTGGCCGGTGGCGACCCGGGAGCAGACCGTGGTGTGCGGCAGCCTGCGGCAGTGGCGGCTGGCAGTGGAGCTGGACTTCGAGCCGGCCTGGGCAGCGTTCAGTGCCGGCCCGGTGGAACTGCAGTGGCGGGCGGGAGGCCGCCTTCGCCGGTGGCGCCCGGATTTCCTGGCGCGCACGGCCAATGGCGTACGTGAGGTGCTGGTGCTGAAGCCTGCCCGCAAGGAGAGCCTGCCCGCGGCGAGGCTTCAGGTGCTTGAGGAGGTGGCGCGGGCGGCCGGGTGGCGGGTGCGGCAGGTGCGCGAGCCGTCGGGGCTGCGCGGGCGCAATCTGGGATGGCTGACCGGCTACCGGTTCCCCGCAGGCGACGAGGAGGACCAAGGGCGGGCGCTGCTCGAGGCGTTCAGGGCACCGACAGGTCTGCGGGCGGGGGTGGCGGCGAGCGGGCTGGACGAGCTGACGGGGCTGGACCTCGCCTACCGGATGCTCTGGCAGCGGCGGCTGCTGTTCGATATCGCGCAGCCGCTGCTGCCCGATGCCCTGGCCTGGACGGCCTGAAGGACCGGAGTGGCGCATGGCGGGAACAGGTGAGGGCCGACTTGCGGGGTCGCTGTCCATCGGGGCGCGGGTGCGCTGGCAGGAGCGCGAGTGGGAGGTGGTGGCGTGGCAGGGGCCGCAGGTCACGCTGGTGCCGCAGGACGGCGGGGAGGAGGCGCCCCGGGCGGTGTCGTACCGGTGGCTGGTGGGCGCGGAGGACTTCGCTGTCCTCCGCGGCGGTGCGGCGCCGGCTGCGGACGGCGCGGCACTTGGCGAGTGGGGGCGGCAGGAGGGACGGGAGGAGGAGGCCGCGCTGTGGCAGGCGCGCATGGTGGAGATCGACACCGGTCTGGCGCCGGGCCGAAGCGAGCATGCGCGGGGATTCGGGCCGGGGAAGACGCTGACCCAGCGGTGCGCCGCGATGTCGGCGCGACTGGCCGCCGACGGCATCCGCTGCTCCGCCCACACCCTCGCCGACAAGCGGCGCAAGTGGAAAGCGGCCGGGGAGAACCCGGTCGTCCTGCTGCCCGGAACGCGGGACAAACGGCCGGGAGGCTTCACCGATCCGCGATGCCTGGCCGCCATGCAGGAGGTGGTGGCCCGGCGTGCACACGAGTCGGACGTGACCATCGACGTGGTCCGCGAGGAGGTCGAGGACCTGCTGCACTCGCGGTACGGCGACGAGTTCGACGACCCGACTGCCGCGGCGGCCCTGCTGCCTTCACGTTCCACCTTCTACCTGCGGATGAAGGAGTCCGGCCTGGCCGATGCCCTGGCCGAGCCGACGCGGGCCCGGGCCACCCTGGCCTCCACCCCGCCCCTCCCCCACGGCGGGCGCGAGCCTGTGCTGCGGCCGGGACAGGTGACCCAGGCCGACACCACACCGCTGCGGATCCTGGCCCGCGGCGACGACGGCCGGCCCACCGCCACGGAGATGACCGCGCTCATCGATGTGGGCAACCACAGCATGTGCGCGCTGATGATCACGCCCAGCCGCGGCAGGCGGTTCGTCAGGACCACTGACGTGCGCTCCCAGCCTGACAGGTCCGGTGCCGCATTACGAACATCCATGCAGGACGCGCGTAGAACGCCTCGTGACCGGGCCGAGAGTGGCCGATCTCCTTCGCGTTGCTCGGCTGCCGGACTCACCTACGTGGCGAAACGACGTTGACGGCAGCTGCGGCGTTGGCCGATGTCGCCGGCCCGTTTGGCGTTGGCGCGGTGGTCGCGCAACCCGGCCGCAGGCCGATGCCGGGCCTATGCCGAGGCCCGCTCTCCAGGGCGCGACCCAGGAGCCTCCCCGCTGCTGGCCCGGCTCACGCCGGAGACCGCGGCCGCCGAATTCCGCCGCTCCGCCCTGGCGCTGTTGGCCCGACACCGAGACGGCCAAGGCCGAGGCGAGGTTCGCGTACGAGGCCGAGCGGCGCACCAGCTGCTCGGCGGCGGCATCTCCCAGGGGAGCGGCAAGCTGCAGGATCCCTTGGTGCCCTCCCCGCTCGTCTCCTTACTCCGATCGGAAGGACACGGTGGCCCACCACTTCGTCCGTCCCGATCCACGGGGTGATGTCCACGGTCTTGTCCACGGGCGTCTCGGGCGGGACCCCGATGATCAGGGTCAGGTTCCGCTCCGGCGACGGGTTCGTGACCGCCACGGCCTCGTTGGTGCTGAAGGACACGCTTCCTGCCTTCCTTCTGCGGTGTGTAGGATCTCGCGCTCGGTTTCATGTGGCAGCGCCGTGACCTGGGTATTTTCCCTTGTCTCACAGCGCTGCACACGGATCCTGTCTCAGCTCCACGTCATATCTCCGACCGAGCCCAACAGCCGCACCTCGCTGACCTGCGTGTCTCACCGAAATGCAGCTGATGTGAAGTCAGCTGTGAGATCGTCAAATTGTGTAGGCGTGCAGGTGATCAACCTCTTGGAGTCCGACCGAATCGTAGAGGCCGTTGGCGGCGGTGCGATCACGGTCATCGCCAGACGGTGCGTCATCGTCCACGTAGAGGATCGCCTCGCAGGCTCCGAGCCCGGCGAGGAGATCGAGCGCGGAGCCGAGCATCGCCCGTACCAGTCCGCGCCCCCGGGCTTCGGGTTCCACGCCGATCCACCACAGCACACCGATCCCCTGGACCGGCAGGCCGACGACGGCTCCGCGAGCGTCGTGCCGCCCCCGCGCACTCCAGCCGGCGGGCGGTCCTGCGGCGCAACTCCGCGACGTTCCCGCCCGCCTCCGCAAGGACCTCCCACGGGGGCGTCACTCTCAGCGAAAACCCGTCCTGCCGCGGCCGCGCCTCGACATGGCCCCGACGACCAGCCACCGCCACACCGTCCGCTCCTACACCCCCGCCAACTCAGCCGCGATCCACACATGCAACCGCGACAGCGTCCCCTCCTTGTCCACTGCAAGAAGCCGCCGTACCACCACACCCCGTGCCAACGGCGGGCCCCCGGCCGGCACAACAGGAGCCGATCCCGCCTCGGCCTCACCCGCCGAACCCCCCTGAACCGTCATACGGCCCAGCCCACCCGACCCCGCCGGCCCCTCAACGAATGCACCTATCACATCAGTGAACGCTTCTCATCCTGTGGTTCGCGGGTGATGGCGGCTGGCGGTCGAGGTCCGTGACGCAGCAGGGCTCCTGGTCGTTGCGCTGGTGATCTCACTCGCCAACGTCCCGACGCAGGAGCCCTGTTGGTCCCGTATCGTGCCATGCTCGATGTCCCGCACGAGGTCGTGGAGCATGTCTCGTGGCTCATCTACGCCTGAAGGTGTGGAAACAACTCCCGCTGGCGCAAGCTGGCTGCTTCCGGCAGGCCCTGCTCGTCCTGGTGCACCTGCGCAAGGACGAGACGCTCGCCCGGTGGCGGCCGGATTCGGTGTCTCCACCGCCACAGCCGGCCGGTACGTGACCGAGACCGTCGAGGTCCTCGCCGAACACGCCCCTAGCCTGCACGAGGCTCTGCGCGAGCTGCCGCCGGAGGGGTTCGTCATCCTCGACGGGACTCTGATCGCAACTGACCGCGTGGCGGCGGACGAGCCGTACTACTCCATGAAGCACCGCCGTCATGGGATGAACGTGCAAGTCGTGGCCGCCCCGGAGGCAGGCCGCTGTGGTTCTCGCGGGCCCTGCCCGGCCGCACGCATGATCTGACCGCGGCCCGCGCGCACGGTGTGATCCAAGCCTGCCTGTCCCATCAGGGTCTCGTCCTGGCGGACCGGGTGTATCGCGGAGCCGGGGCCACCGTCCGCACCCCGTACTACGGCCGAGACCTTGCCGAGAAGTACGCCCAGTTCAACCGTGACCACGCCCGTCTGCGGGCACCGGGCGAGCGAGCCTTCGCCCGCCTGAAGCAGTGGCGGATCTTCCGGAAGGCGCGCTGCAGCACGAGCAGAATCGGGCCGACCGTCGCCGCCGTTCACGCCATCGAGATCGCCTGACACTCAAGATGAGAAACCCTCAGTGACACACAAAGCCGAACACCCCAGTGACATCACAGCCGAACCTCACACTCCCCACCGGCCGTTCGGGTCAGCGAGGCTGGGGCTGGAACGGAAACTGTGCTATTGCCCTCCGACTGCAGTACTCCAATGCCCCAGATGGAGGAGGCCCGCGTCCTGCTTGGGCCACCATTCACATCTGTCGACTTAGCGTGGTCCGTGCGCACCCAATTATCACGGGCTGCAGAGGGCAGGTCCTGGTGTGAGCTACTTCTGCTTTCAGGCAAGCCAGACACAACACCTTACTCGGCTCGCCCTGCACGTAGGCGAAGAAGCACAGCCGATCCTGTGGAAGGGGGTCGGCCCCGACGACAATGTGCATGCCGTGTTCTTCCGCCAGGAGCCCGTCGTGGTGTTCGCCGACGAGAAGGCCCCCACCCACGCTCCACAGAATTCCTACCGCGTGCTGGAACTGACGGGACGGGCTCCGGGCACCGGCAAGCTCAGAGCCGTTGAGGTACCTCGCACAGGCGACCTGAAAACGCTCGGCGAGCTGCAGGTCGATGTACGGCAGGTCGATGGCGGGGAGGCGGACCTCACCTACTCCGGCAAGTTCCTGCACTGGCACAGCTCGACCCCTAAGACGGTCAAGGCGGCCGGTCCACTGCTGTTTCCCGCGACCTCCGGGCTCCCCGGACACCAGATCGGCCTTCAGCAGTCGAGTAAGGATCACGGGCCTGTACCCGAGGGCCTGTACACCTTCTTCACGCACGTCAATCCGCGTCAGAACTCCGTCCAGGCAGCCAACCTGCGGGGCGATAAGGCCATCGACAATACAGAAGACGGAATCGAGTTCCTCCCTATCGGCGGCAACGGACCCGTACGGCCGGAGTGGGGGACGTTCCGTGTCCGGCTCACACCGGTCCGCGGCAATATGCACGGCCGCAGCGGCTTCTACCTGCACAACTCACGCAAGGGGTACAGCCACGGATGCGTCGAGATCGGAAAAACGTCCGAAGGTGACGACTTCTTCGCCCTCCTCCTCACGCTCTCCGCAGAGAAGACGAGGAAGCCGAAGCTCACACTCCGTGTCAAGTACTCGTATCCGCAACAGCTGACTCGCGGAAACACAGCGGCACCTTGATTCTCCCCCGGCAGCAGCACGCTGAGCGCACAACCTGAGCACGTACCTGTGCCACCGCCGGCCCCGGGCTGCTGCCGCGCAGCTGCTGGCTCAGATCCATGCCGACCGTCGGGCGGACTGGTGGGTGCTGGCTTCCAAACGGGACTTGGGCTAGGCGTTGGAGGACTCCTGGCACAACTACGCCTCACCCCGCTGCACGAGGTCGTCCGCACCTGGCAGGCTCGCGTGGACACTGTCCCGACCGTTGATGCGATCAGTTGGCTCTGGCCTGGACGATTCCGATCACGTGGCCGTGGAGGACGTCCTCGGAGCCGACCGGTGAGCGAGCCGGTCTCGTCTACATCTCCACACGCTACGAAGGTGTTCGTCGGCTACCTGACCACGCCCGCGCGATGGTGCGTGATGTGCTGGATGTCGCCATGTGCTGGCCCTGGGGATTCACCTCACGGTCAAGAGCGGCGAGCTGGGGGCATGGTCAGGGAACGACCACCTTGTCGATCCGGTAGGCGGCTGCCAGCTGCATTTTCAGTACACGCTCAGCGGTCATCACGCTGTCCCATGTTCGGCCGACGAGCTGCTGGTCGATGATGAGGACGGTGTTTCCGGTTATCCGGCCGTATACGACGTGCCCGTCGGTGGCTCCGCCTCGCATGAATACGACGTAGTGTCCGTCGACGCCGCCATAGACGGTAGGCTGGAAACCACCCGGGTTCGGCACTAGTTTGATCCCTACCTGGTCGAACCAGTTGCGGGCGTATGCCTCCGCTGCTGCATAGTTACTGATGGTTTCTCGCGGTAGGCCGAATCGGCGGACAAATGCGGCAGCTTCGACCTCTGCTCCGGTTATTTCCAGGACAGCGCGCGACGCGGTCTGCGCGGCGCAGTCGCTGAATCGCGTTGTGAATGCGGAACCTATGCCTCTGACGACCACTGCTCCTCCGCCGACGGGGCCGGCCGCGAGAGCGAAGATTGCAGCCTTGGCAAGTTCTGCCGCCACCCACAGTGCCCTGGTTTTGAAGCGCTCGTTCTCGTAGGTGGCGTTCGCGCCCTGGCTGAATCCCTCCCGGACGGCGGCTGCCATGACTGGATTGGTGGCTGTGGGGAGCGGTGGGAGCTTTGTGTAGGCGTCCTGGACAATCGCGATCTTGGCGAGCCGTTGGTCCTTGTCCATGCGGTCCCAGAGGACAACGCCGGCCAATTCGGGGCGTGGTTTCAAGAAGAGATCGCAGAAGTCCTCGCTGAGCACGCGGAATCTGGCATAGGCCGCGCCCACGGGTACCGCGGCCTGCCGTTGGGCGTCGGAGGCGGGCGGGTACCCGGAGGGGCGGGTGACTCCTGCCGCTGGTGCGGGATGGCTGCGTGGCTGCGTCATGGCGAATGTTTTTATGAGATGTCGGAGAGGTTGGACGTCAGGGCGATGTCGGTGCCGGAGGTCGGGGTGTACTCGTTCCATTCGGCGATGAGTGCGCCCTTCTCGCCGGGTTGCAGTACCGGGAAGGGGGTTGTGGAGCCGATGTGTGCGAACGTGACCTTGTCAACGGTGATCTCTGTCGCGTTTGGAATGTCAGTGATCTGAACCGCTTCCTGGATGTGTCGTGCGTCTTCGGTGTCGAGCACGACTCGCTGGCCTGCAACGAAGCCGGCACTGTTTTCGACCTTGATTTTCACCGGGCCGGTGTTTGGTTGAATGTTGGCCGTGGATGTCGTGTACACGGCGTCATGGAGTCGCGTGGCTGTCGTGCCCGGATTGGCCGCTGGGATCCCCGGGTAGTTGCGGTCGTCGTACGCGGCGATCTCCTTGGCGATCGAGAGATACGGGGCCGGGATCTGCGCGCCGATTGAGCCGCCTTCGGCGAAGCGCATCCAGGCCTCTTCCCAGCCCTTGCGCACCGTCAGCACGATACGGGCGCTGCCCGCGCGGAGGAACGCCTGCCGAGTGGCGTCCGGATGGCGAAGTTCGCGGATGAAGCGCCAGCTCGGGGGGACATCCCAGAAGTAGGAGTAGAGGAAGGTGACGACGTTCTCCCATTCGATCGCCTGGTTGATGAAGCGGACCAAGTCCTCGTGCTGCCTCACCAGCGTCCACTGTTCCTGGCTCAATCCAAGCTTCGTTTCATCGAAGCCGATGCCGTGCGCGATGTCGACACCCGCAGCCTTGAAGGCGGCGAGCACGGAGTCCGGCATGAAAGCGAAGTTTGCGCCGAGGATGAAGCGGAGCACGCCCTTCATGATCTCGTCGTTCTCCTCGCGACGGAGCGTGAGCGTGTCGACGTTGGTCAGGCGCTCCTCGATCGCCAGGATCTGGGAAGCGATCTCCTGCTGGCGCGCGACGTACTTGGCCTGCGCGGCATCGAAGAGGGCGGTCCAGACCTCGTTGCGCCACTGGTCGATGGTCTCCGGAGCCAGTTCGCACAGGGTGGTGAGCTGAACATCGACCTGATCGGAGTGGTGGAAGAAGAAGGTAACCTTCTGCTTGCCGGTGTAGCCCTGCAAGAACGGCGCCCCGGAGGTGGCTATCAGCTGATGGTCGCGAATGACCAGTGCGCCGGTTTGGTTGTTCCACTCCGGCCGGATCTTCGTGCCGATGACGTCGAACATCAGTTTGTTCTCGTCCCCGTCCTGCTTCCCGATATGGGCATCGAGCCGGACCTCTCGAATGCGGGTGGAGGCTGGGACTTCGAACTCGAGGTCGAGGAACCACCAGCCGCCGTTCGTCCCAACGTGCGAACCTGCGGGTACCGGGGTTGGGTCCGCCGGATACGTCTTGACGGTCGCTCCGTACCCGTCTGCGAGCCATTTGTACTTCGGTATGCCCGGCGTTCCAGGGGGGACCGGGTTGCCGTCCGCGTCGACGAGCGTGGTCGTGATGTCGGAGTGCCTGACCGGGAAGTCGAACGGGCCCTGCTGGGCGCGCAGTGCTTCGAGCTCTGCGTAGGCGCGGCGCATGGCGGCACCCGGCTCAGGGACGACGATGTCGTATGTGAGCCGGAGCCCGTAGCGGTACAGCCTGACCCGCCAGTTCCGCATCAGACTGAAGTAGTCAATGCGCACCGGTTGCGGATTGTTGTTCTTCAGCATTCGGGTCGACGTCTCCGACGTGCCCGTCTCTGTCTTCGTCGAAATCGTGACCTTATGTTCCTGCCGCGATCGCGACGATGCCTTCGCTGTAGTGCTCCGCGCATGTTTGACGCTGTCCGCCGCGGACTTGGACGTGGAGTCCTGTGCGGTGAATCCGGCCGTGCTGGACCCCGAGATAATCGGTATACCGCCCTGGACGGTGCCGGTGACGTTGAACTGGTTCGAGTGCTGGCTCTGCGACGTCGTCGATTGAGAGATGTCGGTGTTGTCCGTGACTCCGGTCTCACTCACCTCCTCGAGCGAGTCGGTTACGATCTTCGTGAATTCCTTGGAGGTGACCGACCACTCCTTGTGTGTGACGGCTGTTTCCTCGAACGGCGCCATCGGGATCGTGGAGACCAGTCCTCCACGTTCGATCCCGTGGGGCACCATCTCGATCCGCTCAAGATTGAGCATGCCCACCGGAGGTGTCGAGGCACGTTCGAGCCCGCGCAGAGCGACGATCGCCGAGTTGAGCGACTGAGCGTACTGGCCGATGTCCAGTTCCAACTGTCGTTCCTGCGCCCGTCTCATTTGTTCGGACCTCAGCTGCGCCAGTTCACTCGCGAATGCTCTAAGTTCGGCCGGCGGCACCTTGGAAACAGCGGTGATGTCCGGCTGGAACGCTGGCACCAACGGGTCCTCGAAAGCAGCGAGCAGGTCGATGGTCTCGGCCGACACGTGCGGGCCATATGCGTCCCCGGGCGCGCGCCCTCCGGCTTGGAGCCGGTTCCTGACGCCCTGAGTGTCTCCTTGCGCCAGTTCGAGCTGTTGGATCGCAATGTATTTGGCGAGGCCCCCGCTGGATGCCTCGGCGGCGGCTGCTGCGGGGGTGACCTCGACCGGGACCAACGTACCCTTGAGGACTTCTCTGGCGGAATTGTTCAGGAGCGGACGGGGGGTGGGCGGGGTTTCAGGCACGACAACCTCCTGTGTGCCAGTGTGCTTCTCCATTGGAGCCAGAAAAGGGCCGTGACTGCCGTGAGGGGCAGTGCGGAGCCGATCAGGGCCTTATCGCTGCAAGTTCAGGCG
The DNA here is from genome assembly GCF_052245475.1 of Streptomyces sp. 7N604. Taxonomy (NCBI): domain Bacteria; kingdom Bacillati; phylum Actinomycetota; class Actinomycetes; order Kitasatosporales; family Streptomycetaceae; genus Streptomyces; species Streptomyces sp. 7N604. The sequence goes on along the minus strand of NZ_JBQQBX010000058.1, from coordinate 8,396 downwards.
GAGCCCTGGAGGCTTATCACCCTTACGGATGCGTTTCATCACTCTTATGGTCGCACTGAGGTCCCCAGGCTGCATCTTGCAGTGGTTGCGGTCCGGTGGCCACGCAGTGACCGTCAGTGCATGGATCGGTCAGCGGCGGCGTCGGCTTCGTCGGCAAGCTCGGTTAACAACGCGCAGCAGCGCCTGGGGCTGCATGGCACGGGCACTCGGCGGATCCGGCTGGGCGGGGAGTTCCGCGAAGGCCTCCGCGTTGCGCGCTGTCACCGGCAGGGCGAGCCAGGACTCGAGGCGGGTCTACGCAAAAGACTTTGAACTGGCTGGAGCGTTTGGTTCGCTGTTCAAGAGGGGATTCGCGGGTGAGGCGTCGGCTTATGAAGTCGATTATCGCAACGTGGATTATGGCTGCTGCGCGGTGCGGGTGGGTCTCGTAGTCGTGGGCGAGGCGACGGTGGTTCATCAGCCAGCCGAGGCCCCCTCAACAACCAGCACCGTGGATCGCCTTGTTGGATGTTAGGGGCCGGTTGGAGGACTTCGACGTCGATGCCAAGGCGGGCGCCGTAGTTGTATAAGCAGTACGCGGCCCGTAACGTCCGCCACCCGTGGGTGGCGGCGACCCGTAAAGCGCAGATCAGGAGGACCGCGTCCGCTATGCTCCGGCGCCGGCTGGGGGCTGACTCGCCGTGTACGTCATCGCCCTCGCGCTCGGCGGCGATGCGCAGCGCATCGCCGCGCGCCTGGAGGCGCTCGCCGGTCACATCATCGACCGCCCCGGCAACTGGGTTGCCGCGGTGGTAGCGGAGCAGGCGGCGGGCCTATTCCCCTGGCGGCGTTCGGGCAGTGGCCTGCCAGCCAGGGGTACTTGGTGTTCCACTGTCGGTTTTCGAGGTCCAGTGGTATCTCGTCCTCGACCTGACGGAGCGTAACGGTAGGTGTATGACCGTTCCTCGGCACGGGCGTGATGGGCGGGCCCTTGTTCGCAGCGGCCACCTCTGCATGAGACGGCCCGCTGTCGGCGAGGGCGTGCGAGGAGGAATCTTGTCTTTGCTTCGGCCGACACGATTGTTCCCTGAACAGATGCCGGCCCATCCGGTACCGGCTCACTGCCAACGCCTCGTTGCCGTCGGAATCGGCGCCTGCCGCGCCTACGAGCTGCGAGCCGACGGCGACTGCATCCGCAGCGTCGTCGGAGTGGTCAGCCAGCGGCCATGGCCAAAGCCGCTGGCCGCACGGCGCTCGAGCACTGGGAGCCGGGGGGCGCTCTACTGAACAATGTCGGCGAGGCCTTGGCCTCGCACAGCGCCCTCGCCTCTTGAAGCGGGATGGATGCCCCGGTCCGGTCGGGGTGGTGCACGAAAGCTCGCTGGTCCGGGCCTGGGAGCTTCCCGTGACTACTCCATGGGTGTGAGGGCGCCGTCCTCGTCCACGTCGTAGCTTCCGTTGGTGAGGCCCTCGACGGTGGTGTGCTTGAACCACTGCTTGGACATCCGGTGCACGACCTTGGACTGGCGCTCCCACACGATGTCGTGCCCTGCGCAAGCGATCCTGAACATCAGCTTCTTCGGGCCCGGGATGGTCTTGTAGAGCGCGGGGACAGAGAAGTGGAGCTGGCCCAGGTCCGGCGAAGTGTTCACAAGGCTGTCCAACGCTCCGTACATGATGAGCACGGGCACCGCGTTGCCGAGAGTGTCGTCCAGCGGCACCGTGGCCGCGTTCCAGCCCCACCAGAAGGAATTCCGGACCCGCATCACGCCTTGCGGCGCCCGGCCTTCCTTGGGTCCCCAGCCCTTCCCAACTTCGTCGTTCTCCATGATCGCTTTCCATACCACGTCGACCATTCCGTCCTCCCGCTGATTGGGGCAGTGCTGCTCTCTGTCCCAAAAGCTCTGGAAGCCGTTCTTGGTGGTGAGGTTCATCGGGAAGCCGAACGTGGCAGCGGGCGCGGAGACGGGCAGCGGAACCGGCGCGTCGAAACGCGTACCGGGCTTACTCGCCCTGCCCTTCGGCGGGAACATCGGAGCGAGCAGGAGCAAGCTCTCTACCTTCTCCGGATGCTGCAGAGCATAAGGGCCGAGCAGGAAGGAAGCCGCGGACCAGCCGATGAGCGCGACCTTCTGCACATCGTGCCTGTCCCTGATGAACTCCACGACGGTGTCGACCTCGTCCCAGTCGCTCTGCGAGTTGCCCAGCTGATAGGGATACTTCGGGGAGCAAGGGGCCGGCAGCGGGTTGGGGACCAGGTTGTCTTCCTGCTGGGCAGGATTGACGTTGCACGCGTCGCCCATCTTCGGACGCGGGGACCGCCCGGATCCCTGGAGGTCCATGATGAACACATCGCAGCCGTCGTCCGCCAGCGACTGTGCCCAGCTGTACTTGCGGTGTTGAAGATCGAAGCCAGCAAGGGCCGGAACGCTTCTTCCGTGGAGCATGAGCACGGCCTTGCGCGTGTGCTTAGTGCCGTCGTACTCCCGTACGAAGAGGTTGACGGAGTCGTCCCGGTTCGCGGGAACCGTCGATTTGTGCGGTACCTGGTGATCCTTCGGGGTGATGGTGGCCATCGCGATGATCCAATCCGTTGACACGGCCCGAGACGAACGTCTCGGCCGCGCCAGAATCACCAGGGCCGGGCCCAAGCGCCGCGCACAAAGCCGCAGCCTTCCGCGATCCGACCCCATCGGGTAGATCCATCACTCCGAACGGCCGGTTCCCGGTATGACCTCCGCGTCAGGCCATCCATGAGCCATGTACCGGAGACGTCATCGGAGCGAAGACTGACGAGGCCGCCGTCGCTGCGTCCACTGGGGGTTCGTCGCTCCGCGGGAGGTCGTGAATGCCGTGGGTCGTTGGACTGCTGGAAGAGCATGAGCTTGCACGGCGTTCAGGCCCCAATGTCGGCCAGCAGCTGTAGGATCTCGCGCTCGGTTTCATGTGGCAGCGCCGTGACCTGGGCATTTTCCCCTTGTCTCACAGCGCTGCACACGGATCCTGTCTCAGCTCCACGTCATATCTCCGACCGAGCCCAACAGCCGCACCTCGCTGACCTGCGTGCCTCACCGAAATGCAGCTGATGTGAAGTCAGCTGTGAGACTGTGCAGCGAAATCTGAGACGCTACAGCTTCTCAGGCGCCGAAGCCGACGCTGGTGACGTGGGTGTAGGCGTCGTAGGCGGAGTCGAGGCCGTTGATGATGTCGTCCCAGATCTCGTCGAGGACGTCGAGGTCTTCGTCGAGCCAGGCGTCGACCATGTCGTCCCAGACGTAGCCGCGGATGTTGATGGTGCGGGGTGGCAGGTCGCAGGGCTTCGGCGTAGTCGCGTGATGTCCATTTCGTGATCATGTAAGCCCCAGGAGGGTGAGCGGGCGTCGCGCGTCGCGGGCGTTGCGACGCAGGCTGGCCGCGATGTTCGTGACGCCAGTCAGCCGCAGGGCTCCGATGGCCAGGTTGCGCCAGGTCGCCATCGCTCGGGGCGTGTTGCCGGTCCGCAGTTGTGAGGCGTCCTCGGCGAAGGTGGTGTCCCGGACGTGGTGCAGGGCCTCCACCTTCCAGTGCTCGCGCACCAGTGCTGCCAGCTGTGCGGGTGTCGCCTGGTCGGCGGTGAGGCTGGTGACGGCGTAGACGGTCTTCACGGTGGCCTTACCGGTCTTGCGGTCGGTGCGGCGGCGCTTGATCTGGACGGCTTGGCGGGCGCCGGGGAAGAGCAGGTTGTTCACGCTGGCCACCTTGATCCGGCGGATTTCGGTGCGTCCGTGGCCGCTGCCCCGGGTGCGCCCTTGGAGCGGGATCTGCTGCCAGGGCAGGGACTTCAGCTGCTTGCGCAGCTTCTTCTGGTTGCCCTTGACGATCACGATGTACTGGGCGCCGCGGCCCAGTAGATACGTAGCGTGCTCGCGCTGGGTGTGCATCGCGTCGCTGGTGACCACCACATCGGCCAGGTCGGCGACGGCCTGAAGCAGAGGCTGGAAGCAGGTGATCTCATTCGTCTTCTCCCGCACGTCGAGCTGGGCCAGGACCAGGCCGGTAGTGTGGTCCAGGGCGGCGAGCAGGTGGATTTTCCGGCCCTTGGCCTTGGCCGCCCCGCGCAGGCTCTTGCCGTCCACGGCCAGACCGTGCAGTCCGTCTGCTCTGTGGGGGCGGCGGTCGGCAAGCCAGCGGCCCACGGCCTGGTCCAAGGCGTCGCCATCGATCCGGGCCAGGAGTCGGCGAACCGTCGATTCCGCAGGCAGCAGCCGCTTCGGACACAGTGGATCGGCACGCGCGCCAACAGCTTGGAGCACCTGGGGCGGAGCGTCGGCGATCCACTCGCCGACCGCCAGCAGCGATCTCGCCCGCTCTTGACCAACTCCGCGACCACCAGAGTGTGCCGCACTCCGCGCGGATCACGCGGGTCAGGCACCTCGGCCAGCCGTTCCAGCAGGCCCGGCACTTCTCCGGGTACGACCTGCGGGTGGTCGCGGAGTTGGTCAAGAGCGGGCGAGATCGGCGATGATGCGTCGGCAGGCACGGTCTTCCACTCGGATCATGGGGCGTCGAGAACTCCATGATCTTGGGAGGCCGTGCCTGTCACGTTCTCGGCTGTCTGTCGTGCCAGATTTGTGCCAGGTTTTCGCTCTGCCTCAAGAGGAAGGCGCCCCTTGGCGATCAGGACGCCTCCGCGAGGGCGCGTTCGTAGGCCGCCTGGAGGACTGTTGAGGCCAGCGGGCGGTCGGGGCTCGGGCGGGGGGTGCCCAGGTGCACCTCGCGGAGTTCGTCCATCAGGTCTTCCCAGAGAGATGGCCCACCCTCCTCCAGCAGTCGTGCGCGGACGGTCAGTTCGGGTGTCGTGGGGCGGTGCCGCATTCCCCAGGAACCGAGCGCGACCATGATGGGGACGGTCTGGATGCCCGCCTCGGTGAGGCTGTAGGTCGCGCGTCGTCCTCGCCCGGTCTCCTCCTGCGTGAGGAGACCGCCGGCGAGGAGGGCCTTGAGGCGGCTGCTGAGGATGTTCGACGCGATTCCCTCCTCGGAGTGAGTGAGCAGCTCGCGGAAGTGGCGGCGCCCACCGAAGATCACATCGCGCAGAACGATGAGACTCCACTGGTCCCCGAGTGCCTCCACTGCCGCGTTGATCGCACACCCGGACCGCGGTTCGTCTCGCATACCCACCTCCAGTGATTGCATTCTGCCACCACCAAGCCTACGCTCATCCCGCTGGTGATTGCAGTTCGCAATCACGTCCATCGAGGGTAGGAGGCCACGCCATGTCCCGTGTGAGGGTCCACAACTTCTCCGTCTCCATCGACGGCTTCGCCACGGGTGAAGGACAGAGTCTCGATGCTCCGTTCGGCCACGCCGGCCATCGACTCCACGAGTGGTTCTTCCCGACCAGGACCTGCCAGCAGATGCAGGGCAAGCCGGACGGGAGCACCGGGATCGACGAGGCTATCGCCCGCACCTGGGATGCCGGCATCGGGGCGGAGATCATGGGCCGCAACAAGTTCGGTCCCCAACGCGGGCCGTGGGGAAACCATGAGTGGAACGGCTGGTGGGGGCCCAACCCGCCCTTCCATACCCCAGTGTTCGTACTGACCCACCATCCCCGTCCCTCGGTGGAGATGGAAGGCGGCACCACGTTCCACTTCATCGATGCCACGCCGCAGGAGGCGCTCCGTCAGGCGCGCGAGGCCGCAGGCGGCCTGGATGTGAGGATCGGCGGCGGGCCGACCACGATCCGCCAGTTCCTCGCCGAAGACCTCATCGATGACCTGCACATCGCCGTCGTCCCGGTCGTCCTGGGCCGTGGCGAGCGCCTGTGGGCCGGACTCGAAGGACTCGAGAAACGCTTTCAGGTCGAGTCCGTAACAACCCCCAGCGGCGTGACGCACATGACCTTCACCCGGCCGTAGCGCCGGCCCGAGCGCGAGCGGTGGTCCGGCAGCTGGACCAGGGCCTGCACCAGCGTCGGCAGGCCCGGCAACTCCTCGACCGGGCCGGGCAGCACGACATCCTCGCACTGGCGCATCAGCGCGTCGATCAGGATCTGCTACCCGCCGCCTCGCCACGGGTCACCGCAGCTCGCCCCGCCGCCCGTCTCACCTCACGAGAACGCAGAGGCACTGTTCTCGGCTGACCGCTGAGCTGGCAGATCGTCACGAACTGGACGTCCTACGACTACGCCGAAGCCCTGCCACGACCCCTACGACATATCCCGGATCTGGGTACGCAACCATCACGGCGACGGAGAGTGGATCGAGGCCACCTGGAAGCACCTTCGTCACACACCGGTCCCGTTCGGTGAGCTGGCCTGGGACCACGCCGCCCGGGGCTTGCCCGAGGGCACCGAGGCCGAGATCGCGGAGGCTGCCGCAGCTCTGCTGACCCGCGCCCACGCCGGGCCGCAGGACGAGAACGCGAAGCCAAAGAAGCCCACCCGCCGGGACAGGCGGGTGGCCGCCCCGCACCAAGGCCGCCCCAGTCTGCGTCTGTCACCGCTGCTCGTGGTGCCAGCCCTCGCCGGCAGCGTGCTCTGCCTGCCCGTGCTGCGGCGCTGGAGAGCACCAGAAGCGCCCATGCCGACACAGCGGTGACGACGGGACGCGACGACCGAGGGTCGTTCACGAAGCTCTCGCCGACAGTGATCTGCCGGTCCGTCGTCTTCGTCGGTCTGAGCACCTTCGTCTCGCTCTACGCCACGCAGCGCATGGAAGGCAGCACGGCGGCAGGCATCGCAGCGCTCTTCGTGCTCTATCTCGGCGGCGCGGTGGGCTCCGTGCTGAGCGGCAACCTGGCCAACCGCTGGGACAGGGTGACCGTCTCCCGCTGGTCGTACCTGGCCACGGCCGTCGCAGTCACCGGGATCATGACTGTCCCCGGCCCGACGCTCTACCTGTTCGTGGCATTGGCTTCCGCCGGCCTCTACGTGCCGCTCTAGCGGCAGGTAACCCTCGGCCAGGACTACCTGCCCTCCCGGGTCGGCACCGCCAGCGGGATCACCCTCGGCCTCACCGTCAGCACTGGCGGCCTGGCCAGCCCCCTCATCGGGAGCCTCGCCGACGCGACGTCCCTGCGCACGGCGCTGACCCCGCTGATCCTGATGCCCGCTCTGAGCTGGTTGTTGTTCCGCACACTGCCCGAACCGACCGCGCCGAAGCACATCACGACGCTGCAGCAGACGGGAGACGACAAGGATGCCGAACCCTTCCCCGTCCAGCCCGATCGCCGCTGAGCAACACTGGCTCCGGTGCATCCGCATCCGACCGTCCGGCCACGAAGACGGCGCGCCGGGCTCGTCGTCACGGGATGTCTGCCCCTGACGGAGTGGGGCTGCGGGGCCGCGCTGCGAGAGCCCTCGTGGCAGCTGGTGTCCCGCCACCTCACCTCAGACGGTGAGATCGACTACTGCAGGTGTCTGGCTTTGTCGATGAGAGCTGACACCACTTGTCGGTCAGCGGCGACAGCACCCGGTGTTGCCGGAGAACGATGTCGCTGGGTTTTGACACCGCTCGGGTACGTGCGGTGGGAGCATCGAAGTGCTCTGTGCGAGGGGGCGCCGGTGCCACCGAAGTCCAAGGGTTGAACTGGAGGTGAGATCCAGAAGGGCCCCTGGTCAAGACGCCCCAGACCGCCTCAAGTCCAGCAGTACCCATGGGATATGGCGCAGACGGCGCCGCCCCGACATGCAGCGCCCCCGCCAAAGATTGGAGCACCACCACATGTCACACGCCAAGCGCCTCCTGTGCTTCGGAGACTCCCTCACCTGGGGCTGGGTTCCCGTGACCGAGGCAGTTCCCACCCGCCGCTACCCTTTTGCCCAGCGGTGGACCGGCATCATGGCAGCCGAACTCGGAGACGTGTACGAGATCGTCGAAGAAGGCTTAAGCGGGCGTACCACCAACGCTGACGACCCCACCGACCCCCGGCTCAACGGCTCTCGCTACCTCCCCTCCGCCCTGGCCAGCCATCTTCCCCTCGACCTGGCCATCCTCATGCTCGGCACCAACGACACCAAGGCGTACTTAGGCCGCAGCCCCTTCGATATCGCCACCGGAATGTCCGTGCTCGTCGACCAGGTGGCCCGATCGGCGGGCGGCGTCGGCACCAGCTATCCCGCACCCAGGGTCCTCGTCGTGGCGCCCCCGCCGCTCGGCGAGATACCCAACCCCTGGTTCGCGGAGGTCTTCAAAGACGCCCAGGCCAAGACCACTGAACTCGCACGTCACTACCAGGCCATGGCGGACTTCACCGGAGTCTCTTTCGTCGATGCCGGACAGGTCGTCACTACGGACGGCGTCGACGGGGGACTGTAAATCGTTCGGTGTAACTCCTGATCATGGAAGATGCATCGATGACCAGTGACAACGTGACCGAGCCCGAAAGCGTCGAGTCGGTTGAGCCGCAGCCGGTCAAGTCCGTGGACGACCAGC
>NZ_JBQQBX010000057.1:0-31546 GCF_052245475.1 Streptomyces sp. 7N604 | reverse complement strand
CCAGAGCCTCCTGCGGGAAGCGGCCCTCCTCGTCCACCTCGGCGGCGAACGGCGCGATCTTCGCCTCGGCGAGCGAGCGCACCGACTCGCGGAGCATGTCGTGCTCCTCCGACGGCCGGTAAAGGTCGAAATCTGTCGAGCCCGCCACGGTGCCTTCACTCCCCAGAATCGCTAATTACCGTTAAGTAACTCAATTCTAGAGGCGGGCAGCGGCCGGGCATACGTGACCTTGCTGACAGCGAACTCCCCACTGGGCCTGGGACACCTCCCAGGGGCAGCTCTGGGGTGCCCGCCTCACAGCCAGACTATGCTCGGGCCCGCAGTCCAGCCCGACCCACCATGGAGCACACATGGCCCCGAAGATCACCGTGATCGGCACCGGATACCTTGGCGCCACGCACGCCGCCGCCATGGCAGAGCTGGGCTTCGAGGTGCTGGGCGTCGACATCTCTCCGGAGAAGGTAGAGATGCTCTCGGCGGGCCGGGTGCCGATGTACGAGCCGGGGCTGGAGGAGTTGCTGCGCCGACACGTCGCGGGCTTCGAGGGCTCCTCGGGGCGGCTGCGCTTCACCACCTCCTACGAGGAGATTGCGGAGTTCGGCGACGTCCACTTCGTCTGCGTGAACACCCCGCAGAAGCACGGTGAGTACGCGGCCGACATGAGTTACGTCGACACCGCCTTCGAGCAGCTGGCGCCGCATCTGCGGCGGCCCTGCCTCGTCGTCGGCAAGTCCACCGTGCCGGTGGGCAGCGCGGCCCGGCTCGCGGACCGGCTCGCCGAGCTGGCCCCGGTGGGCGAGGACGCGGAGCTGGCCTGGAACCCGGAGTTCCTGCGCGAGGGCTTCGCCGTCCAGGACACGCTGCACCCGGACCGGATCGTGGTCGGCGTCACGAGCGAGCGCGCGGAGAAGCAGCTGCGCGAGGTGTACCAGACCCCCGTCGCAGAGGGCTCGCCCTTCATCGTCACCGACTACCCGACCGCCGAGCTGGTGAAGGCCTCCGCCAACTCCTTCCTCGCCACCAAGATCTCGTTCATCAACGCGATGGCCGAGGTGTGCGAGGCGGCCGACGGCGACGTGGTGAAGCTGGCGGAGGCCATCGGGCACGACGAGCGGATCGGCAAGAAGTTCCTGCGGGCCGGCATCGGCTTCGGCGGCGGCTGCCTGCCCAAGGACCTCCGCGCGTTCATGGCCCGGGCCGGTGAGCTGGGCGTGGACCAGGCGCTCACCTTCCTCCGCGAGATCGACTCCATCAACATGCGGCGCCGCGGGCAGATGGTGGAGCTCACCCGCGAGGCCCTGGGCGGCGGCAGCTTCCTCGGCAAGCGCGTGGCGGTGCTCGGGGCGACCTTCAAGCCGGACTCCGACGACGTACGGGACTCCCCCGCGCTCAACGTCGCCGGGCAGATCCACCTCCAGGGCGGCCAGGTCACCGTCTACGACCCCAAGGGCATCGAGAACGCCCGCCGTCTGTTCCCGACCCTCGGGTACGCCCCGACGGCGCCGGACGCGGCCCGCGGTGCGGACGTGGTGCTCCACCTCACCGAGTGGCAGGAGTTCCGCGACCTGGACCCGGCGGCGCTCGGCCAGGTCGTCGCGGAGCGGCGGATCCTGGACGGCCGCAACGCGCTGGACCCGGAGCTGTGGCGCGAGGCGGGCTGGACGTACCGGGCCCTGGGCCGCCCGCGGGCGTAGTGCCTTCCGGCGGGTCGTGGCCACCGTCGGGCGCGGGCGCTAGCCGTCCAGGCGGCCGATCGTCACCGTCGACGGGGCGCGGCGGTGCTGGGTGGCGCGGGCGGTGAACTCCGTGTCCCGCATCACCCGCAGGGCGTTCTGCCAGGTCAGCTTCGCCAGGTCCGACTCCGGCCAGCCGCGCTCCACAAGTTCCGTGATCAGCCGCGGATAGCCGGACGCGTCCTCCAGGCCCATCGGGCGGCCGACGCCGCCCGTGTCGTACGAGGCGCCGAGGCCGACGTGGTCCGGGCCCGTCACGGCCCGTACGTGGTCCAGGTGGTCGGCCACATCCCGTACGGTCGCCGTCCCCTCCCCGTCCGGGCACACGTACTCCGCCTCGAAGGTCACCATGCAGACGCCGCCGCGCGCCGCCATCCGGTCCAGCACGTCGTCGGGGACGTTGGCCGGGTGATCCGTCAGGGCCCGGGCGGCGGAGTGGGAGAAGACGACCGGGGCCTTGCTGATGGCGATGGCGCGCCGCATGGTGGCGGCCGAGCTGCCGGACAGGTCGACGAGCATCCCGATCCGGTTCATCTCCCGGATGACCTCCTCGCCGAAGAGCGTGAGGCCGCCCGCGCGCGGCTCGTCGGCCGACGCGTCCGCCCACGGGGTGTTCCGCCCCTCGGCGAGCGCCATCCGGCGCACGCCCAGCTGGAACAGGGCGCGCAGCGCGCCCAGCGAGCTGTCGATGCACTGGCCGCCGCCCGCGGCCAGCAGCGAGGCGATACGGCCGCGCCGGCGCGCCTCGATCATGTCGTCCGCGGTGAGGGTCAGGCGCAGCGCGTCGGGGTAGGCGCGGATGAGGGCGTGGACGAACTCGATCTGCTCGAGAGTGACGCTGACCGCGCGGTCGCCCGTCACCACCTCGGGCACGGACACCGACCAGAACTGCGCGGCCACATGCCCGGCCCGGAGCCGGGGGATGTCGGTGTGCACCCCGCCCTCGCCGGTGTCGAGGTCGAAGCGGCTGGGGCTCAGCTCGTGGCCGGAGCGCAGCCGCAGTTCCCAGGCGAGCCCGTTGAGGCCGTCCACCACGGGGTGCCGGGCGAGCAGGGCCCGGGCGCGCGCCGCCGCGTCGGGCACCCCGGGATCGGGACACAGTTCCGCCTCGGTGCAGGGGTCGACCGGGGAAGCGGGCGCGGCTGAGGGCGCTGGCGGCGCGTCCAGCGCGGGCGGGTCCAGCAGGTCGGTCGCGTCCAGCAGGACGGGGGCGAGGTCGGCCATGGCGCGGACTTTCGTGCTCGGCGGTCGGGGTTCTTCCGCCACCCTGACACGCTGGTCCGGGCCTTTCGCGGTGGGAGAGGCGTACGGGTGGTGCGCCGCCCAACCGACCTGACGAGCCGTTAGGCCGTCAGCCGTCGAGCTCCTCGATCGTCGCGTTCGAGGGGCGGCGCCGCGGGTCCGCCTGGATCCCGCGTGCCACGTCCTCGGCGGCCCGGAGCGCGCGCACCGCGTTGTGCCACGTCAGCTTGGCGACGTCGGACGGGGACCAGCCGCGGCGCAGCAGCTCGGCGATCAGGTTCGGGTACCCGGCGACGTCGTCGAGGCCCGCGGGCGTGAAGGCGGTGCCGTCGTAGTCACCGCCGATGCCGATGTGGTCGATGCCCGCCGCCTCGCGCATGTGGTCGAGGTGGTCGGCCACGGTGGCGGCGGTGGCGACGGGCCGCGGGTTGGCCTCCTCGTACGCGCGCTGGACCTTGAGCCCGGCCGGGGTGGTGTCGAGCGGGTGCAGGCCGTGGGCGCGCATGTTCTCGTCGGCGCCCCGGGTCCACTCGATGGCCGCGGGGAGGATGAACTTCGGGACGAAGGTGGCCATGGCCACGCCGCCGTTGAGCGGGAGAAGCCCCAGGACGTCGTCGGGGATGTTGCGCGGGTGGTCGCAGACGGCGCGGGCCGAGGAGTGCGAGAAGACCACCGGGGCCTCGGTGACGCGCAGCGCGTCGCGCATGGTGTCGGCCGAGACGTGGGAGAGGTCGACGAGCATGCCGGTCCGGTTCATCTCGCGGACCACTTCCTCGCCGAAGCGCGTGAGCCCGTTCGCCCGCGGCTCGTCGGTCGCCGAGTCCGCCCACGGGATGCTGTCGTTGTGGGTGAGCGTCATATAGCGCACGCCGAGGTCGTAGAACGCGCGCAGGGTGGCGAGCGAGCAGTTGATGCTGTGGCCACCCTCGGCGCCCATCAGGGAGGCGATACGGCCCTCGGCGCGGGCGGCCTCCATGTCGTCCGCGGTGAGCGCGCGGCGCAGGTCGCGCGGGTAACGCCGGATCAGCTGTCCCACGACATCGATCTGTTCGAGGGTGGCGCTGACGGCCTGGTCCCCGGCCATGTCCGAGCGGACGTACACGGACCAGAACTGCGCGCCGACCCCGCCGTCCCGCAGCCGCGGGATGTCGGTGTGCAGGTACGCGCTCTGGTCGGTGGCGATGTCGCGCCGGTCGATGTCGTAGCGGACCTGCTCGCGCAGGGCCCAGGGGAGGTCGTTGTGGCCGTCGGCCACGGGGTGGGCGGCGAGCAGTTCGCGGGCGAGTTCACCGTATTCGGGCACCGTCGCCGTCCCTTACTGGCCGAAGCCGAAGCCCGCGGTGCCGTCGACCTTCGCCCGCAGCCGCTTGCCCTTCTCCGTGGCCTGCTCGTTCAGCTCGCCCTGGAACTTCCGCATGCGGGCGAGGAGTTCGGGGTCGTGGGCGGCGAGCATCCGGACCGCGAGCAGGCCGGCGTTGCGGGCGCCCGCGACGGAGACGGTGGCGACGGGGACGCCGGCCGGCATCTGCACGATGGAGAGCAGGCTGTCCATGCCGTCGAGGTACTTCAGGGGCACGGGGACGCCGATCACCGGGAGCGGGGTCACGGAGGCGAGCATGCCGGGCAGGTGGGCGGCGCCGCCCGCGCCCGCGATGATCGCCTTGAGGCCGCGGTCCGCGGCCTGCTCGCCGTACGCGACCATCTCGCGCGGCATGCGGTGCGCCGACACGACATCGACCTCGTAGGGCACCTCGAACTCGTCGAGCGCCTTGGCGGCGGCCTCCATCACCGGCCAGTCCGAGTCGGAGCCCATCACGATGCCGATGGCAGGGGCTGAGCTCATTCCTTGATCGTCCCTCGCAGGTAGTCGGCGGCGTGCCGGGCGCGCTCGCGCACGTCGGCCAGGTCGTCGCCGTAGACGTTGACATGGCCGACCTTACGGCCCGGCTTCACGTCCTTGCCATACATATGGATCTTCAACTGCGGGTCGCGGGCCATGCAGTGCAGATACGCGGAGTACATGTCGGGGAAGTCGCCGCCGAGGACGTTGGCCATGACGGTCCACTTCGCGCGCGGGCGCGGGTCGCCGAGCGGCAGGTCGAGGACGGCCCGTACGTGGTTGGCGAACTGCGAGGTGACGGCGCCGTCCTGGGTCCAGTGGCCGGAGTTGTGCGGGCGCATCGCCAGCTCGTTGACCAGAATCCCAGAAGTGCCGTCGTCGCTTCGGGTCTCGAAGAGCTCCACCGCGAGATGGCCGATGACGTCCAGCTCCTTGGCGACGGTCAGGGCCAGCCCCTGCGCCTTGAGGGACAGCTCCTCCGAGAGGCCGGGCGCGGGGGCGATCACGGTGTCGCAGACGCCGTCGACCTGGATGGACTCCACGACGGGGTAGGCGACGGCCTGGCCGTGCGGGGACCGTACGACGTTGGCGGCGAGTTCCCGGACGAAGTCGACCTTCTCCTCGGCGAGGACGGGAACTCCCGCTTTGAACGGGTCACCCGCCTCTCCCGCGCTGCGGACGATCCAAACCCCCTTGCCGTCGTAACCGCCCCGCACGGTCTTCAGGACGACGGGGAAGCCCCCGCCTTCCTCAGCGAAGCGCACGACGTCGGCCGGGTCCGCCACAATCCGGTGACGCGGACAGGGCACGCCGATCGCGTCGAGCCTGGCCCGCATCACGCCCTTGTCCTGGGCGTGGATCAGGGCCTCGATCCCCGGGCGGATGACGACGCCGTCCGCCTCCAGGACCCGCAGGTGCTCGGTCGGCACGTGCTCGTGGTCGAAGGTGACGACATCGCAGCCCTGTGCGAAAGCACGAAGGGTCTCGAGGTCGCGGTAATCGCCAACGACGACGTCGCTGACGACCTGCGCCGCAGAGTCCTGCGGCGTGTCGCTGAGGAGCTTGAACTTCAGGCCGAGGGGGATGCCCGCCTCGTGGGTCATACGGGCGAGCTGGCCGCCGCCGACCATGCCGACTACCGGGAACGTCACCCACCCAGGGTATCCGCACACCGGGACCGCTTCCGCCCCTCGCCTTGGACGATCCTCCAAGCGCTTCGACGTGGGGAACTCCATATGAGAGGCCCGGCCATCCGCGGGTGTCGGCCAGCGTCATGAGGGGCCCCTGGTTAGCATGAGGAAGCCGGGCTGAAGCCGAGACCACGCCAGTAACGGAGCCACACGATCACTATGAGTGAACGGCGCACACTGCGTTCGCGGCTGGAGCAGCTCAAACAGCTGGCCCGCGAGCTCGCCAAGTTCGGGACCGTCGGCGCCGTCGGTTTTCTGGTGAACTTCGTCGTCTTCAACCTGTGTGTGCACGCCGTCGGCCTGGCCGTGGTGCGCTCCGGCGTGATTGCCACCTTCATCGCGATCTGCACGAACTACGTCGGCAACCGCTACTGGACCTACCGGGACTGCGACAAGTCGCGGCGCAGCCGCGAGCTCACGCTCTTCTTCCTCTTCAGCGGTGTCGGCCTGGTGATCGAGAACGGCATCCTGGCTCTCTCCCACTACGGCTTCGGCTTCACCTCGACCGTCGCGGACAACATCGCGAAGAACGTGATCGGGCTCGGCATCGCCACGGTCTTCCGCTTCTGGTCGTACCGGACGTGGGTGTTCCGGGCGCTGCCCGGGCGCAAGGCCGTCGAGACCGCGGAATCGTTCCTCGAGGAGAACACGCTCAACCGGACGAAGTGACCCAGGCTCCCCGCTGGGCTCCGGGCCTCAGCCCCGTCTCATGGTCCTCCCCCTGGGGGGCACGTCCCGGCCGTTAGGCCCAGGGACTACCGCTGGGAAGTGCCCCCATCGCGGCTCAGGAAAAGCGCGAAGACCGGCGGGTGCTGCTGGAGCAGCTCGAGGCGCCCGCCGTCCGCCTCCGCCAGGTCCCGCGCCACCGCCAGGCCGAGCCCCGTGGAGCTCCGCCCGCTGACCGTGCGCTCGAAGACCCGCGCTCCCAGGTCCGGCGGCACGCCGGGCCCCTCGTCCGTGACCTCGACCACCACCTGGTTGCCCGTGACCCGGGTGCGGATGGCCACCGGACCGGCGCCGTGCATCAGCGAGTTCTCGATCAGCGCCGCCAGCACCTGCGCGACGGCGCCCGGGGTGCCCACCGCCCGGAGCCCCTTCTTGCCCGAGCGGACGATGATCCGCCCGGCGCTCCGGTAGGCCGGCCGCCACTCCTCGATCTGCTGCTTGACCACCTCGTCCAGATCGAAGCCGACGGCCGATCCGGCGTGCGGATCCCGGGAGTTGGTGAGCAGCCGCTGCACCACATCGGTCAGCCGCTCGACCTGTCCGAGCGCGATCGTCGCCTCGTCCTTCACCGTCGCCAGGTCGTCCGTGGCGGTGATCTCCTCCAGCCGCATGGTGAGCGCGGTCAGCGGCGTACGGAGCTGGTGGGAGGCGTCGGCGGCCAGCCGCCGCTCGGCCGTCAGCATCCGCCCGATCCGCTCCGCGCTCGCGTCGAGGACGTCGGCGACCCGGTCCAGCTCGGGCACCCCGTACCGCCGGTGGCGCGGCCGCGGGTCGCCGGAGCCCAGCCGCTCCGCGGTCTCGGCGAGATCGGTGAGCGGCGCGGTCAGCCGGTGCGACTGGCGTACGGCGAGCAGGACGGCGGCGACGACGGCGAGCAGCGCGACCGCGAGGATGATCAGCAGCGTGCGGCCGATCTCCTCGGTGACCGTGCTCGAGGACGCCTGGACGGTCACCGTCTCGCCCTCCTCGCCGCGCTCCTTGGCCTCGATGGCATCGCCCTCGGGCCGCTCGCCGACCTCGACGGGCGCCCGTCCCGGCATCTCGATCCGGGCGTAGCGGTCGGGGGTGATCTGGTTGCGCAGCACCTCGGGGCTGATCCGCTCGCCGCCCAGCAGGCGGCTGTCGACGATGCTGACCAGGCGTACGGCCTCCGAGCCGACGCTCTCCCGGGCACTGTTCTCGATCGTCCTGGTCTCGACGATCACCAGGGAGATGCCGAAGACGGCGATGACGACGAGCACTACGGCGAGCGTGGAGTTGATCAGACGGCGGCGCACTTTGCCCTCCGGGCAGGGATCACACGAATCGGCGGGCCGTGAGGACGGCCGCCCCCGAGCCGAGCGCGGCATTCCGCCGCCCCGCCCGGCACTCGATGCTATGCATCACCGCTTCCCGCCCGGAGCGCACTAGCTCTTCTCGAACCGGAAGCCGACCCCGCGCACGGTGGCGATGTAGCGCGGGTTCGCGGCGTCGTCGCCGAGCTTCTTGCGGAGCCAGGAGATGTGCATGTCGAGGGTCTTGGTGGAGGACCACCACGTGGTGTCCCACACTTCGCGCATCAGCTGGTCGCGCGTGACGACCCGGCCCGCGTCCCGTACGA
The DNA here is from genome assembly GCF_052245475.1 of Streptomyces sp. 7N604. NCBI lineage: Bacteria > Bacillati > Actinomycetota > Actinomycetes > Kitasatosporales > Streptomycetaceae > Streptomyces > Streptomyces sp. 7N604. The sequence continues at coordinate 23,215 of NZ_JBQQBX010000057.1, read as the reverse complement.
GCACCCGCAGCAGGTCGAACTCCTTCGCGGTGAGCTGCAGCTCCTCCTCGCCCATCCAGGCGCGGTGCGACTCGACGTCGATCCGCACGCCGTGGGTGGCGGGCGGCTGCGCCTGCGCTTCCGCTGCCCCGCGGCGCAGCAGGGCCCGCACGCGCGCGAGGAGCTCGGCGAGGCGGAAGGGCTTGGTGACGTAGTCGTCGGCGCCCGCGTCGAGCCCGACGACGGTGTCCACCTCGTCGGCCCGGGCGGTGAGCACGAGCACCGGGAAGCCGTGGCCCTCCGTACGGAGCCTCCGGCAGACCTCGAGACCGTCCATGCCCGGCAGACCCAGGTCGAGGACGAGGAGGTCGACACTTCCCTGGAGACCGGCGTCGAGAGCGGTGGGACCGTCCTCCCGCACCTCGACCTCGTACCCCTCACGGCGCAGTGCGCGGGCGAGCGGCTCCGAGATGGATGAGTCATCCTCGGCGAGCAGTACTCGGGTCATGGAGTGATGGTAGTCCGCACTTTCGCCGGGGCGCCCCGTCCTGACAACGGCCCTCTGGGATGAGGGGCGAGGTCGTGGGCTACCTTCGAATGTGCCTCGCTGGTTCCGCGTTCACCTGTGATCCATGCCTCAAGTCCTTCCATATGCCCCATGACTTGACGTATGGTGACGAAGCGTCCACCCGCACGATCAGGGACCTTTGGCTGCGTTCGAAGCGCCGGAGGTCCTTCGTCTGTGCGCGGCCGCCACCTCCCCCCATTCCGGGCGCTCCCCCCACACACGGGTGCGTCCCGAGCGAGCAAGGAACGACCATGGCGTCCAGCCCGACGAAGGGCGCCGCACAGCAGGGGACCCCTGCAAGCGGCAAGACCTTCTTCGGCCACCCGCGCGGACTGGCCACCCTCTTCATGACCGAGATGTGGGAGCGCTTCAGCTTCTACGGGATGCGGGCGCTGCTCGTCGTCTACCTGATCGCCGGCGGCCCCGACGCCAAGCCCGGCAGCCAGGGCGGCGGTCTGGGCATGTCCGAGGCCAACGCGGTGGCCATCTACTCCGTTTACCTCGCCATGGTCTACCTGCTGGCCATGCCCGGCGGCTGGTTCGGCGACCGGGTCTGGGGCCCGCGCAAGACCATCGCCATCGCGGGCGGTGTCATCATCTCCGGCCACCTCGCGCTGGCCCTGCCCGGCCAGGCGACGTTCTTCGTCGGCCTGGGCCTGGTGGCGCTGGGCTCCGGTCTGCTGAAGGCCAACATCTCCACGATGGTCGGCCACCTCTACGACGGTCCGCAGGACCCGCGCCGCGACGGCGGCTTCACCATCTTCTACATGGGCATCAACCTCGGTGCCTTCGCCGCCCCGCTGGTCATCGGCACGGTCGGCCAGACCGTCGGCTGGCACTACGGCTTCGCGCTCGCGGCCGTCGGCATGGCGCTGGGGCTGCTCCAGTTCCTGATCGGCTCCCGCCACCTCAGCGAGAAGAGCAGCGTGGTGAACGCCCCGCTGTCCCGCGAGGAGCGCCACTCCACGCTGCGCAAGGGCCTGCTCTGGCTGATCGTCGCGACCGTCTTCTACGGCGTGGTCGCCTTCTCCGGCAGCTTCACGCTCAACTGGGCGCTGGTGCCGATCACTCTGCTCGGCCTGGTCATTCCGACGGCGGTGCTGTTCCGCATCAAGCGCGACAGGGAGCTGTCGGCGGTCGAGCAGACCAAGATGAGCGGGTACATCTGGTTCTTCGTGGCCGCCGCCGTCTTCTGGATGATCTACGACCAGGGCGGCTCCACGCTGGCCGCCTTCGCCGAGACCAGGACCGCGGACACGCTGCTCGGCTTCGGCTTCCCGTCCTCGTGGTTCCAGTCCCTGAACCCGCTGTTCATCATGGCGCTGGCTCCGGTCTTCGCCTGGCTGTGGGTGTGGCTGTCCCGGCGTGACCGGGAGCCGAGCACGACCGTGAAGTTCGCGGGCGCGCTGGTGCTGATCGGCGCCTCGTTCTTCGTCTTCGTCATTCCGATGCTGATGGCCGAGGGCGGCACGAAGGTCAGCCCGATGTGGCTGGTCTCGATCTACATGGTCCAGACGATCGGTGAGCTCTGCCTCTCTCCGGTGGGCCTGTCGGTGACGACCAAGATGGCCCCGGCGAAGTACGCGAGCCAGATGATGGGCGTGTGGTTCCTCGCGGTCACCGCGGGCGACTGCGCAACCGGCCTGCTGTCGCTGGCGGGTGTGGACCTCAGCGGATCCGGCGTCGTCGGACTCGAGGCGGCGCTCGCGGCCCTGGCCGGATTCGCGATCTACATGTACCGCAAGCGGGTCGCGGGGCTGATGGCCGACGTCCACTGATCCACTCCGGCCCACCGGCCCACCGGCGTAAGCCTGGTGAGGGCCCCGGCGCACTCGGTGCCACCGAGTGCGCCGGGGCCTTCGCATTCATCGGCCTCCGCCCGCTAGCGGGTACCGCGCAGCCTGCGCCAGGGGGTGAAGGTGAAGACCGCGCCGCCGAGCAGAATGACCGTGCCCGCGACCAGGCCGAGGGCGCGCAGGGCGCCGTTGTCGCTCGCGCCGGTCTCGGCGAGGCCGCCGCTCGCGGACGAGCCGCCCGCCGAGCCGCCCGCCGAGCCGCCCGAACCGCCCGCGGCGCCTCCCGCCGCGGAGCCGCCCGCGGACGAGCCGCCGGAAGCGCCGCCCGGCTGGGCCGAGGTGTCCAGTTCGAGCGAGACGCCCGGGTCCTTCGCCGGCGTGCAGGTGGCGGTCGTACCCAGGGCCTCGATGGTCAGGACGCCCGGGGTGAGCGTCGCCTTGCCGGTGGCGCCCGGCTTGTACGTGCCCTTGAGATCGGGGATCTCGATGGGGTCACCGGACTTGATGGGCTCCTTGTTCGTCGGCCCTTCGACGTGGACCGTGCCCTTGTCGGCGCCGCCCAGCACGACCTCCATGGAGGGCTTGACCGAGTCCTCCGGGATATCGGCCGGGCTGTCCATGACGGACTTGGTGAACTTCACCGTCAGATCGAAACTGCCGCCGTTCTTCTTGCCGTTGATCTGGACCGGTGAGGTCGCCTCCTTGTCACCGATGGGGGTCTTGCACTTGTACGGGACCTCGACCTCCTTGCCCTTGTACTCGGTGCCGTCGGGGTCTCCCCCGCCGCCGGAGGATCCGCCGGAGGCCGAACCGGACGACGTACCCCCGGACGACGAGCTGCCGCCCGAGGTGGAGCCGCCCGAGTCCGTACCGCCGGTGTCGCCGCCGGTCGTACTGCCCGTCGTGCTGCCGCCCGTGGTGCTTCCGCCGGTCGTGTCCCCGCCGCCGTCCGTCACCTTGATGGTGGCGGCGGGCTTCACCTCCTCCTTCGGAGAGCACTTGGTGTCCGTGGAGATGGGCTTGTTGACGTTGATGTTGTAGAAGCCGGGCGTCAGCGTCACCTCGCCCGCCTTCTCCAGCTTCAGCGTGCCCTTCATGTCGGACAGCACCATGGGACTGTTCTTGGGGATCGGCGGGTTCTGCCGTGCGCCCTCCACCGGCAGCTCACCGCTCTGCGCGCCCGCCACCGCGATCTTTCCCGTCGGCTTGACGCTGTCCTTCTCCAGGTCGAGGACGTCGGGGTTCTTGGAAGCGGCCTGCACCGTCTTCCACACCACCTCGACGGTGTCCCCGACCTTGGCCGTGTCCGGGGCCTGGATGTCCACCTTGGTGGTGCCCTGCACCGGTGGCATGCCGGAGATCGGCGGCGGTATGCATTCCGTGGCGAACGACACCTCTGCGGCCTGTGCCGGGCTCGCGGCGATCAGGAGCCCCGCACCGCCGAGCATCAGCGCTGAACCGGCCGCGCTCAGCTTCCGTTGGGAATTCACGAGCTTCCTTTCGACGTGGGTCGGTCTTCTGACGGTGCGGAGAGAGGTGCTTCCCGGGACGGGGGCGTGTCGGGGGTGAACCACGGGAGGGCGGCGGCGGGTTCGCTCGCCGCGGTGGGGTCCGGGGGATCCGGGTCGCCCGGGTCGCCCGGGGGGTCCGGGGGGTCCGGGGGATCCAGGGGGTCGGGGGAGTTCAGGCCGCACTGCCGGGTGCGGTGACGGCCTGCCGTATGACCCGCCGTACGGCCCGGCGCCCGCGGCCGTACGCGGTCGACGACCGCCATGCCGATCCGGAAGACCGCGGCCGGGACGACGACGAACAGCAGCACCCAGAAGAGCGTCACACCCCACGGGCGCCCGACGCCCCACGGCTGTTCGGTGAGCACTTTGTCCCCGTACTTCAGGGACACGAGGTAGTCGCCGTGCGCGCCCGCAGCCAGCTCGACCGGCAGCCTGATCCGCGCCTTCTCACCTGGCCGTACGGTTCCGCGCCACTGCTGTTCCTCCCATTGCGGGGCGAACACGCCGTGCGAGGTGCCGACCCGGAAGACGGGGTTCCTGGCCGGGGCCGAACCGAGGTTGCCGACGGTCAGGGCGAGTTGGCGCTGCGCGGGCGCGCCGAACCAGGTGAGCAGCCCGCTCGACCCCTCGAGCCGCGCCGCGAGCACCGCGAGCCGCCCGGTGCCCTCCTCCTCGGGCAGCGGCGCGACCGGGTGCCCTGCGACTTTCAGCGTCGCGTCCGCCGAGGCGGCCTCGCCCGTCACGGTCGCGACGTGCACGACACAGGGGCAGGGCTTGGGCGGTTCCGCGACCGGCAGCTTCCTGGTGAAGGTGCCGTCGCGGCGGGTGGTGACGGCGCGTCCGTCGGCGTTGGCGCAGGCGTTGGTGCCGCCGATCATGTTCTGGCCGCAGATGAGCAGCGTCAGGAGGGTGCGAGGCCGCCAGCCCTTGCCTGTGACGGTGATCGTCCCGCCGGCGCCCGCCTCCTCTTCGGAGAGGCTGACGCTCGGGCCCTCGGCGGCCGCGGCGCGCGAGGCGCCTCCGGCAGGGAAGACGACGAGCGCGGCGGCGGCCAGCATGGCGAGCAGCGCGGCCGGCACGGCGCGCTGTGCGGGCGGCGCGGCTGCGCGCGTTGAGCGCCTGGCCACGCGCGGACGAGCGAGCACGGAGTCGTCCGTCCCCGCGCCCGGTCGGGCCGGAGGACACCCCGGCCCGGCAGGTCGCCGGATGTCCTTGCTGCCGCTCACCGTGCCGCCCCCGATCCCGTATCCGCCAACGTCCGCTCGCACCCGGCCTCGTGCCCTCCGTCGTCCGCTCCGGCTCCGTCTCCGTCTCGGGCTCCTGCTCCTGCCTGCTCCGCGCCGCTCGCGCGGGACGCCCGTCTGCGTCTGCGGCGCACGTACGTGCCGCCCGCGGCCGCCGCCGCCAGGCCGCCGCCGAGCAGCAGGAACCCGGCCGCCGCCCAGGGGAAGGCGGTGTACGAGGCGGTGGCCGAGCCGTGGGCGCCGCCCGCAGCGGTGGCGGTGAGCGTGACCCGCACCGAGTCGAGCCAGGGCGCCCCGGGCCACTTCTCGGTGAGCCGCACCCGCTGGCCCGGCAGCAGTTCCACCGGGAGGGCGCGGGCCCCTCGCTGGAGCACCTCGCCGCCGAAGAGGCCGTCGGCCCGTACCGCGATCCTGGGGCTCAGCGCGGCGTTGCCGCGGTTGACGAGCGCATAGTGGATCTCGGCGCCGCTGCCGGTCGCCGCGACGGACACGTCCTCGACCGACAGCGCGGACAGCGTCGGCCCGGTGACCCTCAGATGGATCCGTACGCCCGACTCCCGCCCGCCGCCGGTCACGACGACCGCGCCGGGGTGGTCGCCCGGCACGGCGTCCGGCGGGACGGTCACCGTGAAGGGGACCTCGGCCCGGGTGCGGGGCGGCACCTTCACCTTCGTGGAGGCGAGGGCCACCCACGCGCCGACGCCGGTACTCCGGCCGGTCTCCCGTACGGCGAAGGCCCCGGCGTGCGTGTTGTACGCGTCGGCGCCGCGCAGTTCTACGGTCCGCGGCCGGTCGCCGGGGTTGGCGACGGCGACCGTGTCCTCGAGCACGCTCCCCGGCCGCCCCTCCAGATAGAAGTACGCCCGCCCTCCCGCACTGGGCCTGCTCCCGCCCCCGGGCGCAGGCGCGGCCGACCAGCCCGCGTCCGCGGCGGGCCCCCCGTACGCAGGCGCACTGACCAGCACCGCAGCGGCAGCAGCCAGCGCTGCGGCAAGACCCACGGCTCCCCTGCGAGTACGGGACGTCATCGGCGGCTCCTCGAGTGTTCGCTCGCGGGCGGGTTGGGCACTGGCGCAACGCGGGGGGCGCGTGGTGCGCTATCGGCAGGGGGCCGACGGCTCGCCGAACCTCGGTCAGCGTCGGTGATCAGCTGAGTCCGCAGCCCCAGGGCCCAGACCCGCGGTCGGCGGCCGGCAGCGGGGCGGTCGTGCGGCTCGGCGGTCGGCAGCGGGCGGTCGTGCGGCTCGGCGGTCGCTCCGCCCGCGAGCCGCGCGGGGCGGCGGCACCGGCGCCTGCGCGCGAGACCGCACCCGGCGCGCCCGCGCTAGGCCGCCGGCCGCTGGCCTCGGCGGGTCAGCCAGAGCGCTCCGGCCACTCCGGCGAGGAGAACCGTTCCGCCGAGAGTTCCGAGCGCCACCGCCGAGTCCGCAGGCCCGGTCTGCGGCAGCTGCTCGCCGCCCGACGGCTCCGACTGCGCACCGCCCGTACCACCAGTACCACCCGTACCGCCCGCGGCGCCCTGCACGTCGAGCGTCAGCGACGGCTTGGGGTCGTTCACCGGGTTGCACGTGGTCGTCGTGCCCAGCGCCTTGATCGTCAGGGTCGAGGCGGTGAAGGTGACCTTGCCGCTCGCCTTCGGGGTGTAGGTACCCGTCAAGTCGGTGATCTTGATCGGGGTGTTGGCGGGGATCGCCTCGGCGTTCGGCGGGCCCGACACGGGCACCGTGCCGCTCTCCGCCCCGCCCAGCTTGATCAGCGCACTCGGCTTCATCGCCCCCTTGCCCAGCTCGACCGGGCTGGACGAGACGCCTTTCTCGAAGGTCATGGTGAGCTTGTAGGCGCTGCCGCTCTTGACGCTCCTGATGTCGATGGGCGAGACCGCGCCCTTGTTGCCGATCGGCGTCTTGCACTGGTAGTCGACGTCCACGACCTCGGCATGGGCGGCAGGGGCGGCCAGCAGAACCGCGGACCCGGCCGCCACTGCCGCAGCCACCGCGAGCGCGCCCCCGCGCGCGGCCGCACGGCGCTTCGTACGGGACACCTCGGAAACCTCGGACACCTCGGGATCCCCCTCTCGTCGGTCGGTTGTCGCCACCGGTCAATTACTGACGACACATCAGATCCGGCGCGACAGTACGCCGGGGACCTTGTAGAGGGAAGACAAAGAACACGCCGGATCGGCGTGTTCGGACAGGCTGGGGGCAGAAGCGGCGTCCTAGGCGGGCGCGGCCAGTTCCGCCCAAACGGTCTTGCCGATGCCGTCGGCGTTCCGCACGACCCCCCAGTCCAGGCACAGCCGCTGGACGATGAACATGCCGTGGCCGCCGGGCCGCCCCGCGCGGTGCGGGGTGCGGGGTGCGGGCGAGCCCGTGCCGAGGTCCACGACCTCGAGCCGCAGGACCTTGGCCGTGCAGCCGACGCGCAGCTCCTCCGGGCCCTCGGCGTGCAGACAGGCGTTGGTGACGAGCTCGGAGACGACGAGCAGCACATCCTCGGCCGCGGCCCGCTGGTCGCCGGTGGCCGCAGGCAGCCAGCCCCAGTCGTAGAGGGCCTGCCGGGTGAAGTCCCGGGCGCTCGGGACGATGCCGCTCGCCCCGTTGAGACGCAGCGTACGCACCTGGCCGGACGCGGGTACGGCACGGGAAGCACCGCCCGACTCCGGGCCGCGATCACCCGGCGAGTACGGCCGCGTGGTGCTCATCAGCGCTTCACCTCACCGATTCGCCGGTAACACAGGTAACGGGTACCTGACAGATTCATCAGATTCAGCTGTCTCCTGCCCGACCAATGCGCGAGAACACCCACTTCTTCGCTGCGGAACGTGTGACGCATATAACGCGCGTATCACGATTCGGGGCGGGCGGGGGAGCGATCAGTCGGTCGGCGAGTCGGCGAGAGCCTGGTCGAGCGTGTCATGCACGGTGAAGACGGCCTCCGCGCCTGTGATCTCGAAGACCCTCGCGACCACGGGGAGCATGCCGACCAGATGGACGCCACCACCTGCCGCCTCGGCCTTGAGCCGGGCGCCCAGCAGTACGTTGAGCCCGGTGGAATCACAGAACTCGAGCTGTGAACAGTCCACCACCAGCCGGGATCGCCCCTGGTCGACGCACCCCTCCAGCGGCTCGCGCAGCACCTCGGCGGTGTGGTGATCGAGCTCACCGGCCGGTGTCACGACCGCGCTGGACCCGTGGTGCCGAACCTCGACCTGGAGTCGGCCCCTGTTGGCACTGCCGACCATCCCGCGGTCCATGCGCACCCCTTCTGGTTGCTTGCGACGGCGCACCCCGAACCCTACGCCTTCGATACGCCGTCCGGTAGACGAACATCCCCTCGAAACGGACATAGGGCCATAATCAGACCTTGCTTTCCGCTGGCCGGAGCGGGTAGGGCTAGTAGGGACACGTTCAACCACAGCCGGCTTCGGAGGCGCCGCACACCGCAGGAAGAGAATCGGCACCCGGGCAGCCATATGCCGAGAACGATGGAGGAGACAATGTCACCCCGGCTCGACGAGCTGCGTACCGCCGACGACGCCCCCCACGGGCCCCGGTCCGCGACGTCGACAACCGAACCCGAGCAGCCGGAGCAGGAGCTCGCGCGGCTCGAACCGCTCGAGCACCAGATCGGCGCTCACGAGGGTCACGACGAAGACGTCTTCGCGGACCTCCCCGAGATCCCTCCGTACGACGAGGTGGCCCCGCTCGACGCGAGGGCCCTGTCCAAGACCCTCTTCGCGCGACTCGAGTCGCTCGAGGAAGGCACCCACGAGTACGCGTACGTCCGTAACACGCTGGTCGAGCTCAACCTCGCCCTGGTGAAGTTCGCGGCCTCCCGGTTCCGCTCCCGCAGCGAGCCCATGGAGGACATCGTCCAGGTCGGCACGATCGGCCTGATCAAGGCGATCGACCGCTTCGAGCTGAGCCGCGGCGTGGAGTTCCCCACCTTCGCGATGCCGACGATCGTCGGCGAGATCAAGCGGTTCTTCCGCGACACCAGCTGGTCGGTGCGCGTTCCGAGGCGGCTGCAGGAGCTGCGGCTCGACCTGGCCAAGGCGGGCGACGAGCTGTCCCAGCAGCTCGACCGCGCGCCGTCGGTGGCCGAGCTCGCCGAGCGCCTCGGCATCACCAAGGACGAGGTCGTCGAAGGCATGGCCGCGAGCAACGCGTACACCGCGAGCTCGCTCGACGCCCAGCCCGAGGAGGACGACACCGAGGGCGCCCTGGCGGACCGCATCGGTTACGAGGATCACGGGCTCGAGGGCATCGAGTACGTCGAGTCGCTGAAGCCGCTGATCGCCGAGCTGCAGCCGCGGGACCGGAAGATCCTGTCGCTGCGCTTCGTGGCCAACATGACGCAGTCCGAGATCGGCGAGGAGCTCGGCATCTCGCAGATGCACGTGTCGCGGCTGCTGACACGCACCCTCGGCCGATTGCGCAAGGGCCTGATGATCGACGAGTAACCCCCCATTGTGGACGTGTGGGCAGTTGTTCCGCTGAGCGGAACTGCTGCCCACACGTCTGTCACACGAGTTCGCCGCGGTGCCAGACGGCGGCCGCGAGGGGGACGCCGGGGCGGTAGGCGAGATGCACGTGCGAGGGGGCGTCGAGCAGCACCAGGTCGGCCAGGGCGCCCGGCGCGATGCGTCCCACGTCGGTACGGCGCAGCGCCGCGGCCCCGCCCGCCGTCGCCGACCACACCGCCTCGTCCGGCGTCATCCGCATCTCGCGTACGGCGACGGCGATGCAGAAGGCCATGGAGCTGGTGAAGGACGAGCCGGGGTTGCAGTCGGGGGACAGCGCGACCGTGGCGCCCGCGTCCAGCAGGCGGCGCGCGTCGGGGTACTGCGCGCGCGTGGAGAACTCCGCACCGGGGAGCAGGGTGGCGACCGTGTCGCCGTTCGCGAGGGCGTCGACGTCGGCGTCGGTCAGGTGCGTGCAGTGGTCGGCCGAGGCCGCGCCGAGCTCCACGGCGAGCTGTACGCCGGGGCCGTACGAGAGCTGGTTGGCGTGCACCCGCGGGGTCAGGCCACGGGCGGCGCCGGCCGAGAGAACGGCGCGTGCCTGGTCGCCGTCGAAGGCGCCCTTCTCGCAGAAGACGTCGATCCAGCGGGCGTAGGGGGCGCAGGCGTCGAGCATCGGGCCGGTGACCAGGCCGACGTACGCGGCCGGGTCGTCGGCGAACTCGGGGGCGACGATGTGCGCGCCGAGGTACGTCACTTCGTCGGTGTGGGCGGCCGCGACGCCCAGGGTGCGGGCCTCGTCCTCGACGGTGAGGCCGTAGCCGGACTTGATCTCGATGGTGGTGGTGCCCTGGCGCAGCGCCTCGCGGACGTAGCGGCCGGCGTTGGCGTGCAGGACGTTGTCGGAGGCGGCGCGGGTGGCGGCGACGGTGGTGCGGATGCCGCCCGCGGTGTACTCGCGGCCCGACATGCGGGCGTTGAACTCCTCGGTGCGGTCTCCGGCGAAGACCAGGTGGGAGTGGGAGTCGACGAAGCCGGGGATCACGGCCCGGCCCTCGGCGACGATCCGGTTGTCAGTGGTGGGTGCTTTGCTGGTTTCACCGACCCAGGCGATGCGGTCGCCGTCGATGACGACGGCCGCGTCCTGGATCAGACCGAGGGGGCCCGAGCCGAGGGAGGGGGTATTCGTGACGAGGCTCGCGATGTGGGTGATGGCGGTGGCCATGGTCGCGCTGTTCTCCAACCGTTCGCTGGTGTCCGGGCGTTGGCGGTGGTCCGGGCGTTGGCGTTCGTCCGGGCGTTGGCTCATGTCCTGGCTTTCGCCGGGGTCCGGCCGCTCGCTGTTCTCCGCCCGTCCGATGGCCGTCAGACCCGCAGTGCCGCGATCGCTTCGGCCAGTGACACCGGGACGTGCGGGACGAGCTGGTGGACTCCGTCGCGGACGATGTGGCGTCCGGCGACCACGGTGTGGCGGATGTCCGCGTTGGTCGCCGCGAATATCGCGGTCTCGGTGGCCAGTCGGGGCATCGGCCCCACGGTGCGGACCGAGTCCAGCGCGACCGTGGTGAGGTCGGCGAGCGCGCCCACCTCGATGCGGCCCGCCTCGTGCCAGCCCAGTGCGGCGTGTCCGTCCTCGGTGGCCGCGCGCAGCAGCTGAGAGGCGGTCCAGTGGCCGCGGGTCCGGGTGCGGAGCCGCTCGTCGAGCTCCATGGCGCGGGCTTCTTCGAGCAGGTCGATGACGGCGTGGCTGTCGCTGCCGAGGCAGAGCGTGCTGCCCGCCTCGTGGAGCTGCTTGGCCGGGCCGATGCCGTCGGCGAGGTCCCGCTCCGTCGTGGGGCACATGCACACGCCGGTGGACGAGCCACCGATCAGGGCGATGTCTCCGGCGGTGAGGTGGGTGGCGTGGACGGCGGTGGTGCGCCGGCCGAGCACCCCGTGGTCGGCGAGCAGCCGGGTCGGGGAACAGCCGTGGGCCCGCCGGCAGGCGTCGTTCTCGGCGGTCTGCTCGGAGAGGTGGACGTGAAGGGGGGCGCGGTGGTCCTCGGCCCACTTGGCGACGGTGCCCATCTCGGCGGCAGGGACTGCGCGTACGGAGTGGATGGCCGCGCCGAGCCGCGCGTGGTCGCCCAGCGAGCCGGGGGCGAGGGCCGAGACGCGCTCGGCCCAGGCGTCGGCGCTGCCGTCGCCGAAGCGCAGTTGGTCGTGGCCGAGCGGCGCCCCGCTGCGGCCGGTCCCGAAACCGGAGGCGAGATAGCAGGTGTCGAGGAGGGTGATGCGGATGCCCGCGTCGGCGGCGGCCGCGATCAGGGCCTCGCCCATGGCGTTGGGGTTGCTGTACCGGTCGCCGCCCGGGGCGTGATGCAGATAGTGGAACTCGCCGACGGCGGTGATCCCGGCCAGGGCCATCTCGGCGTAGACGGCCCTGGCGAGGTCGAAGTACGTGTCGGGGGTGAGGCGGGAGGCGAACTGGTACATCACCTCGCGCCAGGTCCAGAAGGTGCCGGAGCCGACCTGGACCGTGCCGCGCAGGGCGCGGTGAAAGGCGTGTGAGTGCGCGTTGGCCATGCCGGGGACGGTCAGGCCGCGCAGTGTGACCGAGCCGGGCGGCGGGACGGCCGTGTCGGGGTGCACGGCCGCGATCCGCCCGTCGTGGCCGGTCTCGATCAGCACCTGTGGTTCGACCGTGCCGTTCAGCCAGGCGTGTTCGGCCCAGTAGGTCTGCGGTGTCAGGGACACGCGAGGCCCTCCAGTACGTCGGCGAGTGCGGTCACGCCGGCGAGGCAGTCGTCCTCGACGGCCGTCTCTGCGGGTGAGTGCGAGACGCCGGTGGGGTTCCGCACGAACAGCATGGCGGTGGGCACCGAGGCCGACAAAATACCGGCGTCGTGGCCCGCGCCCGTGGGCAGGACCGGTACTGGCGCGCTGTCCGTGCCGAGCAGGGCCGCGAGCTTATCGCGCAGGCCGTGCTCGAACTCGACCACGGGGGTGAAGGACTCACGCGTGACACGCACGTCGACGCCCTCGCGCGCCCCGCGCTCGACGGCCGCCCGCTCGATCTCGGCCACGACGGTGGCGAGGGTCTGCTCGTCGGCGGCGCGGGAGTCGAGCCAGCCGCGGACAAGGGACGCGATGGCGTTGACGCCGTTCGGCTCGACGCTGACCTTGCCGAAGGTGGCGAGGGCGCCGGAGCGGGCCGCCTTCTCGCGGGCGGCGAGCACGGCCGCGGCGTAGGTGAGCATCGGGTCGCGGCGGTCCTCGATACGGGTCGTCCCGGCGTGGTTGGCCTCGCCGTGGAAGTCGAACCGCCAGCGGCCGTGCGGCCAGATCGCGGAGGCCACGCCGATGGGGTGGTTGATCCCCGCGGCGGAGCCGCTGTCGAGCGCAGCGAGGGCGCGGCCCTGCTCGACGTGGAGTTCGACGAACGCGCCGATGCGGGCGAGTCGTTCGGGGTCGGGGCCGATCGCCGACGGGTCGTGGCCCGCGTCCTCCATGGCCTGCGCGAGAGTGACGCCGTCGGCGTCGCGCAGCGCGTGCGCCTGCGCAGCGGTCAGCTGCCCCGCGGTGAGGCGGGAGCCGACGCAGGCGAGGCCGAAGCGGGCCCCTTCCTCGTCGCCGAAGTTGACGATCGCGATCGGGCGGGTGGGCGCCGCCCGGCGTGCTCGCAGCTCGTCGAGTGCGGCGAAGGAGGAGACGACGCCGAGGGGGCCGTCGAAGGCGCCGCCGTCGGGGACGGAGTCCAGGTGCGAGCCGGTGACGACGGCGTTGTCCCCTGCGGGATCGCCGAGCCAGGCCCACTGGTTGCCGTTGCGGTCCAGCTCGTAGGCGAGTCCGCGGGACTCGGCCTGCGCCTGGAACCAGGCGCGGCAGTCGGCGTCGGCACCGGTCCAGGCGTAGCGGCGGTAGCCGCCGGTGGCCGCGGAGCGGCCGATGGGCAGGAGATCTGCCCACATCTCGTGGAAGGAGGCCCCTTTCCCGAGGGGTGTGGGCATTCGTTCCACGGGGCCGGAACGGGTGGGCACGCCCCGGCCCGCAGCCGGCGACGATGCGCCAGCCCCCGCGGGGGGTTCCGTTTCGTGCGCGACCGCGGGCCGGTGGGCGGTTTGTGCCCACCCTCCCCCATAGCCTGAACGGCATGGGGGTACCCCCATCGCCCCGGCGGAAGGATTGCCCACAAACCGGTTCACGATTCCTCCCGCATCGGGATGCGGACTCCCCGGTCCCGGGCGACGGCGTCAGCCGCTTCGTAACCCGCATCGACGTGGCGGACGACCCCCATGCCCGGGTCGTTCGTGAGCACGCGGCGGATCTTCTCGCCGCCCAGCCTCGTGCCGTCGGCGACCGTGACCTGGCCCGCGTGAAGAGAACGGCCCATACCGACCCCACCCCCGTGGTGGATCGAGACCCAGGACGCGCCCGACGCGACGTTGACCATCGCGTTGAGCAGCGGCCAGTCGGCGATCGCGTCCGAGCCGTCGAGCATGGCCTCCGTCTCCCGGTACGGGGAGGCGACCGAGCCGCAGTCCAGGTGGTCGCGGCCGATGGCCAGCGGGGCCTGGAGCTCTCCGGAGGCCACCATGTCGTTGAAGCGCTCGCCCGCGCGGTCCCGTTCGCCGTAGCCGAGCCAGCAGATGCGGGCCGGGAGGCCCTGGAAGTGCACCCGCTCCCCCGCCATCTTGATCCAGCGGGCCAGGGACTCGTTCTCCGGGAAGAGGTCGAGGATCGCCTGGTCCGTCCTGGCGATGTCGGCCGGGTCGCCGGACAGGGCGGCCCAGCGGAAGGGGCCCTTGCCCTCGCAGAACAGCGGCCGGATGTACGCGGGCACGAAACCGGGAAAGGCGAAGGCACGGTCGTAACCCGCCAGTTGGGCCTCGCCTCGGATGGAGTTGCCGTAGTCGAAAACCTCGGCGCCCGCGTCCATGAAGCCGACCATCGCCTCGACGTGCCTGGCCATGGACTCGCGCGCCCGCTGTGTGAAGTCCGCGGGCTTCTCGGCCGCGTACGAGGCCATGTCGCCGAAGTCGACGCCCAGCGGGAGGTATGAGAGCGGGTCGTGGGCGCTCGTCTGGTCCGTCACGATGTCGATCGGGGCGTTCATCGCGAGCAGCTGCGGTACGAGGTCGGCCGCGTTGCCGAGGACGCCGATGGAGAGCGGGCGGCGAGCGTCGCGCGCCTCGACGGCCAGCTGGAGCGCGTGCTCCAGACTGTCGGCCTTCACATCCAGGTAGCGGTGCTCGATGCGGCGGTCGATCGCGCGCGGGTCGCAGTCGATACAGATGGCGACACCGTCGTTCATGGTGACCGCGAGCGGCTGGGCGCCGCCCATGCCGCCGAGACCGGCCGTCAGCGTCATCGTGCCCGCCAGCGTCCCGCCGAACTTCTTCGCGGCGACGGCCGCGAACGTCTCGTACGTGCCCTGGAGGATGCCCTGGGTGCCGATGTAGATCCACGAACCGGCCGTCATCTGCCCGTACATGGTGAGTCCGAGGGCCTCCAGCCGCCGGAACTCCTCCCAGTTCGCCCAGTCCCCGACCAGGTTGGAGTTCGCGATCAGCACACGCGGCGCCCACTCGTGGGTCTGCATCACGCCCACCGGCCGGCCGGACTGGACGAGCATGGTCTCGTCCTGCTTCAGCGTCCGCAGCGTGCGGACCATGGCGTCGAAGGAGCGCCAGTCGCGGGCCGCCTTGCCCGTGCCGCCGTAGACGACGAGCTTGTCCGGATGCTCGGCGACCTCGGGGTCGAGGTTGTTCTGCAGCATCCGCAGGGCGGCTTCCTGCTGCCAGCCCTGAGCGCTCAGTTCCGTACCACGCGGTGCTCGCACGGGTCGCGGTCCTGACATGAGCCCTGCCTCCCTGCCGTCGATGGATTGAGCTATTCACATCCTCTAAGGATGAATAGACGTAGTCAACAGGGGGCTGTGCGACTACAGCGTGAATCCGGCCGGGAAGGGGTCCGCCGGGTCCAGCAGGTACTGACCCATTCCTGTGATCCATGCCCGCCCCGTGACGGTCGGGACCACGGCCTCGTGCTCTCCGACGCGGGTGGTCCCGGTGAGACGGCCGGTGAAGCGGGTGCCGATGAAGGACTCGTTGACGAAGTCCTGGTGGAGCGGCAGCTCCCCGCGCGCGTGCAGCTGCGCCATACGGGCGCTGGTGCCCGTGCCGCACGGCGAGCGGTCGAACCAGCCCGGGTGGATGACCATCGCGTTACGGCTGTGGCTGCCACCCGGGCCGCCCCGGCCCGGCTCTCCCGGGGCCGTGAACTGGACGTGGTGGCAGCCCGAGATCCCTGGGTCCTCCGGGTGGACCGGCCGCCGATGCCGGTTGATCTCGCCCATGATGGCCAGACCGGCCGCGAGGATCTCCCCCTTCCGTTCCCGGGAGAAGGGAAGGCCGAGCCGCTCGAGCGGCGTGATCGCGTAGAAGTTTCCGCCGTACGCCATGTCGTAGCGGACCTCGCCGATGCCGGGCACGCGCACGGTGGCGTCGAGCTCGGCGGCGTACGAGGGCACGTTCCGGAGCGTGACGTGCTCGGCGCGGCCGTCGCGCACGGCGACCTGCGCCTCGACCAGCCCTGCCGGTGCGTCCAGACGCACTGTGGTCACCGGCTCGGTCACCCCGACCATCCCGGTCTCGACCAGGACCGTCGCCACGCCGATCGTGCCGTGCCCGCACATCGGCAGGCATCCGGAGACCTCGATGAACAGCACGCCCCAGTCGGCATCGGTGCGCGTCGGGGGCTGGAGGATCGCGCCGCTCATCGCGGCGTGGCCGCGCGGTTCGTTCACCAGCAGCCGGCGGATGTGGTCGAGGTGCTCGACGAAGTGCAGGCGGCGGGCCGCCATGGTGTCACCGGGGATCGGGCCGACGCCGCCGGTGACGACGCGTGTGGGCATGCCCTCGGTGTGGGAGTCGACGGCGCTGAAGCAGCGGGGGGTGGGGGTACCTCCCACGCCCTTAAGGCCGTGGGAGAGCATCAGACCGCCTCCGCCGTCGGCGCAAGCGCATCCAGCGCTCGTTTCATGTCGGCATCCACCGCGGCCAGTTGGGCGTCGGCCAGAGGACCGCGGGGCGGACGGCACGGGCCGCCGTACCGGCCGACCAGGTCCATGCCGCGCTTGATCGCCTGGACGAACTCGGTGCGCGAGTCCCAGCGGAAAGCGGCGACCAGCGGCTCGTACAGCGCCCTCGCCTCGGCGAGCCGTCCGGAGCGGGCGAGCTCGTAGAGGCGGGCGGACTCGGCGGGGAAGACGTTCGGGAACCCGGCGAACCAGCCGGTCGCGCCCATGAGGAGCGCTTCGAGGACCAGGTCGTCGGCGCCGGCGACGATGGCGAGACGCGGCGCCTGCTCCTTGATGTGGAGGACGCGGCGGACGTCGCCGGAGAACTCCTTGACCGCGACGACGTTGTCGATCGCGGCGATCTCACCGAGCGCCTCGGGGGTGAGGTCGACCTTGGTGTCGAACGGGTTGTTGTACGCCATGACGGGCAGGCCGGCCTTCGCCACCTCCTCGAAGTGGTGCACGATCTCGGCGGTGTTGGCGCGGTAGAGGGTCGGAGGGAGACACAGGACCCCGTCGGCGCCGTCCTCGGCGGCGAGTTCGGCATGCCGCCGGGCCTGGTGCGCGCCTGGCGCGTGCACGCCCACGACGACGAGCGCGTCCCGGCCGACCGCGTCGACGGCGGTACGGGCGACGGCGCGGCGCTCGGCCTCGCTGAGGGAGGAGTACTCCCCGAGCGAGCCGTTGGGGCCGACGCCGTGACAACCGCTGTCGACGAGCCAGCGGCAGTGGGCCGCGTAACAGTCGAGGTCGGGGCGGAGGCCTGCGGGGGCGGTGGGGTCATCGGCGTAGGGGAGGGCGGTCGCGACGATGACGCCGGTGAGGGACTGCGCGTGGGGCTTGGGCATCCAGGGCTCCTTGTGTGCGGGTGCGAGTGCGTGGGTGTGCGGATGTGCGGGTGCGGGTGCGAGTGCGTGGGTGTGCGGATGTGCGGGTGCGGGTGCGAGTGCGTGGGTGTGCGGATGTGCGGGTGCGTGGGCCTGCGGTCTGCCGGGTGCCGGGTCGGGGGCGGGGTGGGGTGGCCCCTCTCCCGGCGGCATGATTTACGGGCCGGCACGGGTTGTTCGCCGTCTGCGGGCCGGCGGTCGGCCGGCCCACAAATCACGCTTTAGTGCCTGGAGAGGGGCCACCCCACCCCGCCCCCTTCCGCCGGTGGCCCCGTGCGGACCGTGCCAGCTATGCGCTCCACGGAGCAGCACGGGCGGGCACCACCCGGCAGCCGGCGTGCAGCCGCGCACGAAACGGGAAGCCCCGGCGGGGTCTGGCGCACCGTCGCCGGGTGCGGGCCTGGTGTGCCCACACCCCGTCCTTCCCGCGCATCGCCAGAAGGGCTCGCCAAGGGAAAGCAGGCCGTAGACGCACGACGGCAAGAAGGGGCGGGGTACTGCGATAGGGGAGACGGGCCGCAGACGCCCGATGGCGGGAAGGGGTGGGGCGGGGTGGTCCCGGCAGGGGCGTAAAGCGTGATTTGTGGGCCGGCTTAACGGCGGCCTGCACGGGATAAACGACCGTGCCGACCCGTAAATCATGCAGCCCCAGAGGGGCCACCCCGCCCCGCCCCTGACCCCACGCCGGAGTCACGGCGGCTCCGCCAGGTCGCCGAGACGGATGGGCTGGGCGATGGGGCGGCGGTCCGCGCCGGAGGCGTCCAGGCCCGCGAGCTCGGCCGCGTTGCGGCCGCAGACGCGGCCCTGGCACGGGCCCAGGCCCACCCGGCTGGTGAGCTTGAGCGTCCGCATGCCGTCCGCGGCGCGGTCCCGGACCGCGCCGCGCAGGTCTCCGTACGTGACCTCCTCGCAGCGGCAGACGAGGGTGTCGTCCGTCAGCCAGGTCCGCCAGCCGGGGCGGACGCGGTGCGCGTCGGCGAGGGCCTCGGCGAAGCGGCGTCCGGACCGTACCCGGGCCACCGCCCCTGGCCGGATGGCGCGGCCCGCAGCCGCCAGCCCCGCCACCTCCCCCTCCGCGGCGGCCAGTTCCGCCCCGCCGATGCCCGTGATCTCGCCCGCCGCGTACAAGCCCGGTACGGAGGTCGCCTGCGCGGCGTCGACGGCCACGTACGGGCCCCGCAAGGCGCACCCGGCGGCCACGGCGAGCTCCAGCTGCGGCGTGAACCCGTAGCCGACGCAGACCGCGTCCACACCATCGATCCGGCGCTCGCTGCCGGGCCGGATGTTCCAGTCCGGGTCGAGGCGAGCGACGGTCACCGCCTCGACGCGGTCGCGCCCGTGCGCGGCGACGACCGCACGGCGGGTGCGGTACGGGACGCGATGCACCGCCAACCGGGCTGCGTACGCGGCGAGTTCCGGCAGCTTCGAGAGGCCGTCGCGGAGGGCGGCGACGGGGTGGCGCAGCCAGCGGGCGGGGGTCCCCGCCTCGTACACGCCGAGGCATCCGGCCCCAACGTCGAGCAGGGATGCAATCACCGGCAGCAGGAACGGTCCGGTCCCCGAGACGACGACCCGGCCGCCGACCGCGATGCCCTGCCCCTTGGCGAGGGCCTGGGCCGCGCCCGCGCTGCAGACGCCCGGCAACTCCCAGCCGGGGAAGGGGAGTACGCGGTCGTACGCGCCCGGGCACAGGATCAGCGCGGCGGCCCCGATCGTCCGCACGCGGCGGGCCGCGTCGGCGGGGCCCTGCTGGGTGTGGACGAGGTGGGTGCCCTCCGGGTCAGGTTCGAGGGCCCAGACGGAGGTGCGGGGGCGGTGGTCGATCCGGGGGTGCTCGCGTACGGCCAGCTCGAGCCGGGCACCGGCGCGGACCGTCCTCGTGTCCGGCGGACCGACGAGCGGCTGCCGGTAGTACTGCCCACCGGGCCGCGCCCCGCCGTCGAGCAGCACCACGGAAACCCCGGACCCCGCCGCGGCGAGCGCGGCGGCGATCCCCGCGGGGCCCGCCCCGACCACGACGACGCCCTGCGCCTCTTCGACGATCACAGCGACTCTTCTCCGTTCGGATCCTCACCGTTCGGACCGGTCCGGATGTCGTCCCCGGCCTCCGCCTCGCGGAGGCAGGCCCGGACGGCGGGGAGGCCGTTGACGGTGACCAGGCAGTCGTGGCAGATGCCGATGCCGCAGAAGAGGCCGCGGGGACGGCCGCCGTGACGGGTGGTGCGCCACGACGTACGGCCCGCGGCGATGAGGATCGCCGCGATCGTCCTGCCGGGCACGAACGCGTGCTCCTCGCCGTCGATGGTCACCGTGCGCATGGCTGCTCTCCGACCGACAGTCCTGGCCGCCCCACCCGGAACGGCTCGGGGTCGACGTGCGGGCGCTCGCCCGCGTACAGCTCCGCGAGGAGCCGGCCCGTCGCCGCCGCGAGGCCGATGCCCGCGCCCTCGTGACCCGTCGCGTGCCAGAGGCCGGGGCGGCGCGGGTCCTGGCCGATGACCGGAAGGTGGTCCGGGGTGTAGGGGCGGAAGCCGCCGTATGCACGCATGACGGGGACGTTCCGCAGGGCGGGGAAGAGGCGCACGGCCTTGCGGGCGAGCGCCCGCAGTACGGTCACCCGCACCGTCTCGTCGAATCCGGCGCGCTCCCGGCTCGAGCCGATGAGCACCGTCCCGGCGCGGGTCGACTCCACGACCGTGGACGTCCGCAGGCCCGCATCGCCGCTCCCGGCCGCGCCGGTGTAGTCGGCGTCGTAGACCTTGTGCCGGACGGTGCCGGGCGGCAGCGGCGCGGTGACCAGGATCAGGCCGCGGCGCGGCAGTACGGGCAGCGGGGCACCGGACGCCGCGGCGAACGAACCGGCCCACGGGCCGCAGGCGTTGACGACCGCTCCGCACGGAACGGGGCCGTTCGTACCGGTGAGGAGGGCGCTCACGCGGCCGTCCCCGCCGTACGCCACGCCCGTCGCCTCCGCGCCCGTACGGACCTCGCTCCCCCGCGCGCGGACGGCGGCGAGCAGGGCCGTGGTGGCGAGCACCGGCTGGAGCTGGGCGTCCTCCGGGTAGAAGGCTGCGCCCCGCACCCGGCGCGTCACCCGTGGCTCGTAAGCCGCCACGTCGGCCGGCGTCAGGTCGCGCACGTCGACCCCCGCGGCTCGCTGTGCCGCGGCGAAGGCCCGCAGGCCCGCCGCGTCCCGCTCGCCGGTCGGTCCGTCGGGGGCGACGACGAGCCCGCCCTTCGGTTCGTACTCGCAGGCGGCCGCCCGCGGCCCGAGTTCGTCGGCGAGCGCCGCGAGCAGGGCGGGCCAGCGGCGCAGGGAGGCCTGGGCGAGGGCGAGTTCGGGGCCCGGGGCCTTGTCGGACACGAGGAGGTTGCCCTCGCCGCCGGCGGTGGTGCCGGAGGCGAGGGGGGCGCGGTCGAGGACGGTGACGCGCGCGCCGCGCCGGGTGAGGGCCTCGGCGCAGGCCGCGCCGATGATGCCGCTGCCCACGACGACCACATCGGGGTGTTTCCGGAGGACGTGCATGCACCGCACCGCCGTTCCCTGGCTCGCGTTCCCTGGCTCGGGAGAACCGTTCTCCAGAAAGAACGACGCCGACGCTAATGAGGCGCGCCGGGCGGGTCAATACCCGCGCCGTCCGGATACTCGATCAACAGCACGGAGACGACCGGGACTTCACCCGCCGTCTCGTAGATGTGCGGCCGCGCGCCCGGCAGGCACACGTAGTCGCCCGGCCCCAGCTCGTACGGTGCGCCGGGCGGGCCGACGCGGAGCACCCCCTCGGTGACCACGACGTGTTCCAGGCCCGGATGCCCGTCCGAGTGCTGGCGCTCCCCCGGCCTGACCCGCTGGTCGTAGATCTCCAGCACGCCGCCCCTCGGCTCGATACGACGCAGCAGCCGCAGGTCGACGGCCTCACTGCTCAGCACGTCGAGCCCGGCGGACCGTACGAGCAGCACGTCCTGCTCGGTCCGCTCGGTGACGAGATCGGAGACCGGGACCCCCAGAGCGTTCGACAGAGAGAACACCGTCTGGATGGTGGGGTTGCCGTTGCCGGCCTCGAGCTGCGACAGGGCGCTCTTGGCGACGCCGGACCGGCGGGCGACCTCGGAGAGCGACAGACCGCGCTCGGTGCGCAGCGCGCGGAGGTTGGCCCCCAGCATGCGCCCCGCCCGTCCCTCTGCCCCGGCCACGGCTCCTCCTCGCTCTGCGGGCCGCCACTGTAACGAGCGGCTGTCACGGAAACGATGGGCAGGGGCGGCCCGTGGGTGGTGGAGTGGCTGTATGACCACCGAAGACTCCGCAGCCAGGGACCCCGAGGGCAGGGGCGGCGGGCCGGCCGCCCGCCGCGACCGGACCGTACGGGCCGCGGTGGAGCAGGGCCTGATCACGCCGGAGTCCCCGGTCGCCGGGCTGCTGGACGTGACCGGCATCCGGCGCTCGGCGGCCGCGCTGCGCGCCGCCTTCGCCGAGGTCACCGCCCCCGGCACCCCAGTCCTGCACGCCTTCGCCGTGAAGGCGGCGGCCCTCGTCCCCGTGCTGCGGCTGCTGGCGGACGAGGGGCTCGGCTGCGAGGTGGCCAGCCCGGGGGAGCTGGCGCTGGCCAGGGCGGCGGGCCTGCCCGCGGACCGTATGGTGCTCGACTCGCCCGCGAAGACGTACGCCGAGCTGCGCGAGGCCCTCGCCCTCGGCATCGCCGTCAACGCCGACAACCCGCAGGAGCTGGCCCGCCTCGACACCCTCGTGGACTCGCCGGGCTCCTCGGGCTCCTCGGGCTCCTCGGGCGAGATCGCCTCCCTGCTCGGGCTGCGCGTCAATCCGCAGGTCGGCGGCGGCTCCATCGATGCGCTGTCCACCGCGAAGCCCATCTCCAAGTTCGGGTTCGCGCTGCGCGACGAAGGAGCGCGCGAGTGGATCGTGCGCGCCTTCCTGGACCGGCCTTGGCTGACCCGGCTGCACGCCCACGTCGGCTCCCAGGGGGTGCCGCTGGAGCTGATGGCCGCGGGCGTGCGCGAGACGTACGAGCTCGCCGAGGCGATCAACGCGGCGGCCGGACGCCGACAGATCGACACCCTCGACATCGGCGGCGGCCTGCCCGTCAGCTTCGCCTCCGACGAGCCCCCGGCCTTCGGCGAGTACGCGCGGCTGCTGCGCGCCACCGTCCCCGGCCTGTTCGACGGGCGGTACGGCCTGGTCACCGAGTTCGGCCGCGCGCTGCTCGCCAAGAGCGGAATGGTGCTGGCCCGCGTGGAGTACGCCAAGTCGGCCGGCGGGCGTCCGATCGCGGTCACGCACGCGGGCGCCCAACTCGCCACCCGTACGGTTTTCGCGCCCGAGTTCTGGCCCGTACGGGTGGTGGCGTACGACGCGAAGGGGCGGCCCAAGACGGGCCCGCGCGTGGCCCAGGACGTGGCGGGGCCCTGCTGCTTCGCGGGCGATCTGGTCGCCGAGAACCGGCCGCTGCCACTGCTGGAGGCCGGTGACCTGGCCGCGCTGCTCGACACCGGCGCGTACTACTTCACGAACCACTTCGCGTACAACAGCCTCCCGCGCCCAGCGGTGTACGGCTTCGCGGCCGACCCGTCGGCGCCCGGAGGCGTGCGCTTCGCGCTCGCCCGCCCCCAGCAGACGGTTGCGGAGATCGTCGCCGAGAGCGGCGGGGCGCAGCGCGACGCGCTGACCGGCGGCGGGCGGGGCGGGGGTGGGT
>NZ_JBQQBX010000056.1:0-31611 GCF_052245475.1 Streptomyces sp. 7N604 | reverse complement strand
CCCCCACCCACCGCCGCCGTACCGAAGAACCCCGGCCCGAGGCCGATGGTCAGGGCGCGTAGGGTGACCGGCGGGTCACCAGCGAGGGGAGCGGGGAGCATGGCGATGGCGGCGGAGCCGTTCGGCAGAGTGCGAGGGCGGGCCGCGGCCCTGCTCGCCGCGGCGGGGGCGGCCCGCGCGGCCTACGCCGGGATCCGCCGCAAAGCCCCCGGCGGACCTGCCATGTGGGAGCGGCGCAACCACGCCGGCCGCCCCGTCGACCTCTACGCAGGCCCCGCCGTAACCCTCGGCACCGCGATCGCCGCCGTCAGCGCCCCCACCCTCCCCGTACGAGCCCGCGCCGCCGGAGCCGTCGCCGTGCTCGCGGCCGGAGCCTGCGGCGCGTACGACGACATGGCGGGCCGCGGCGACTGCCGCCGCGGCTTCCGGGCCCACCTCAGGGCGCTGCGCGAGGGCGAGGTCACCTCCGGGGCCGTCAAGCTCTTCGGGATCGGCGCCGCCGGACTCGCCGCCGGAGCGCTGCTCAAAGAGCGCAGCGCGGACCGGCTCCTCGCCGGAGTCGTCATCGCAGGAAGCGCCCACCTCGCCAACCTCCTCGACGTACGCCCCGGCCGCGCCGCCAAGGCCGTACTCGCCGCCGCGGCGCCCGGGCTCCTGCGGAGCGGCGCCGCCGGGGTGCTGGCCGCCGGGCCCGTCGGGGCGTCCGCCGCCGTCCTCTGCGACGACCTCGGCGAGCGCACCATGCTCGGTGACGCGGGCGCGCACGCGCTGGGCGCCGGACTCGGCCTGGCGGTCGCGGCGGGCAACGGCCGTACGGGGCTTGTGCTGCACGCCGCCGCGGTGGTCGCGGCCGCGGCCGTGGGAGACGCGGTCGGCAACGGCTCGGCCTGGCGGGAGCTCGCCCTGCTCCGCGCGTGGGACGCGCTGGGCCGCCGCCCGGAACCCGCGACCGTCTTCTCGCGCGGCGCCACACCCGTACGCCTCACCGGCGCGTCGCCCGGTCGCTGAACGCCGTCCCCCGGACGGGTGACCGGGCCGCGGCGCGCGCGGCCTCAGGAACCGGAAACCGCCGAAGATCCCCGCCCGGTCCGGCGCGCGTGCTGGCATGCTGGGATTACGCGCAAGCGGCCCCCAATCACCCCCTCATCCCCTCGCCCCCTCGCGTCCGACGCCGACTCAGGAGCTCCACCCGCGTGAGCAGCACACCGGTCCCGCCGCTCGGGCAGTCGACGTTGCACGCCGTACAGGTGCTGGGGCGCGGGAGTTCGGGCAGTGGCGCGCACGTGCGCTCACTGGCGGCCGGGCTCGTCGCGCGGGGCGTACGGGTGACGGTGTGCGCCCCGCAAGCCGCCGAGCGCGCCTACGACTTCACGGGTGCAGGGGCCCGCTTCGTGTCCGCCGAGGCGCGTGCGGACCCGTCGGCACTCACGGCACTGCGGGCCGTCTGTGCGGACGCCGACCTGGTGCACGCGCACGGGCTGCGGGCCGCCGTCCGGGCGTCACTGGCGCTCGGCGGGCGGCATGGCACGCCGTTGGTCGTCACCTGGCACACCAGCATCCACGCGGAGGGCGCGCGTGCCCAGCTCGTGCGCCTGACGGAGCGCCGGGCGGCGCGGGCCGCGACAGTCCTACTGGGCGCGTGCTCGGAGCTGGTGGAGCGCGCCAGGAAACGGGGAGCGCGCGACGCCCGCCTCGCGGCGGTCGCGGTGCCCGAGGCCGAGCCGTCGTCGTCCTCCGGCACGGCGCCGGCCTGGTGCGACGACGGCGAGCGGCGGTGTACCAAGGCGCGCGCGGAACTCGGCGCGGTGGGCAGGCCGTTGCTGCTCGCCGTCGGGCGGCTGGAACCGTGGCAGGGGCACGGCCCGCTGCTCGACGCCACGCGCGCGTGGCGGGACCTCGAGCCGCAGCCGCTGCTCGCCCTCGCGGGCGAAGGGAATGAACGGGCCGAGCTGCAGCGCCGTATCGACGGCGAGGATCTGCCGGTACGGCTGCTGGGCCGGCGCGAGGACGTCACCGAGCTGCTGGCCGCGGCCGACGTCGCCGTACTGCCGAGCCGCTGGGAGGCGCGGGCGCTCTTCGCACAGGAGGCGCTGCGGGCAGGCGTGCCCCTGGTGGCGACGGCGGTCGGCGGCGTGCCGGAACTGGTGGGCGAGGCGGCCGAACTCGTGCCGTACGGGGACGCCGCCGCGCTGGCGAACGCGGTCACGCGGCTCCTCGACGCCCCGGAACGGCGTGCGGAACTCGCGGCGGCGGGGCGGGCGCAGGCGGCCACGTGGCCGACGGAGGACGAGACGGTGGCGCAGGTCCTGAGCATCTACGACGAACTCGAGGACCGCCGCCGGTCCGCTCCGCGGAGGTGAGCGAGGGCGGTCTGCCGTGCGCCGCGGCGCCTCGGCCGGCCCGTTCTGCGTTCGGCTGCCTTCAGCCGAGCGACCGCTCGGCGGTCAGGGAGTGTGCCGGCGGGCCTGCAGCGCCAGATTGAGGGTGAGGACCGCCTGGGGGTCGTCCAGGTCGGTGGCCAGGAGCTGGGAGATACGGGCCAGGCGGTCGTAGAGGGTCTGGCGGTTGAGGTGGAGTTCGCGGGCCGTTTCCGCTTTGCGGCCCGCGTGGGCGAGGTAGGCCTCAAGGGTGGGGAGCAGCGGCGGGCGGGCCGTGCGGTCGTGAACGAGCAGCGGCCCGATCGCGCGATCCACGAAAGCCGCGAGATCGGGGTGGTCGCGCAGCCGCCACAGCAGCAGGTCGATGTCGAGCCGGCGGGCGTCGTACCAGGGCCGGGGCGGCAGGCCCTGTGCCGCGGTCGCCGCCTCCGCCGCATGCCGCAGGCCGGGGCCCGCGCCCGCCCAGTCGCCGGCCACGCCGACGACGACCGCGGGCGGCAGCACCCCGGCGCGTTCGAGCCCGGCCCGTTCGACGCCTGCCCGCAGGGCGGCGGCGACCCGGTCGGCCGCGGCCGACCGTTCGGACTCCGCACGGAGGCCGAGCAGCAGCGGAACCCGGCCTTCCACCGGCCGTACGCCCATCAGCACAGGCAGCCCGACCGTCGTCAGCTCCTCTTGGACGGCGCGGACCAGCACGGCCCAGTCGCCCGGCGGGATCAGCTCGGCGGGCAGCCGCATGACGACCGGCAGCAGAAGCCCGTCGGCCGGCCGGAAGCCCAGAACGCGCGCCTGGGCGGGGGCATCCTCGGCCGTCGTCCGGCCTTCGGCGAGGTCGGTGAGAAAGTCGCCGCGGCCGCGGGCCGCCAGCTCCTCCTCCTGCCGCGCCTGCATCAGAACGACGGCCAGCAGCCCGGCCGTACGTTCTGCCGCTATGCGGTGGACGGGCTCGAGCGGTCCGTCCACGGGGAGGATCACCAGGCGGGCCCGCACCGCGCCGGGGCCCGGGCCGCCGCCCGGGATGTCCACGGTCACGCCACCGGCCGGGAGCTCGGGGGCCCGGCCGGAGCGCTGCCTGCGCAGGCCGTCCCAGACCTGCACAGGATCGGCCGCCGCGGCCTGCCCCGCGGCGTACAGCAGCTGCCCGTCCGGGGTCTCAAGGAACACCGGATTGCCCGCGAAGTCGGCGAGCAGCCGCAGCACGTCCGGCGCACCGCCGCCGCGCAGCAGCAGCTCGGTGCAGCGCCGGTGGACCTCCTCCGCGCTGCGGAGCATCGCGTAGTGGCCGTTGACGATCTCGGTGTGGATCTCCTCGGTGACGGTCACGAAGGGGACTTGGCGGTGCAGCTGTACGAGTGGCAGGCCGCTGGAGCGGGCGGCGTCGAGGAGCGCGGCCGGCAGCTCGGTGAACCGGCCGCCCAGTTCGACGACGAGCGCCGCGATACCGCGCTCGGCGAGCGTGCGGACGAAGTTGCGCTGGTCGGCGGGGCGGGTGCCGAGCCCGAGGCCGGTGGTGAGGAGAAGCTCGCCGCCCTTGAGGAGGGAGGCGATATCGGGCACCTCGCCCGCGTGGACCCAGCGGACCGGCCGGTCCAGCTGATCCTCCGAGGCGACGACTTCGGGGAGCCCGCGGCGGAGGGCGGGCAGCTCGAGTGCCCGCCGTACGGTGATCCCCGCCTGCGCTTCCATGCCGCGGACGCTACCCCGGGCGCCTCGGCCACGCCCAATCCGGGCCCGCCGGGCCCACAGGGGGGTCCACCGGCCCACCGGGCGGTTCCCGCGGTGACCGCCGCCCCTGGCTACGCCGGGCGGGTCCGCGCCGCGGGGGGTTGCTCGCCCTTGCCGTCTGCGGGTTGGGTGTGCCCACCCGTTCCGCCCCAGCGGAACGAATGCCCACACCCTTGTCACGTCGAGGCCCGTACCACCAGGCGCGCCGGGGTGACGACCGGCGCGAGCGGGGCCGCCGCCTCGGTCGCCGGCGCGAGCGGGCCGGCTGCCCCGGCGCCCGTCGCGAGCGCGGCGGACGCTTCGGTGTCCGGCGTGACGCCCAGGCGGCGGAGGAGCAGCGAGGCCATCAGCCGCCCCATCTCCTCGACGTCCTGGTGGACGGTCGTCAGCGGCGGCTCCGCCCACGCCGCCGGTTCCATGTCGTCGTACCCGACGACGGCCACGTCCCTCGGCACGTGCCGCCCGGCCGCCCGCAGCGCGCGCAGCGCCCCCGTGGCCATGAGGTCCGATGCCGCGAACACCGCGTCCAGGCCGGGGGAGCGGCCCAGGAGTTCGATCATGGCGCGCTCGCCGCCCTCGGCCGTGAAGTCGCCGTGGGCCACGAGCGCGGGGTCGGGCTCGGCGATGCCGAGGGCGTCGCGGTAGCCGTCGAGGCGGTCGACGGCCGAGGTCTGGTCGAGCGGGCCCGTGATGACGGCGATGCGCTCCCGGCCGCGTTCGAGGAGGTGCTCGACGGCCTGCCTCGCGCCGCCGCGGTTGTCGGTGTCGACGTACAGCAGCTCCGGGTCGAGGTCGGCGTCCGCCCAGCCGGGGCGGCCGCCGAAGACGGTCGGCAGCCCTGAGGACGCGGCCATCGACGGCAGCGGGTCGTCGCGGTGCAGGGAGAACATCAGGGCGCCGTCGACATGGCCGCCCGAGAGGTAGCGGCCGATCCGCGGATAGTCCCGGGGGTGTTCGACGAGCAGCAGCAGGAGCTGGGTGTCGCAGGCGGACAGCTCGCGGCTGATGCCGCGCAACTGCTGCGCGAAGAACGGGTCGGAGAAGACCCGCCGCTCCGGCTCGGCGATGACGACGGCGATCGCGCCCGTACGCCGGGTGACCAGGCTGCGCGCCGCGCTGTTCGGTACGTAGCCGAGGTCGGCCACGGCCCGCTGGACCTTTTCCCGCACCGACGCACGGACGCCCGCACTGCCGTTGACCACGCGCGACACGGTCGCGCGGGAGACCCCGGCGTGCGCGGCGACGGCTTCCAGCGTGGGGCGTGGATCGGGCACGGCCAACTCCTTTTCTCCGGCGGAGGCTTGACGCTACCGCCTGAAATAGGCAATGTGCTGGGTCATGGGCTTGAGAGCGCTCTCTGCCATGCTCTCACCCTCCCCTCCTCATATCTCCTCACACCCCCCACCCAGAAGAGGAGCGATTGCACATGCGCATGCGCAAGCACCGCCCGTCCACCCCCATGATCACCCGCCGGAGGGCCCTCGGGCTGGCGGCGGGAGCAGCGGCCGGAATCGGCACGGGCCTGGCGTTCGGATCCGCCAGGGCGTCGGAGGACTCCCCGCGCGCCGCGGCGGGCCTGCCGCTCACCATCTCCAACAAGACCGGGGAATACGCCAATGCGTCGATATGGGTCTACATCGTCGGCAATGACGGCAAGCAGCAGGTCCGGGTCACGCCCGAGGGCGAGCTGAAGCCGGTCTCGCTGTCCGACAACGGCTCCGACGGGTTCACCGACTACGCGATCCCGCTCTCCGGCAGCGGTGACACCACGCTCACGCTGCCGTTCATGTCCGGCCGGATCTACACCGCGCTCGGCGACAAGCTGAAGTTCAAGGCCGTCGAGGACGGCAACGGCGCCGCCGCCCTGGCCTACCCCGCGGGCTGGGCCGAGTCGGACCCCAACTACGCGGTGCTGCACGACTGCGCCGAGTTCACCTACAAAGACACCGGCATGTTCTGCAACACGACCATGGTCGACATGTTCAGCGTCCCGATGGCCATCCACCTCACCGGGGCCAAGGACCAGACGACCGGCACCCTGCGCGACGGCGCCCGCACCAAGATCTTCTCCGACATCGCCGCCCAGGACGGCTTCGGCAAGCTCGTCATCGACGACCGGCGCATTATCGCCCCGGGCCACGGCATGGACGCCGGGCTCTTCGCGAAGGACTACCTCGCGCCGTACATCGACGAGGTGTGGAGCGCGTACGAGTCCAAGGACCTCGTCGTCACCACCAACGCCGGCAAGTTCACCGGCCGGGTCAGCGGCGGGAAGCTGTCCTTCACCGGACCCGGCACGGTGTCTTTCGACAAGCCCTCCACCCGCGACGTGCTGTTCTGCGACGGAACCCTCGCCGCACCGAACGACCAGATCACCGGCCCGGTCGCCGCGATCCTCGGCGCGGGCTTCAACCGCACCACGCTGCACGACCAGGCCGCCCAGCCGTCCACCGACCCCGCCACGTTCTACGGGGCGGAGCTCACCCACCACTACGCGAAGGTGATGCACGAGGCGTCGGAGGACGGCAAGGCGTACGGCTTCGCCTTTGACGACGTCGCGAGCTTCGCCTCGTACATCGAGGACGGTGCCCCGCAGCGCATGACGCTCACGCTGACCCCGTTCTGAGCTCCCGCTGACGCCGTTTTGAGAGCGCGGCCGGGCGCCCGAGAGCGCCCGGCCGCCGCCTCGAGGCCGGTCAGCCCCCGTACGCGCCCGAAGCGGTCAGCCGCAGTGCGGTGTCGATCAGCGGCACGTGGCTGAACGCCTGCGGGAAGTTCCCGACCTGGCGCTGCAGCCGCGGGTCCCACTCCTCCGCGAGCAGCCCCAGGTCGTTCCGCAGCGACAGCAGCTTCTCGAAGAGCTTCCGCGCCTCGTCGACCCGGCCGATCATCGCCAGGTCGTCGGCCAGCCAGAACGAGCAGGCGAGGAAGGCGCCCTCGTCGCCCTCCAGGCCGTCCACGCCCTTCTCCTGCCCCTGCGTCGGGTAGCGCAGCAGGAAGCCGTCCTCGGTGCCCAGCTCCCGCTGGATCGCCTCGATCGTGCCGATGACGCGCTTGTCGTCCGGCGGCAGGAAGCCCATCTGCGGGATCAGCAGCAGCGAGGCGTCCAGCTCCTTCGAGCCGTAGTACTGCGTGAAGGTGTTGCGCTCCTTGTCGTAACCCTTCTCGCACACCGTGCGGTGGATCTCGTCGCGCAGCTCCCGCCACCGCTCCAGCGGCCCGTCCGCTTCGCCGGACTCGATCAGTTTGACCGTCCGGTCCACCGCGACCCACGCCATGACCTTGGAGTGCACGAAGTGCCGGCGCGGCCCGCGGACCTCCCAGATGCCCTCGTCCGGCTCGTTCCAGTGGTTCTCGAGGTAGCTGATGAGCTTCAGCTGGAGCAGGGCCGCGTAGTCGTTGCGCGCCAGGCCCGTCATGTGGGCCAGGTGCAGGGCCTCGGTGACCTCGCCGTAGACGTCGAGCTGCAGCTGCCCCGCGGCGCCGTTGCCGACCCGGACCGGCTGGGAGCCCTCGTATCCCGGCAGCCAGTGCAGGTCGGTCTCGCCCAGTTCCCTCTCGCCCGCGATCCCGTACATGATCTGCAGGTTCTCCGGGTCGCCCGCGACCGCGCGGAGCAGCCACTCGCGCCAGGCCCGCGCCTCCTCGCGGTAGCCGGTGCGCAGCAGCGACGACAGCGTGATCGCCGCGTCCCGCAGCCAGGTGAAGCGGTAGTCCCAGTTCCGGGAGCCGCCGATGTCCTCGGGCAGCGAGGTCGTGGGCGCCGCCACGATCCCGCCGGTCGGACCGTACGTCAGCGCCTTCAGCGTGATCAGCGAGCGCACCACCGCATCCCGGTACGGGCCGTGGTAGGTGCACTGCTCGACCCACTCCCGCCAGAACTCCTCGGTCGCCTCCAGCGACGCCTCGGGCTCAGGCAGCGGCGGCGGCTCCTTGTGCGAGGGCTGCCAGCTGATGGTGAACTCGATCCGCTCACCCGGGGAGATCGTGAAGTCCGAGTACGTGGTCAGGTTCTCGCCGTGCGTCTCCACGGGGGTGTCCAGCCAGACCGAGTCGGGGCCCGCGACCGCGACGGTCCGCCCGTCGATCTTGTGCACCCACGGCACGACCCAGCCGTACGAGAAGCGCATCCGCAGTGCCGACCGCATGGGTACGCGCCCGCTCACGCCCTCCACGATCCGGATCAGCTGGGGTGCGCCGTCGCGCGGAGGCATGAAGTCGATCACCCGCACCGTGCCGCGCGGGGTGTCCCACTCGGACTCCAGCACCAGCGAGTCGCCCCGGTAACGGCGGCGGTCCGCCGTCGGGGGCTCGATGCCCTCCTTGTGGGCCGGGCCGAGCCGCCAGAAGCCGTGCTCGTCCGTGCCGAGGAGACCCGCGAAGATCGAATGCGAGTCGAAGCGGGGGAGGCAGAGCCAGTCGGCTGTGCCGTCCCTGCAGACGAGGGCGGCTGTCTGCATATCTCCGATGAGAGCGTAATCCTCGATACGCCCGGCCACGTGCATCTCCAGTCGAACGGCCTGGTCGCCCATGTGGGCGTCTTGCGGTCAAGGGAACATTGACGAGCTCTTGTTCCGGAGGGAGGGCGGGGGTGGTGCCGAACCGGCTCGCTCGCTGATGTGTCCGAGCAGGATACGACGCTCAGTAGCGATCTGCGCGACCCTCTCGGCAACCTTCCTGATCCGGACGGGTGAGCCACCTGGGACACCCGGATGGCGGCCTTTCCCTTGCCGGATACTGCGCGGAAGGCTGGAAGCGGTCTCGCGTTGTCGCTGATACCCTGGTAGCCCGTGGACCGGTGGGCCCCACCCCAGGTGAAGGCACCCCGAACCGCAGCGACGGCATCCCCCTCGGCACCATCTCGGACCAGGGTACGTGCCGGCCCGCTTTTCACGACGCGACCACGGGAGCCCCCTCTTGGCACTGCCGCCCAAATCCATGACGACCAGGCACCTCTTCGTCACCGGGGGTGTCGCCTCCTCGCTCGGCAAGGGGCTCACGGCCTCCAGCCTGGGCGCGCTGCTCAAGGCGCGGGGCCTGCGGGTCACGATGCAGAAGCTCGACCCGTACCTCAACGTCGACCCCGGCACGATGAACCCCTTCCAGCACGGTGAGGTATTCGTCACGAACGACGGTGCCGAGACGGATCTGGACATCGGCCACTACGAGCGTTTCCTGGACGTCGACCTCGACGGCTCGGCCAACGTGACGACCGGGCAGGTCTACTCGACGGTGATCGCCAAGGAGCGGCGCGGCGAGTACCTGGGCGACACCGTGCAGGTCATCCCGCACATCACCAACGAGATCAAGCACCGCATCCGCCGTATGGCCACCGACGACGTGGACGTCGTGATCACCGAGGTCGGCGGCACGGTCGGGGACATCGAGTCGCTGCCCTTCCTCGAGGCCGTCCGCCAGGTCAGGCACGAGGTCGGCCGGGACAACGTCTTCTTCGTCCACGTCTCCCTGCTCCCGTACATCGGACCCTCGGGCGAGCTGAAGACCAAGCCGACCCAGCATTCGGTAGCGGCGCTGCGCAACATCGGTATCCAGCCGGATGCGATCGTGCTGCGCGCCGACCGCGACGTCCCGCAGTCCATCAAGCGCAAGATCTCGCTCATGTGCGACGTCGACGAGTCCGCGGTGGTCGCCGCCATCGACGCCAAGTCGATCTACGACATCCCGAAGGTGCTGCACAGCGAGGGCCTCGACGCGTACGTGGTGCGCCGCCTCGACCTGCCGTTCCGGGACGTCGACTGGACCCAGTGGGACGACCTGCTCAAGCGGGTCCACCAGCCGGAGCACGAGGTCACGGTCGGCCTGGTCGGCAAGTACATCGACCTGCCCGACGCCTATCTCTCGGTCACCGAGGCGCTGCGCGCGGGCGGCTTCGCCAACAACGCGCGCGTGAAGATCAAGTGGGTGGTCTCCGACGACTGCAAGACCGCGGCGGGGGCCAAGCGGCAGCTCGCCGACGTCGATGCGGTCTGTGTGCCCGGAGGCTTCGGCGAGCGGGGCGTCGAGGGCAAGGTTTCGGCCATCACCTACGCCCGCGAGAACAAGATCCCCCTGCTGGGCCTGTGCCTGGGTCTGCAGTGCATCGTCATCGAGGCCGCGCGGAACCTCGCGGGCATCGACGACGCGAACTCCACCGAGTTCGAACCGGCCACCGGCCACCCGGTCATCTCCACCATGGCCGAGCAGCTCGACATCGTCGCCGGCGAGGGCGACATGGGCGGCACCATGCGGCTCGGCATGTACCCGGCGAAGCTCGCCGAGGGCTCCATCGTCCGCGAGGTCTACGGCGACCAGCCGTACGTCGAGGAGCGCCACCGCCACCGCTACGAGGTCAACAACGCCTACCGCACCGAGCTCGAGAAGAACGGCCTGGTCTTCTCCGGCACCTCCCCGGACAACAAGCTGGTGGAGTACGTGGAGTACCCCCGCGACACCCACCCTTACCTCGTCGCCACCCAGGCCCACCCCGAGCTGCGCTCCCGCCCGACCCGCCCCCACCCGCTCTTCGCGGGCCTGGTGAAGGCGGCCGTCGAGCGGCAGCTGGGGGCGCGCCGGCAAGAAGCCCAGGTCTGACCGATACGGTGGGCAGGGGTACCGGGCACCCACGGCCCGTACCCCTGCACCACTGTTTCCGCGGAGGACTCCCACTCATGGGCCAGCACACCCAGCGCCTGCACGACACCCCCGAGGAGTGGCAGGTCACCGACACCGCCATCCCGTTCACCGGCAACAAGACCAGCGTCCGCACGGACCGGGTCGTCATGCCGGACGGCTCCGTCGTCACCCGTGACTACCAGGTCCACCCCGGCTCGGTGGCGGTCGTCGCCCTCGACGACCACGACCGCGTCATCGTGCTGCGCCAGTACCGCCACCCGGTGCGGCAGAAGCTCTGGGAGATCCCCGCCGGGCTGCTCGACGTCCCCGGCGAGAACCCGCTGCACGCGGCCCAGCGCGAGCTGTACGAGGAGGCGCACGTCAAGGCCGAGGACTGGCGGGTCCTCGCCGACGTCTACACAACGCCGGGCGGCTGCGACGAGGCCGTACGGATCTTCCTCGCGCGGAACCTGTCCGAGGCCGAGGGCGAGCGTTTCGAGGTCTCGGAAGAGGAGGCCGACATGGAGTTCGCCCGGGTGCCGCTGGCGGATCTCGTACACGGTGTGCTGGCGGGCGAGCTGCACAACAACTGCCTTGTCGTCGGCGCCCTCTCGCTCTCCGCCGCCCTCGCGGGCGACGGCATCGACTCCCTCCGCCCGGCCGACGCGCCCTGGCCAGCCCGCCCCTTCGAGGCCTGAGCGGCCTGGGGGCCGACCGCGCCCCTCCGATGATCCGTTGTGGTGATCTTCGGCCCGCCCAACAGCCCTGCTCCGCACGGCCCGTCGCACAGCGTGAACTACGCTCGGACCGTTCCCGTCCGCAGCCGCGGCGGGCTCGTGCGCGTGCCGAGGGTCTCTCCCCTCGCCGCGCTGCGGTATCCCTCACGCCGGAGGCAGGGAAGGGAGCGTGGCCCGTGACGGATCAGGCGCTGAACCCCGGCGGGCGGGCGCAGCCGTCCCGGGGCGGGCCCCGAGCCCGTACCGGCACCGCGCCGCAGCTGGGGGCACTCCCCCTGGCTTCGCCGGGGGGACCCCCACCCAGGCGAAGCTCTGGGGGAGCCGCCCACGGATTCCACGGCCGCGGCCGTGAGCTCAGGTCGCTGCGCGAGGACATCGCCCAGGCCGGGCTCGACACCCTCTCCGGGCGCAACGCCGCCCGGGCCCGGGTCCTCCTCATCGCCGGCCGCCCCGGCTCGGGTCGCACCGCGCTCGCCGAGGAGTTCGCCCGGCAGGTGGCGGGCGACTACCCCGAGGGCGTGCTGCGCGCCCAGCTCACCCTGCCCGGGGGGCGGCCCGTGCCCACCGCGCGGACCGCCCGCGACCTGCTCGCCGCGCTCGGCTCCTCCGCGGCCCCCGGCTCCGACGAGGACGAGCTGACCGAGGCCCTGCGGCAGGCCCTCGCCGGGCGCAAGATCATGCTGCTCCTCGACGACGTGGCCGACCCCGAGCAGGTGCACCCGCTCATTCCCGATGAGCCGGGGTGTCTCGTCCTCGCCACCTCCGAGGGCCCGCTGACCGGGGTGCCGGACGTACGGCCGTGCACCCTCGGCGGCCTCGACACCGCCGCCGCCGTCGAACTCCTCGCCGGTTACGCCGGCCGGACCCGCTTCACCGTCGATCCCGTCGCCGCCCGCTCCCTGGTCGAGGAGTGCGAGGGCCGGCCCGCCGCGCTGGTGCTCGCGGGCGGCTGGCTCGCGGCCCGCCCCAAGGCGTCGGTCGCCGATGTGGCGCAGCGGCTGCGCGAACTCCCGCCGGGGGAGGGGCAGGGGCAGGCCGTACGGCCGCTGGCCCGCGCCTTCCGGCTCGTGTACGAGTCGCTGCCGCCGCCCGCCGCTCGGATACTGCGGCTGCTGGTGCTGGCGCCCGCGGGCTGCGTGGACGCGCACATCGCCTCGGCGCTGGCCGGGTGTTCGGTGACCGCGGCCCAGGGCTCCCTCGACCTCTTCGCCGCCCACGGGCTGCTGCGCACGGTGGAGGAGCCGGACCACGCGGGCGTGCCCCAGTACCGCCTGCCGGGCTGCCTCGCCCCGCTGCTGCGCGCGCTGCTGCGGGCTCAGGACAAGCCCGCCGAGGTACTGCTCGCCCGCGCCCGGATGCTGGAGCGGACCGTACGGCAGCTGCAGTCCTGCCGGGCCATCGCCGAACCCGTCGACTCTCCGGCCCGCAAGCGGCTCGCCGGGCTGCCGAAGGCCCTGCGCTTCCCGTCCCCGCAGGCCGCCGCGGACTGGCTCGACTCGCGGCTGCCGATGCTGCTGGCCGCGGCCGTGCTCGCGGTCGAGGACGGCCAACTCGACACCCAGGCCAGGCGGCTCGTCTCCGCGCTCGCCCGGGCGCTGATCACGCACTGGGGCGAGGACGGCGCCGCACCCGAGCTCTATCCGCTGCACCAGCTGGTCCTGGACGTCGCCGAGCGGCAGGACCTGAAAGTGGAGCAGGCGGCCGCGCTGCTCAACCTGGCCGACCTCGACGTCGGGGCGGGCCGGACCGGCGAGGCGCTGCGCCGCTACCGGGGCGCGCTGGACGCCGCGCGGTCCGCGGGAGACCCGCTGCTCACCGGGCGTGCGCTGGAGTCCCTCGGCGGCACGTACCAGGAGCTGGGCGACTGGCAGCGGGCCGCGGACTGGTACGGGCGGGCGCTGTCGCTGCGGCTCGCCCGCAACGAGCCTGCCGAAGAGGCGCGGCTGTACGGGCGGCTGGGGGCGGTGCACTGCTACGCGGGCCGCTGGGGCGAGGCGCTGCGCAACTGGCGGGCGGCCGCGGCCGGCTATCGCAGGCTGCGCGACTCAGCGGGCCACGCGCGGGCACTCGGCGAGATGGCGAGGGTGCAGGAGTACGCGGGGCGGCCCGAGGAGTCGCTGCGCACCTGCGAGGAAGCGCTGACATGGGCACTGCGGGCCGAGGACCGGCGGCTCCAGGCGGCGCTGCGGCTGCGGATGGCGGACACGCTCGACCGGCTCCACGACCCCGCGGCGGCGAGCCTGCAGCGTGGGGCTGCAGAACGGCTGCTCAGCGACACGCCGGGTTCCGCCTACGAAATCCGTAGCGTCTCGCCGGAAGATTGATTGATTGAAAGGCTAGACAGCGCGACGTCCTTCAATAGACTGGTCGAGCCGCACATTGGTGCGGCCGCATCCCGTATGCAGCCGCATGCTGGGGTTTGTACGTAATCCGCTGATTCAAGGACCGTGATCGACGTGAAGGTCGGCATCCCCCGCGAGGTCAAGAACAACGAGTTCCGCGTGGCCATCACCCCCGCCGGCGTGCTCGAGCTCGTCCGAGGCGGCCACCAGGTCTTCGTGGAGCAGGGCGCCGGCCTGGGCTCCTCCATCCCGGACGCGGAGTACGTCTCGGCCGGGGCGAACATCCTCCCCACCGCCGACGAGATCTGGGCGACCGCCGACCTGCTGCTGAAGGTGAAGGAGCCGATCGCCGAGGAGTACCACCGCCTCCGCAAGGATCAGACGCTCTTCACCTACCTGCACCTGGCGGCCTCCCGCGAGTGCACGGACGCGCTCCTGGAGTCCGGCACCACCGCCATCGCGTACGAGACGGTGGAGACCGCGAACCGCGCGCTGCCGCTGCTCGCCCCGATGTCCGAGGTCGCGGGCCGGATCGCCCCGCAGGTCGGCGCGTACCACCTGATGCGCTCGGCCGGCGGCCGCGGCGTGCTGCCGGGCGGCGTCCCTGGTGTGGCTCCGGCCAAGGCCGTCGTCATCGGCGGCGGCGTCTCCGGCTGGGAGGCCGCGCAGATCGCCATCGGCATGGGCTTCCGCGTCACGCTGCTCGACAAGGACATCAACAAGCTGCGCGAGGCCGACAGGATCTTCGGTGCCAAGATCCAGCCGATCGTCTCCAACGCCCTCGAGCTGGAGAAGGCCGTCCTCGACGCCGACCTCGTCATCGGTGCGGTGCTCATCCCGGGCGCCAAGGCGCCGAAGCTGGTCACCAACGAGCTGGTATCCCGGATGAAGCCCGGAAGTGTGCTTGTCGACATTGCGATCGACCAGGGCGGCTGCTTCGAGGACTCCCGTCCCACCACGCACGCCGAGCCGACCTTCCGGGTCCACAACTCGGTCTTCTACTGCGTCGCCAACATGCCGGGCGCGGTGCCCAACACCTCGACGTACGCGCTGACCAACGCCACGCTGCCGTACATCGTGGAGCTGGCCAACCGCGGCTGGGTCGAGGCGCTGCGCCGCGACGCCGCGCTGGCACGAGGCCTCAACACCCATGACGGGCAGGTCGTTTACGGCCCGGTGGCACAGGCGCACGGTCTGCAGTCCGTGGAGCTGAGCTCGCTTCTCGGCTGAGTATTCGGGCTGTCACCCGGGCGAGCGTCAACACGCGCCGTCAACATCGTCAACATCGCTTCTCCGGCCGGGCCTTGTCCATTAGGGTCCGGTCGGAGACGTGAAAGACGTTTCCGATTGCCGTGTCAACTCGCCTTGGAACGTAACCCTTTAACCGATTCGCACGCCCGCACATCGCACGCCGTGACCCGCGATCGAGCTCCTCACGCCCTTGACAGAAGGGTGTTCGGATGCCGACACATCGTGCCGGGTCCGGTGGATTGTGTTGCTGTGAACCATCGACACGCCATAGAGTCGCCAACCGTCGGCATGGTGTCACGCTGACCTATCGATAAATTTCTGACCGCATCCAAGGAGGTAAGACGACTTGTGAATGAGTCGACATTTACTCCCGGAGGTGGTCAACCAGGGATGGGCCCCCTACGTCCAGTGGGCGTGGAGGTGCCCCCAGCGCGGGGCCAGGGTCCCTCTGGGCTCGAGACTGTCGGCTCCGTCGCTGTCAACACCTTGAAAGCCCGCCAGAGCAGCCCGAGCATGACAGCCCACCAGAGCATGGACGGCCACCACGTGAACGCCATGGCCGGCGACCAGCGCGGCAATGACCCCGCCACCCGTTTCGCCGACTACGACGACCTGCCCGAGGGGCACTTCTACGACCCCGACGCCGAGTACGAGCCGGACCCCGAGTACGCGGCCACGCTCGCCCCGGACGCTGCCCGCCAGCGCCGGGAGCGCATCGGCCCGACCGGTCGCCCCCTGCCGTACTTCCCGATCCCGGGCCCGCTGACCGACCACGGCCCCGCGAAGATCATCGCGATGTGCAACCAGAAGGGCGGGGTCGGCAAGACAACCTCGACCATCAACCTGGGCGCGGCACTCGCGGAGTACGGACGCCGGGTGCTGCTGGTCGACTTCGACCCGCAGGGCGCGCTGTCCGTAGGCCTCGGCGTCAACCCGATGGAGCTCGACCTGACGGTCTACAACCTGCTCATGGAGCGGGGCATGGCGGCCGACGAGGTGCTCCTCAAGACGGCCGTGCCCAACATGGATCTGCTGCCCAGCAATATCGATTTGTCAGCGGCGGA
Organism: Streptomyces sp. 7N604; assembly: GCF_052245475.1. Classification (NCBI taxonomy): domain Bacteria; kingdom Bacillati; phylum Actinomycetota; class Actinomycetes; order Kitasatosporales; family Streptomycetaceae; genus Streptomyces; species Streptomyces sp. 7N604. Next base: position 15,502 of record NZ_JBQQBX010000056.1, on the reverse strand, counting down.
AGTGCAGTTGGTCAGCGAGGTCGCCCGGGAGTCCACGCTCCAGCGGGCGTTGAAGCCGCTGATGGCCGACTACGACTACATCGTCATCGACTGCCAGCCCTCGCTCGGCCTGCTCACCGTCAACGCGCTCACCGCGGCCCACAAGGTGATCGTGCCACTGGAGTGCGAGTTCTTCGCACTGCGCGGAGTCGCGCTGCTCACCGAGACGATCGAGAAGGTGCAGGAGCGGCTCAACCCGGAGCTCGAACTCGACGGCATCCTCGCCACGATGTACGACTCGCGCACGGTGCACAGCCGCGAGGTCCTCGCGCGCGTGGTCGAGGCCTTCGACGATCACGTCTACCACACGGTGATCGGCCGTACGGTCCGCTTCCCCGAGACCACGGTCGCGGGCGAACCGATCACCACGTACGCCTCCAACTCCGTTGGTGCCGCCGCGTATCGCCAGCTCGCCAGGGAGGTGCTCGCCCGGTGCCACGCCGAGTGAGTCTCCCGGGGGCGGACGAACTGTTCCGCACCACCGGAGGGACGGCACTCCAGCCGTCGTCCCCCCGGCAGCACGCCAACGGAGAGACACCCGGGTCGGCGCCGCGGGTGCCCGCCCCGGCGGGCGAGCAGGACCCGGCGGCGAAGTCGGGACCGGGCGCGAAGTCCGGATCGGGAGCGAAGCCGGGGCCGGGCGGAAAGGGCGGGCCGGGGCCCGCGGCGCCGTCCGCGCCGTCCGGCGAGGGGGCTTCCGCATCCGGCACGGGATCCAAGCCCGGTGCGCCGGGCGAAGCCGCCCCGGCCGAGCACAGCGGGCGGGAGAGCGACGACGGGAAGTCCGCGGAGGTCCGTACGCCGCCGCAGGCCGCCAGGTCCAAGGGCCGCGCCGCGCAGGAAGGGCCCGGCGCCCCGCGCCCGGCGACCGGCGCGAACCCCTCCACGTCCGCGCAGGCCGCGGGAGGTCAGGCCCAGGCCCGGCGCCGCTCCCGCAACGCGCCCCGCCGCCCCAGCGGCCGGGAGCGCCACGACGAGAAGATCACCGTCTATGTCTCCGCCGAGGAGCTCATGGACCTCGAGCACGCGCGGCTGGTCCTGCGCGGCGAGCACGGGCTCGCCGTCGACCGCGGCCGCATCGTCCGCGAGGCGGTCGCGGTCGTCCTGGCGGACCTCGAGTCGCGCGGCGACGCGAGCATCCTGGTCCGCCGCCTGCGCGGGCGCTGACCCCGGCCGCGGGCCACGGGAGGTAACCTGCCGTTTCCGCGGGCTGACCCCTGGCGTCCGGCCCGGCGACCCCCCGCCCCTGGCTTCCGCCCGGGAACCCCAGCCACCTGGACCGTAATGCCGACGAACGACGCCCCCGCGCCCCGCACCCCCCGCCGCACCCTGGGTCGCGGCCCCGGCACGAGCCCGCTCGCCGCGGGGGCCGCTGCCGCGCAGGAGCCCGCTTCCGTCCGGACGGAGGAGGCGCCGCTGGACCCGAGGACGGCCCCGGAACCGCGCCCCGAGCCGGAGCCGCGGCCTGAGCCGGAGTCGCGGCCTGAGCCGGAGTCGCGGCCTGAGCCGGAGCCGCGGTCCGAGCCGGGGTCGCGCCTTGAGCCGGAGTCTGCGCCGGAACCGCCGCCTGAGCCGGAGTCCGCTCCGGGCCCGGCGGAAGAGGCGTCGGAGGAGCCCACTGCGGCGCCGGAACAGGTGCTGCAGCCGCAGCTCGAGCCGGAGCCGGTGCCGGGACCGCGTCCAGAGCCTGGGCCCCCTCCGGCCTCGGCGGAAGAGGCGCTGGAGGAGCCCCCTTCGACGCCGGAACAGGTGCTGCAGCCGCGGTCCGAGCCACAGCCGGACCCCGATCCGGAGCCGCGGTCCGGGCTGGAGCCTGTTTCGGAGGCGCCGGAGAGCATCTCCGTGCTGACGGAAGAGGCGACGCCGGAGGCCGGTGCGTCCGCGGGCCGTGAGGGCGCGCCCCGTCCCGGCTCGGAGCCCTCCCCGCCGGCTCAGGGAGCCGGGCGCTCGGCCCACACCGAGGCCCCTGCGGCGCGGCCGGGGGACGCCGAGGACGGCGCGGCCGACGACGCTGCGCCACGCGCCGCGGGGGCTTCCGACGAGGCCGCCGGGCGGTTCACGGTGCGGCTGGCCAACTTCGAAGGGCCCTTCGACCTGCTGCTGCAGCTCATCTCGAAGCACAAGCTGGATGTCACCGAGGTCGCGCTCTCCAAGGTCACCGACGAGTTCATGGCACACATCCGGGCCATGGGGCCGGACTGGGATCTCGACCAGACCACCGAGTTCCTGGTCGTCGCGGCGACCCTGCTCGACCTCAAGGCCGCCCGGCTGCTGCCCGCCGCGGAGGTCGAGGACGAGGCCGATCTCGCGCTCCTCGAGGCCCGCGACCTGCTGTTCGCCCGCCTCCTCCAGTACCGCGCGTACAAGCAGATCGCGGAGATCTTCAACGACCGGCTGGCCGCCGAGGCCCGCCGCCACCCCCGTACAGTCGGCCTTGAGCCGCATCACGCCGAGCTGCTCCCCGAAGTCGTCATCAGCATCGGCCCTGAGGGCTTTGCGAAGCTCGCCGTGAAGGCGATGCAGCCCAAGGCCAAGCCGCAGGTGTACGTCGACCACATCCACGCCCCGCTGGTCAGCGTGCGCGAGCAGGCCGAGGTGATGATCGCGCGGCTGCGGGAGGCAGGCGAGGAGAGCTTCCAGGCGCTCATCGAGGACGCCCCGGACACGCTCACCGTCGTCGCCCGCTTCCTCGCGTTGCTCGAGCTCTACCGCGAGCGCGCGGTCGTGCTCGACCAGGAGGAGGCCCTCGGCGCGCTCGTCGTCCGGTGGACCGGCGGCGAGGACGGGTGGCAGCCCGTGGTCACGGACGAGTTCGACCAGGAACCGGGCGAGCGGGCCGAGGAGAAGGAGAAAGAGAAGGCATGAGCAGCGACGACGTCGCGTACGACGTGGACGCGGGCGCGGACCTGGCGCACGAGCCCCAGGGGCCCGGGGCCGAGCCCGAGCCCGGGGCTGCGGCCTCCGCACCCCCCGCAGGGCCCTCCGCCGTCGCCGAGCTCGACCTCAAGCCCGCCCTGGAGGCGGTCCTCATGGTCGTCGACGAGCCCGCCACCGAGGAGCACCTCGCCAAGGTGCTGGAGCGCCCGCGCCGGGCCGTCGCGGACGCACTGCGCGAGCTGTCCGACGAGTACGCGGTGCAGGGCCGCGGCTTCGATCTGCGCCTGGTCGCGGGCGGCTGGCGGTTCTACACCAGGCCCGAATACGCGGACGCCGTCGAGAGTTTCGTTCTGGACGGCCAGCAGGCCCGCCTCACCCAGGCCGCGTTGGAGACCCTGGCCGTGGTCGCGTACCGTCAGCCGGTCAGCCGGTCCCGCGTCTCGGCCGTACGCGGTGTGAACTGCGACGGCGTCATGCGCACCCTCCTCCAGCGCGGTCTGCTGGAGGAGGCGGGCACGGAACCGGAAACAGGTGCGATCCTGTACAGGACGACGAACTACTTTCTGGAGCGTATGGGCCTGCGCGGCCTGGACGAGCTCCCGGAGCTCGCGCCGTTCCTCCCGGAGGTGGACGCGGTCGAGGGCGAGTCCCAGGAAGGCGTGCCGTCGTTCGATCCGGACGCTCCGGACACCGACGCAGACGACAGCGGCCACTCTCAGACGGAACATTGATGCGAAGCAGCGGCAGGAACAGCAGGGGCAGCGGTAGCCAGAACTACCGGGGCGCGGGCAACAAGCGCGACGACAAGCAGAAGCGCGCGGGCCGGCCCCGTCCCGAGGAGCGCCGCTACGACGCCGGTGGCGCAGGTCAGGGCGGCCAGGGCGGTCCAGGCGGCCAGGGTGGCGGCGGCCGGAAGAAGGGCGGCCCCAAGGCCGCCCCCGCCAAAGGCCGCGGCCGTGGCTCCGCGCCCGCCCGCCCCCGGGAGTACGACGCGCAGATCGAGGAGCGCAACCGCGCCCGCCACAGCAAGCCCCCGGTCAAGCTGCCCAAGACCTTCGGCGAGCCGGAGGGCGAGCGGCTGCAGAAGGTCCTCGCCCGCGCCGGCATGGGCTCCCGCCGCGCCTGCGAGGAGCTGATCGACCAGCGCCGCGTCGAGGTCAACGGCGAGGTCGTCACCGAGCAGGGCCTCCGCGTCGACCCGGAGAAGGACGAGATCAAGGTCGACGGGCTGACCGTCGCCACCCAGTCGTATCTCTTCTTCGCGCTCAACAAGCCCGCGGGCGTCGTGTCGACGATGGAGGACCCGGAAGGCCGCCAGTGCCTCGGCGACTACGTCACCAACCGCGAGACCCGGCTCTTCCATGTGGGCCGTCTCGACACCGAGACCGAGGGCATCATCCTGCTCACCAACCACGGTGAGCTGGCCCACCGCCTCACCCACCCCCGGTACGGCGTACGCAAGACCTACCTCGCCGCCATCCAGGGCCCGATCCCGCGCGACCTCGGCAAGCAGCTGAAGAACGGCATCCAGCTCGAGGACGGCTATGCCAGGGCCGACCACTTCAAGGTCGTCGAGAACACCGGCAAGAACTACCTCGTCGAGGTCTCCCTGCACGAGGGCCGTAAGCACATCGTGCGCCGGATGCTCGCCGAGGCCGGCTTCCCGGTCGACAAGCTGGTGCGTACGAGCTTCGGCCCGATCGCGCTCGGCGACCAGAAGTCCGGCTGGCTGCGCCGCCTGACGAACACGGAGGTCGGGATGCTGATGCGCGAGGTCGAGCTGTAGCTCGTCAGGGCCGTCGGGGCCCGTCAGACCGTCAGGACCAGAGGGCCAGGCCCGTCGCGTGGCCGTCCTCGTCGCGCTGGACCTCCATCATTCCGGCCACCGCGGTCCGGTTGATGTGGCCGTACACGTGCGGGAAGAGGACGCCGGGCGCGGTGCCTGCCGGGGCGGGTCCGGCCGCGGGTTCCCAGCGGACGGGAGCCTCCAGGAGCTCCTCGTCGATCAGCAGGGCCATCAGCGGGCCGACCGCGTCGCGGTAGAACGCGTCGGCGACGGCGAGGGTGGTGGCCTCGTCCGGCGAGCAGTGGATGAAGCCCTCCTCGGCGAGCGTGGAAGGGGCGTACGGCCGCTCGGGGACCGCCAGCCAGTCGTCGAGCGCGACCACGTGGTAGATCATGCGCAACGTTCTACCGGACCGTCTCGCAGGGCGGTCACCCGGGATGCCGGGCCGTACGGCTGACTAGGCTGGTCGGAGCAGAGTCGCGGGACAGCGCCGAGGGAGCACGATCGTGGCGGTACGAGCGGTCCGCGGGGCCGTCCAGCTGGAGCGGGACGAGTCCGGCCACATGCACGACCAGGTCGGCGAGTTGCTCACCGCCATCCTGGAGCGCAACGGCCTCGCCACTGACGACCTGATCAGCGTCTGGTTCACGGCCACGCCCGACCTGCGCAGCGACTTCCCGGCGGCCGCGGCCCGCAAGCTCGGCATCGTCGACGTCCCGCTCATCTGCGCGCAGGAGCTGGACGTCGCGGGCGCCATGCCCCGCGTCGTACGCGTCCTCGCGCACGTCGAGACCGGCCTCGCCAAGTCCGAGATCGCCCACGTCTACCTCGGCGCCGCCGCCGATCTCCGCAAGGACGTCGCCCAGTGAGAACCGCCCTCGTCATCGGCACAGGACTGATCGGCACCTCGGCCGGACTCGCCCTGGCGGGCCGGGGCGTCCGGGTCCACCTCACGGACCACGACCCGGCCCAGGCCCGTACCGCCGCCGCGCTGGGGGCGGGCACCGACGAGGAGCCGGAAGGGCCGGTGGACCTGGCCCTCGTCGCCGTACCGCCTGCGCACGTCGCCGCGACCGTCGCCGACGCCCAGCGGCGCGGCCTGGCCCGCGGCTACCTCGACGTGGCGAGCGTCAAGGGCGGGCCGCGCCGCGAGCTGGAGGCCCTCGGCGGCGATCTGAGCCTCTACCTCGGTACGCACCCCATGTCGGGGCGGGAGCGCTCCGGGCCGCTCGCCGCGACCGCCGACCTCTTCGAGGGGCGGCCCTGGGTGCTGACCCCGACCCCGGACACCGACACCGAGGTGCTCAACCTCGCGCTCGAGCTCGTCGCCCTGTGCCGGGCCGTGCCGGTGGTGATGAATGCCGACGCCCACGACCGGGCAGTCGCCCTCGTCTCGCACACCCCGCAGCTGCTGTCCAGCATGGTCGCCGCCCGGCTGGAGCGGGCCGACGAGACCGCCGTACGGCTGTGCGGCCAGGGCATCAGGGACGTCACGCGGATCGCCGCCTCCGACCCCGCCATGTGGATCGACATCCTGTCGGCGAACCCGGGTCCCGTGGCCGACGTCCTCGCCGGCGTCGCCGCCGACCTCGACGAGACGGTGGAGGCGCTGCGGGCCCTGCAGTCGGCCGACGAGGACAAGCGGCGGGACGGCGCGACCGGCATCGAGGACGTGCTGCGGCGCGGGAACGCGGGCCGGGAGCGGGTGCCGGGCAAGCACGGCGCGGCCCCGGCGACGTACGAGGTCGTCACCGTCCTCATCGGGGACCAGCCGGGCGAGCTGGGCCGGATCTTCTCCGACGCGGGCCGCGTCGGGGTCAACATCGAGGACGTGCGGATCGAGCACGCGACCGGGCAGCAGGCGGGCCTGATCCAGCTCATGGTGGAGCCGGCCGCGGCTCCTGTCCTGACCGCGGCCCTCCGCGAGCGCGGCTGGTCCATCCGGCAGTAGGTCCGGCGGCAGGTCCGGCGGTGAGGGAGGCGGGGAGCGGGCGCGGGAGGAGGGCTGCACAAGGCGGCCCCGCCAGCCAGTAACCTTGTCCGAAGGCTCGACCAGCCCCCGCAGCCCGCCCGTGTCACAGGAAAGGTGTTCGTCACCGTGGAAACCGCCGCCAGGACCGCACCGGCAACAGTGATTGTCGCCATCGACGGCCCCGCAGGCACGGGCAAGTCGAGCACCTCGAAGGCCGTGGCGGCCAAGCTCGGCCTCGGCTACCTGGACACCGGAGCCCAGTACCGGGCGATCACCTGGTGGATGCTGGCCAACGGCATCGACGTCAACGACCCCGCCGCCGTCGCCACCGCCGCCGCCAAGCCCGCCATCGTCTCCGGCACCGACCCGGCCGCCCCGACGATCACCGTCGACGGCACGGACGTCTCGGGGCCGATCCGTACCAAGGACGTCACCGCCGCGGTCAGCGCCGTCAGTGCGGTCCCCGAGGTGCGCGCCCGGATCACCGACCTGCAGCGCTCCATCGCGGCGACCGCCGAGCCCGGCATCGTCGTGGAGGGCCGCGACATCGGCTCGACCGTACTGCCGGACGCCGACCTCAAGGTCTTCCTGACCGCCTCCCCCGAGGCCAGGGCCGCCCGCCGCAGCGGGGAGCTCAAGGGCAAGGAGGCCGCGGACCTGGCCGCGACGCAGGCCGCGCTCGCCAAGCGGGACCACGCCGACTCCAACCGCAAGACCTCGCCGCTCACCAAGGCGGAGGACGCGGTCGAGGTGGACACCACCGAGCTCACCCTCGACCAGGTCATCGAGTGCGTCGTGACCCTCATCGAGGAGAAGCGGTCCGCGTGACCACGCTCGACACGCTGCCCAGCGCGGGCGGCGCGGCGGCCGGCCGCCGGTTGGGCATCGGCATCGTGCACGGGCTGTGGAGGCCGCGGGTGCTGGGCGCCTGGCGGGTCCCCGCCGCGGGGCCCCTCATCCTGGCGATCAACCACTCCCACAACATCGACGGCCCGATGGTGATGGGCACGGCCCCCCGGCCGGTGCACTTCCTGATCAAAAAGGAGGTGTTCACCGGCCCGCTCGACCCGTTCCTGCGCGCGATCGGGCAGGTCAAGGTCGACCGTACGGGCACCGACAGGACCGCGGTCAGCCACGCTCTCGGCGTGCTGAAGCGCGGTGGGGTGCTGGGGATCTTCCCCGAAGGCACGCGGGGCGAGGGGGACTTCGCCTCGCTGCGCGGCGGACTCGCGTACTTCGCGCTGCGCTCCGGCGCGCCGATCGTGCCGGTGGCCGTGCTGGGCAGCGCCGAGCGGGGCGGCAGGCTGGTCCGCTCGCTGCCGCCGCTGCGCAGCCGGGTCGACGTGATCTTCGGCGCCCCGTTCGAGGCAGACGATGGGGCGCGAAGCTCGGCCGAGGGCGGGAGCGGCCGCCGTACCCGTAAAGCGCTCGACGAGGCAACCGTGCGCATCCAGGAGCGGCTGACCGCCCACCTGGAAAACGCGAGGCGCTCCACCGGGCGCTGAGCGAGACTTGACCTGGTGATCCGCACCGGATCGCCATGGCGGATGGACGACGAGGAAACTTCACTTCATGAACGACCAGATCCACTCCGGCGACGAGCACGGCGAGCTTGGCGACGCCGAGTACACGGAGTTCATGGAGCTCGCCGCGCAGGAGGGCTTCGACCTCGAGGAGGTCGAGAGCGATCTCGCCGCCGCGGGGCACGGCCCGCTGCCCGTACTCGCCGTCATCGGACGCCCCAACGTCGGTAAGTCGACTCTGGTGAACCGGATCATCGGCCGCCGCGAAGCCGTCGTCGAGGACCGGCCGGGCGTGACCCGGGACCGGGTGACGTACGAGGCCGAGTGGGCGGGCCGCCGCTTCAAGGTCGTTGACACCGGCGGCTGGGAGCAGGACGTGCTCGGCATCGACGCGTCCGTCGCGGCCCAGGCAGAGTTCGCGATCGACGCCGCCGACGCCGTCGTCTTCGTGGTGGACGCCCAGGTCGGCGCCACCGACACCGACGAGGCCGTGGTCAAGCTGCTGCGCCGGGCGGGCAAGCCCGTCGTGCTGTGCGCGAACAAAGTCGACGGGCCCTCCGGCGAGGCCGACGCCGCGATGCTGTGGTCGCTGGGCCTCGGCGAGCCCTACCCGGTCTCCGCGCTGCACGGCCGCGGTACGGGCGACATGCTGGACGAGGTCCTGGAGGCGCTGCCCGAGGCCCCGGCCCAGACCTTCGGCGAGGCCATCGGCGGCCCGCGCCGGGTCGCGCTCATCGGCCGCCCGAATGTCGGCAAGTCGTCCCTGCTCAACAAGGTCGCGGGGGAGGAGCGCGTGGTCGTCGACGAACTGGCGGGCACCACCCGCGATCCGGTCGACGAGCTCATCGAACTCGGCGGCAGAACCTGGAAGTTCGTCGACACGGCGGGCATCCGGCGCCGCGTGCACCTCCAGGAGGGCGCGGACTACTACGCCTCGCTGCGCACCGCCGCGGCCGTGGAGAAGGCGGAGGTCGCGGTCGTCCTCATCGACGCGAGCGAGACCATCAGCGTCCAGGACCAGCGGATCATCACCATGGCCGTGGAGGCCGGGCGCGCGATGGTCATCGCGTACAACAAGTGGGACAACCTGGACGAGGAGCGCCGCTACTACCTCGAGCGCGAGATCGAGACCGAGCTGGTGCAGATCCAGTGGGCACCGCGGGTCAACGTCTCGGCGCGCACGGGGCGGCACATGGAGAAGCTCGTACCGGCGATCGAGACGGCCCTGGCCGGGTGGGAGACCCGGATTCCGACCGGGCGGCTGAACGCCTTCCTGGGCGAGCTGGTCGCGGCGCACCCGCACCCGATCCGCGGCGGCAAGCAGCCCCGCATCCTCTTCGGGACGCAGGCCGGAACCAAGCCGCCGCGGTTCGTGCTCTTCTCCTCCGGCTTCCTGGAGGCCGGCTACCGCCGCTTCATCGAGCGGCGGTTGCGCGAGGAGTTCGGCTTCGAGGGCACCCCGATCCAGATTTCCGTACGGGTGCGGGAGAAGCGGGGACGGAGGAAGTAGCGCCCACCGATACGCGGGGCCGCTACAGGCTCGGGGGCCGCTACAGGCCGTGCTTGCGGTTGTCGCGCTGGGCGGGGGGCAGCGCGGGCGGTCCGCCCGCGCGGTGCTGTCCCCGCGCGATCGTGTCCCAGGTTCCGGCGCGCTCCCACGACCCCCGGTGCTCCCGGTTGCCGAACGGCTTGAATCCGAGGTCTTCCTCGCCCGACCGGTCGCCGGGCAGCGCCTTGAAGGAGCGGCGGTACTCGGCGTAGAGCGAGTCGTAGATCGGTGTGGCCGACTGGTTGCCGCCTGCCGGACCGTCGTGCGAGAGACGCATTCCGGGGATGTGGCTCTGGTAGGGGCTCCGGGCTGGGGGGTCGTATGCGTGCACGTATGTGCCAACGACCCCGGGACCGGTCGGATGCGGGCGCGCGGCGAAAACCCCTGTTCGGCGCGGTGTCAGTGGTGTGTGCGGCGGGTACGGGGCGGCGGCGGCCCGGGCGGCGGGGTCCTGTTGCCCGCTCTCCGGGCCGCCGGACGGGGGTCGGGTCACGTGCCCGCCAGCGGCATGACGGCGGCGACGAGTTCGCCTCGGGCGGCGGCCTTGTCCAGGGCGTCGCGCAGCAGATCCTCGCGCGGCTGCTGGCCGATCGCGCCCACGGGAGCGGCGAACACCAGCACTTTGGAGGACCGGTTGACGGCCGTACGCCAGCCCTCTGTCACGATCATCGGCTGGTGCGCCTGCCACCACGCGGTCGGCTGGCCGCCTCCGCCGGTGCCGGGCATCAGGATGGCGTGCAGCTGACCCATGGCGAGCAGGACCGACCAGCCCGCGAGCGGCGGAGGCACCTTCTCGACGTCGTGGACCGGCACGAAGCCCTGCTCGATGAGCAGCGGCAGGAACTCGTCGCCGGGGCCGTCGGTGCCCGGCCGGGCGATCGGTCCCGTCGGCTCGACGACGAGCGCCGGGTACAGTTCGCCGCCGACCAGGACGAGCCCGCTGGTCACCCCGATGACCGCCTGGCGCGGCTCCAGCCCGAGGTCGTCCGGCACCGGGAGCGCGGATGCGGGATCCTGCGCGGCACCGAAGCTCGGGCCGGCGCTGGGTCCGGCGCCGGGACCGGCCTCGCCGGTGATGCTGCGCACGGCGCCCTGGAGCTGCTCCTCCGAGACCGTGACGACCTGGGAGGGGATGCAGCTGGCGTGGGCGAAGGCGAGGACCGCGGTCTCCTCCCCGACGAACAGCACGGTGCTGGTGCGCTCCTGCTCGGTGTCGCCGGGAGTGCGGCAGGAGGTGCAGTCGTAGCTGCCCGGGGCGTTCTCGCCCGCAATCAGCCGGTCGGCTTCGTCGTCGCCGATCTCGGCGCGTACGTCATCGCTGACGTCGAGCATGCGCGGCACTGGAGGGCTCCTCGGTCTCGGGGAATGGGCGCCGGTCTGAGAACCCGGCTCATAAGAGGACAACGGGTGATCTGTGGGCGGAGTCACGCGTGCCGGGCAGCCGAATCGCCTCGCCGGGCGCGGAGCGTGACGACGGTGGCGGAATGTTTCACGCATCGTCAACTCATGGGCATGGCTTGTCGGTTGAAGTGGGTGAGCTGAGCCACACGGCGACCTGGGGTGTGGTCGGCAAATCCTGAAATCCACGTACGTAGTGGGTGGCTTGAAATCGCCGATACTCGGGGTAATGGGCAACTGGCCTGGAATGACAAGAAGTTGTTTGATGTCGGTCGCGGCCGCTGCCTAGATTCCCCGCCGTGTGCAACGAGCACCGCCCGGGAACGCCCGCCGCCCGCGCCCAGCACCACCGCGCGGAAGCACCACCGCACCATCCCCCCTCGGCGGGCGGGGCGGAGCGGCACGCCGTCGCCAGACGCGTACGGCAGCCGCACCGTCCGGGGGCCCCCGGGTCCGTGGAGAGGGATTACATGTCCATACGTCGTCGTGAGACAGCAGCGCTCGCCGGGGCCGCCCTGCTTGCCCCGCTGGCACTGCTCGCCGCAGCCGGCCCGGCCGGCGCGGCGGACAACGGAGTGTGGGACCGCATCGCACAGTGCGAGAGCGGAGGCAACTGGCACATCAACACCGGCAACGGCTACTACGGCGGGCTGCAGTTCTCCGCCAGCACGTGGCGCGCGTACGGCGGTACGGCCTACGCGCCGACCGCCGACAAGGCGAGCCGCGCCCAGCAGATCGCTGTCGCCACCAAGGTCCAGAACGCGCAGGGCTGGGGCGCCTGGCCCACCTGCGGGGCCCGCGCCGGAGCGACCGGCGATGCGCCCGCCGCTTCTGCCCCTGCGGCCGCTTCGGGGCCCGCGGCCGAAGAGGCCCCGGCGGAGAAGCCGAAGCCGAGCAAGGCAGCCGTACGTGCCGCAGGTCACCCGGACCGCGGCAACGACCGCGCCAACTACACCGTCAGGAGCGGTGACACGCTGGGCGAGATCGCCAAGGCCCACGGCACGACATGGCGGGACGTCTACGCCGCCAACCGGGCCGTGATCGGCGGCGACCCGGACCTGATCATGCCCGGCCAGCGCCTCGCGGTCTGATCGACCCCGTCCCACCCGGTCCGAATCCGGCCCTGAGTGCCGTCTGTCCGAGGCCCTCTGCCCAATGGTCCGACCGGGTGGGGCTCGCCGTGTCTGAGGGCGCGGCTCCCCGGAGTACGGCGGAGAGTCTGCTTAGCGTCTGGCGGCATGTCCCATGTTCTGATGAGCAGGTCGATCGTTCTCACCCTCGCGGCGTTCATGGTCATGGCGCCGGGAGCCGCGCAGGCCGCGTCGCCCACCTCGTCCGCCGCTGACAAGGCCCCGGGCGGGTCGGGCGGCAAGACCGGCAAGACCGGCAAGGGGGCCCAGGGCGGCAAGAGCAGCAAGAACAGCAAGGGCAGCAAAGTCAGCAAGGGCAGCAAAGTCAGCAAGGGCAGCAAAGTCAGCAAGGGCAGCAAGGGCAGCAAGGGCAGCTGGAGCGGTCAGGGGGTCTGGGACCGCATCGCGGAGTGCGAGAGCAGCGGCCGCTGGCACATCAACAGCGGCAACGGCTACTACGGCGGGCTGCAGTTCCACCACCCCACCTGGGTCGCCCACGGTGGCCTGGCCTACGCCACGCGGGCCGATCTCGCAAGCAAGCAGGAACAGATCAAGGTGGCCGAGGCCGTCCGGGCCGAGCAGGGGTGGAAGGCCTGGCCGGTCTGCTCCGGCCGGGCCGGTGCCACGTCCTCCGGGCGGCGGCCGCCCAGTGGGCGGGTCCATGTCGTACGGTCCGGTGAGACGCTGTCGTCGATCGCGAATCGCTACCGGGTACCCGGCGGATGGCAGGCCCTCTACCGGGCCAACGCCGGGGCGATCGGCCCGAACCCGAACCGGCTCATCGCCGGCACGAAGCTCCACCTCCCGGAGGGCAGCCGGGCCCCGGCCGGAACGGCGGACCGCCCCGCAGCCCGCCCGGCGAACCGTCCGATGCCGCGCCCTGCCGCCCGGCCGGGGGGCCAGAAGCGGCCGGCTGCCGCGGACCGTCCGGCGGGCCGGAAGCGGTCTGCCGCCCGTCCTTCCGGCCAGGCCGGGCAGGCTGAGCACGCCGAGCCGGCCCGTCCGGCGGCTGCGGACCGTCTGGCCGACGCGCTCCGGCCTGCGGCCCCGACTCGTCGGGTCGACGGCCTGGTGGAATACAGGGACCTGATCCGGCCTCAGGCCCCGGCACGGCCTGTTGCCCCGGCAGGGCCTGTGGCTCCGGCAGGGCCTGTGGCTCCGGCAGGGCCTGCGCCCCAGGAGGGCCCGGTGGTTCCGGCGAGCCCGGCGGCTCCCGTTCGCCCCGAGGCTCCTGACCGTCCGGCAGACCGGACCGGCACGCGGACCGGCCCGGCCGTCAGTCCCCCGGGCAGTCTCCTGAACCCGCTCCTCCCAGCGGCTCCGGCCCGTCCGGCGGACACGGCCGGTCCGGTCATCCGCCCCGCGGACCTCGCTCGCCCCAAGGGCCCGGACCGGCCGCCAGCCGTGACTCGTCCGGCAGTTCCTGCGGCTCGCCGCTGAACACCACCGCGCCGCGGCGCAGTACGTGCACCACGGACGCCTCGGTGCGCAGCGCGGGCGGCAGGGACTGCTCCGCCACGACGACCGTACGGCCGCCCGCCGCCGCCTCGCCCAGCAGGGCGTACGTACGGGCCGCCGTCTCCGGGGACATGCCCTGGGACGGCTCGTCCAGCAGCACCAGCAGAGCCGGCGAGAGCAGCGCCCGCGCCACCGCGAGCATCCGCTGCTCGCCGCCCGAGAGGGTCGCGGCGCGGCGGTCGTGGAGAGGACGCAGCGCGGGATAGACCTCCGTCACGGCCCGTTCGGGATCGGTGCCCGGCGGGACCGCCAGCGCCAGGTTCTCCGCCACTGTGAGGGAGGCGAAGACGGCGCGTTGGTCCGGCACGAAGGCGAGTCCGCGGCGTGCCCGGGCGTGCGCGGGCAGCCGGGTCACGTCCGTGCCGCGCCACTCCACCCGGCCCTCCGCCAGCGGGACCGTCCCCGCGAGCGCCCGCAGCACGGTCGTACGGCCCGCGCCGTTGCGGCCGAAGAGCACGGTCAACCGGGCGGCGGGCACGGCCAGGTCCACGCCGTGCAGGGCCTCCAGCGGGCCGTAGCGCACGCGCGCGTGGCGCAGCGCGATCTCCACACTCATGGCCCGGCCCCCGCGAGCACCTGGGCGGCCGGGCCCGAGGCCACGATCCGGCCTGCCGCCATCGCGTAGACCGTGTCGGCGAGGCCGCCCACCAGGTCGAGGTCGTGCTCGACGATCAGCAGCGCCATTCCGTCGGCCGCCAGCGCCCGCAGCACGCGCGCGAGGGCGGCGACTTCGGCGGTGTCGAGCCCGGCCGCGGGTTCGTCGAGCAGCAGGGTCGTGGGGCCGCCCGCCAGGGCGCGGGCCAGCTCGACCCGGCGGAGCGTGCCCGTGGACAGCCCGGCGGCGGGCGTGTCGCGCACCGGTCCTTCGAGGCCGAGCAGCCGCAGCACCGGTTCTACGGCGGCGGGGTCGCGGACCCGGCCCTGCTCGGCGCCGATCCGGACGTTCTCGGCGACGGTGAGGGAGGGGAAGACGGCGAGTTGCTGGAACGTGCGGGCGATGCCGAGGCGGGTACGGGCGTGGGCGGGGATGCGGGTGATGTCGCGGCCGTCGTAGGCGATGAGGCCGGTGCGGGGGCGGAGGGTGCCGCACAGGCAGTGGAACAGGGTGCTCTTTCCGGCCCCGTTGGGGCCGATCAGCGCGGTGACCCGGCCGGGAGCGACGGAGATGTCCACGCTGTCGAGCGCGACGAACCCTCCGTACGACACCCGCACCCCACGCGCCGTCAGCCGACCCCTGCGACGCCCCTCGGACGCCTGCGAGGCCGGCCTTGGGCGGCGGCCTCCGCCGCCCGCGCCCCCGGAGCCGGGGCCGACGCCCCGCCCGGACACCGCGCCGCCTCCACTCGCGGGCCCCGGGCCACGTCTGGGCGTGCCCCCGCCGATGCGCAGGCCGCCCCCTGAGAATCCCCCGCCCCCGGCCTCGCCCCCGACACCCCGGACGCCCCGGCGCTCCGCACCGAGTCCCCTACCAGCCCGCCCCTCAAAGGGCGGGCTGGTGGGACGTGTCCGGCCGGGGGCGGCGGGGGTGCTGGCGGGCGGTTGTGCGACGGGGGGCGACGGAGGGCTGTCTGCCGGGTACTGCCTGCCCGCTCGCCCTGTCGCGTCGGAGGTGTGTGGGGCGTTGCCCCGTGGGTGAGTGCCAGGGCTCGGCGGAGGGTTGTCCGGTTGGGGCTTCGCGCCGGGTTTCCTGGTTGCCCGCTCCTTAAGGGG
>NZ_JBQQBX010000055.1:0-34553 GCF_052245475.1 Streptomyces sp. 7N604 | reverse complement strand
GGGCCCGTACCTCTCGGTACGGGCCCACGCCCCTTCCTGCTGCCGGGTCATGCCCGGTTCCGGTTCGGGCCAGGCCCCGATTCGGCTTCGGGCACGCCCGGGCACAGGCGTGAGCGAGAACCTGTGCCGGGCCGTGCCCCGTTCCGGCTTCGCCGCATGCTTCCGGCTTCGGGGGTCACCAGGCTGCGTCGAGCACGGTGGCCAGCAGCGCGGCCACGGCGAACAGCCCGACCAGCCCGTACGACGCCCGCGTCCACAGCCGCGTGCGGCGCTCGCTCCCGGCCCGTACGGACGCGGCCGGCTGGGTCCGTACGTGCTGGGTGGCCGCCTGCTCGCCCAGCATCCGGCGCAGCACCGCCGCGCGCCGGGCGGGCGGGGCCTCGCGCAGCTCGGGCAGCCGCCCGGCGACGGCGGCGCGGGCGTGCATGAGCCGGTTCGCGGTGGCCGCCGTGCTCGCCTCCGTCTCGGCGGCCGTCTCCGGCAGGCCGAGGCCCACACCGTCGTGCAGCAGCAGCGCGCGCCGGTACGACTCCGGAAGGCTGAGCAGCGCGGTGAGCAGCGCCTGTCCGGGGCCGCGCCCTGCGGGCCGTCGGCGGCGGGCGCGGCCCAGCCGGTGCCACGGCGAGAGCGCGTACTCGTACGCGGCCGCCCGCACCCACCCGGCCGGATCGCGGTCCACGGCCACTTCGGGCCAGCGCTGCCACGCCTGATGAAAGGCGTGGTCCACGGCCCGCCGCGCGAGCTGCCGGTGTCCGGTGAGCAGATACGTCTGCCGTACGAGGTCGGCGGCGTGGGCGGTGTAGAGCGCATCGAACGCCAACTCGGCGCCCGTGCCCACCCGTTCTCTGCCGCGCTGAGCGTAACGGTGCATACGCACATATTGAGCGACACGGAGCGACACGACGGCCATTGGCCCGCTGCGCTGACGAATGGTGTGTTGTTGGCAGCATGTCCGCGTGACCCAATCGACCGATCGGAACCCGGCGTTGCCACCTTCGCCGCCCCTGCTGCCGCCGCAGCCTCTGCGGCCTTCGCCGCCCTCGCTGCCTTTGCCGCCGCGCGGGCAGCTTGCAGCGGGCGGAGTGGTCGCGGCCGCCCTGGGGCTCGGTGCGGTGACCGTCGCGGTCCTCCTGCTCTGGATCACCTCGCCGTACCCCGAGAGCGGTCCGAGCGGAGCGCTGCACGCAGCCGCGGCCCTGTGGCTGCTCGCGCACGGCGCGGAACTCGTCAGGACCGACACCCTCTCCGGGGCCGCCGCACCGATCGGGCTCACGCCGCTGCTGCTGAGCGCGCTGCCGCTGTGGCTGCTGTACCGCGCCGCCGGTCACGCGCTCGAGGCGCACGAGGAGGAGCTGGCGGAGGCGGGGGGCGACCCGGACGGGCCGCCGCCCGCGGGTCCCACGATCGGGTGGTTGAGCGCGGGCTACCTGTTGACCGGCGTCGCCGCCGTGATCTACGCGTCCGGGGGGCCGCTGCACGTCGACCCGCTCAGCGCACTGCTGCACCTGCCGGTCGTGACCGTGGCCGCCGTCTCGTACGGCTACTGGGCGGCGAGCGGGCGGCCGCGGGAGCCGCTGCGGGTGGTGATGGCGGATGTGTTGCCGAGGGTGACCTCGGGGGTGTTGCCGGGGGTGGTGACCGGCCCGCTGCCGGGGGCGCTGCTCGGGCTGCTGCCGGGGAGGCTGCGCGGGCCGCTGCCGGGGAGGCTGCGCGGGCCGCTGCCCGCGCGGGCCAGGCGGGCGTTCGGCCGCGTCCCGGGGGGCGTGCGGGCCGTGCGCGCGCGCCTCACGCGCCGCAGGCTCGCCACCGCGGTCCGCGGCGGCACCGCCGGTACGGCCGTCCTGCTGGGCGGCGGGGCCCTGCTCGTCGCGTTCTCGCTCACCTGGCACGGGGCGGCGGCGCAGCAGTCCTTCCAGCACCTCACCGAGCCGTGGACGGGGCGGCTGGCGGTGCTGCTGCTGGCGCTCGCGCTGGTGCCGAACGCGGTGGTGTGGGGAGCGGCGTACGGGCTCGGGCCCGGCTTCACGCTGGGCGCGGGCAGCGTGGTGGGCCCGCTGGGCACCTCCGCGCACCCGGAGCTGCCGCACTTCCCGCTGCTCGCGGCCCTGCCGGACCCGGGCCCGGGCGGGCCCCTGACCTGGCCGGTCGCGACCCTGCCGCTCGCGGCGGGCGTCACGGTGGGCTGGTACACGGCCCGCGCGGCGGTGCCGGGGAGCGGCAGGGCCGCTACGGGTGGCGGGGGCGGTGGAGAGCCGGTTGTCCGTAACTGGCGGGACACCGCGCTGACGGCGGCGCTGGGCAGCGCGGCGTGCGCGGTGGCCATGGCGCTGCTCGCCGGTCTCGCGGGGGGCTCGCTCGGGACGGGCGCGCTGGAGGACTTCGGGCCGAGCTGGTGGCTCACGGGCGCGGCGGCTCTGTGCTGGACGGCGCCTGTTGCGGGCCCGACGGCGCTGGTGGCTCGCTGGTGGCGCAAACGCCGCCCAACCCCGGCCGACGCCACCCCGGAAACCCCCAAGGCACCAACCCCCGCGCATTGAGCCCGGGCCCGACGGCGGCCGACCCCTGCGGGCTGCACCCACCCCGCGCCGTGTCGCGCCCTCCGCGCCCTCGGCGCGGATTTCCCACCCACCCACCTAATAGGGGCGGGTGGGTGAGAAATCCTGGCGCGGAGCGCCGGCTGGTGTCGGAGCGGAGGCCCTGGTGCCGGGGTGGCCGGGGTCAGTCCTGGGTGCTGAGGAGGGGGCGGAGTTGCTTCGGGAGGAGGTCTTCGCAGGACTGACGCGAAGCCGTGGTGAGGGCGTCGTCCACGCACGCGTAGTAGTCGCTGTAGACGACCTGGAACGTGAAGGTCGCCGCCACGATCGCCAGCGCGATCCCCCCGGTGACCAGCCCGCTGACCGCCGCCGTCGTCTGCGGCCTGGCGTTCGCCGCTCCGCCGCCGACCGCGCCGCCGGTCCCTGGCGCGCCGGCCTCGGGACGGGCGCTCGGCGCCGTACTCGTGCCGATGTCGCTCGCCGCCGCACCCGCCCGGGTACGAACCGGCTTGCCGCGCAGCGAGCTGATGCCCCAGTACACGGCGAGCGCACCCAGCAGCAGCGCGATCTCCGGCAGGCTGAACAGCGCGAAGAAGAAGCCCCACATGCCCGCGAGCAGCGCGTAGCGGGCCCGGCGCTGCAGTGGGTCGGTCGGGTCCCAGCGCAGACCGCCGGGACCGCTCCCAGGGCCGCCCTGACCGCCGTTCGGGCGCCGGTCGCCCGGCCCGCCGCCGAAGCCACCGCTCTCGCGGCCCGGCTGGCGGCTGCTCCACTGGCTGCCCCAATGCGGCTGCTGCGGGCGGTCGGCGTCCGCGTCCTCACCGCCGCCGTTCCCGGAGCCGCCCGTACCGCCCGAGCCGCCCGTATCGCCGTCGGTGCCGTTCCCGGAGCCGCCGTTGCCGCCGTTGCCGTTGTGGCCGCCGCCCTGCGGGCCGCGCGGCCGCCAGGGCTGGTCGGGCCGGCCCTCCGGCGGGGGAGCGAAGGGGTTGTCCTCACCCTCGGAGGACGGGGACGCAGACCTGCGCTCACGCAGCAACGCCGCGCCGACGGGCGCCGCGGCGGCCTGAGCCACGCCCGGCCGCGCCGCCGTAGCCCAGGGCCCCGCGCCCGGAGTCGCAGAAATTCCCGTCGTGGCAGCCGTAGCGGACGCCGCCGCAAATGTCGTCTCAGAAGGTGTCGTGGAGGGGAGCGGCACGCTCCGCGTCACGATCGCCCCGGGCAGCCCGGGCAGCCCCGCCATCCCCGGCAGGCCCGCGACCCCCGCAGACGTCAGCGGCACCCCCGCGGGTGCCCCGCGCAACGTCCGCGCCAATCCCGCCCGCGCCAATCCCGCCCGCGCAGTCGCCAGACGACGCGTCGGCGCCGCGGACCCGGAATCCCCCCGCCGCGGGTCGGAGGACGGTGCCGTGGGCAGCGGTAGGCTGAGGGCCGCGCGGCGGCGTCGGTCCGGCATGTGGAGTGTGTCTTCCCCTTGTGTCGTCATCCCGCCCTCCCTGCCTGGCGGGACGGGTTCCGTGTCTCAGACGCTACCTCCCCCGGCTGGCCCCGTCCCGCGGGGGCCGCTCGGTGTGCCGGTATCGTTGCTGACGGTCTGCGGCTTCGTAGGGTCTTCCGGAAACGGGGATCGCCCTCACTTGTACGACCCTACGACCACGACGAACGACCCGGTCCCCACAGGGTCCCGTGAAGCCCGTGAGAACCCGTGAGAAAGAGCCCCGCTGTGTCCTCGCCCCGCCCCGGCCCCGCCGCCCCGGCCCGCCCTGCGCGCCCGGCCCGCCCCGCCCGCCTGGTCGTGCTGGTGTCCGGCTCCGGTACCAACCTGCAGGCCATCCTCGACGCCATTGCCGCCGACCCGTCCGGCTACGGCGCCGAGGTCGTGGCCGTCGGCGCCGACCGCGACGGCATCGCGGGCCTCGAGCGGGCCGAGCGCGCCGGGATCCCTACCTTCGTGTGCCGGGTGAAGGACCACGCCGACCGCGAGCAGTGGGACCTGGCCCTGGCCGAGGCCACCGCCGCGTACGAGCCGGACCTCGTCGTCTCGGCCGGTTTCATGAAGATCGTGGGGAAGGAATTCCTCGCCCGGTTCGGCGGCCGGTTCGTCAACACGCACCCCGCCCTGCTGCCCAGCTTCCCCGGCACCCACGGCGTGCGCGACGCGATCGCGTACGGCGTGAAGGTGACCGGGTGCACCGTCCACTTCGTCGACGACGGCGTCGACACCGGCCCGATCATCGCCCAGGGCGTGGTCGAGGTCCGGGACGAGGACGACGAAGCCGCTCTGCACGAGCGCATCAAGGAAGTCGAGCGACAGCTGCTCGTCGATGTCGTGGGGCGCCTGGCCCGTAACGGCTACCGCATTGAGGGACGAAAGGTAATGATCCCGTGACCGCCAACGCCAACCCCGCAGCCAACTCCGCCGCCAACGCCAACGGCGAAGGTACGAAGCGGCCCATCCGCCGCGCGCTGGTCAGCGTCTACGACAAGACGGGGCTGGAGGAGCTGGCCCTCGGGCTTCACCAGGCGGAGGTCGAACTGGTCTCCACGGGCTCGACCGCCGCGAAGATCGCGGCCGCAGGCATCCCAGTCACCAAGGTCGAGGAGCTGACCGGCTTCCCCGAGTGCCTGGACGGCCGCGTCAAGACGCTGCACCCGCGCGTGCACGCGGGCATCCTCGCCGACCTGCGTCTCGACACCCACCGGGCGCAGCTCGAGGAGCTCGGCGTCGCCCCGTTCGAGCTGGTCGTCGTGAACCTCTACCCGTTCCGGGAGACCGTCGCGTCCGGCGCCTCGCCCGACGAGTGCGTGGAGCAGATCGACATCGGCGGCCCGTCGATGGTCCGCGCCGCCGCCAAGAACCACCCGTCCGTGGCCGTGGTCACCAGCCCCGCGCGGTACGGGGACGTGCTGGCCGCCGTGCGCGGGGGCGGCTTCGACCTGGCTGCGCGCAAGCGGCTCGCGGCCGAGGCGTTCCAGCACACCGCGGCGTACGACGTGGCGGTCGCCTCCTGGTTCACCGACTCCTATGCCCCTGAGCCGACAGCGCCCGACAGCCGCTCCGCCGCGGGCAGCCGACTGCCCGAGTTCCTCGCCGGGGCCTGGGAGCGCAAGAGCGTCCTGCGCTACGGCGAGAACCCGCACCAGGCCGCGGCGCTCTACTCCGACGGCGACCCGGGCGGCCTCGCCAACGCCGAGCAACTGCACGGCAAGGAGATGTCGTTCAACAACTACATCGACACTGAAGCCGCGCGCCGCGCCGCCTTCGACCACGACCGGCCCTGCGTCGCGATCATCAAGCACACCAACCCGTGCGGCATCGCCGTCGCCGACGACGTCGCCGAGGCGCACCGCAACGCCCACGCCTGCGACCCGGTCTCCGCCTACGGCGGCGTCATCGCCGTCAACCGCCCGGTCACCGTCGCCATGGCCGAGCAGGTCGCCGAGATCTTCACCGAGGTCATCGCCGCCCCGGCGTACGAGGACGGCGCCGTCGAGGTGCTGGCCCGCAAGAAGAACATCCGCGTGCTGCGCGTCGAGGGCTCCCCGCTCCAGCCGTTCGATCTGAAGCCCATCTCCGGCGGCGTCCTGCTGCAGCAGAGCGACACGGTGCTGAATGGACACAGCCTGGCGGAGGGCGACGACCCGACCGGCTGGAACCTCGTCAGCGGCCTGCCGCTGGACGAGGACGGACTGCGCGAACTGGCCTTCGCCTGGCGGGCCTGCCGGGCCGTGAAGTCCAACGCCATCCTGCTCGCCAAGGGCGGCGCGACCGTCGGCGTCGGCATGGGCCAGGTCAACCGCGTGGACTCGGCGAAGCTCGCGGTCCAGCGGGCGGGAGCGGAGCGCGCGGCCGGTTCGTACGCCGCCTCCGACGCGTTCTTCCCCTTCCCGGACGGGCTCGAGGTTTTGCTCGAGGCGGGCGTCAAGGCCGTGGTCCAGCCCGGTGGTTCGGTCCGCGACGAGCTGGTGATCGAGGCCGCGAAGCGGGCGGGCGCGACGATGTACCTCACCGGCACGCGCCACTTCTTCCACTAAGGCCCTGCTGGTCATTGATCTTGTGGTGGGTCGTGGTGAGTTGACGGATGGGGCGTGGTAGCGGATAGCGCTGCTGCCGGGTGCGGACGAGCGGGGACGGGCGGGGGCGGCCGTGGTCGCCGTCCAGCCGTTCCCCGTATCCCTCGTAGACATCAAAGGTGTCCGGGCGCAGGCTGGTGTCGGCAGGACTTGAACCCCGCGGTCAGCCCTGCCGGCAGCGGCCTCAGCGTCGAGGGAGTGACATCCGGTGAGCGGCGCGCGCGTGCGACGGCTGGTCCGGTACCCGATCAAGGGCTGCGCCGGGGAGGACATCGCCAGTGCTGGGCTGCGCCCAGGACTCGGCCTGCCGGGCGACCGCGTGCTGGCCATCGCGAACGGCCATCGCCCCGTCCCCCACGCGGGGCAATGGGCACCCACCGAAACGTTCGCCCGGCTGACCACCAACACCGAGCTGCTGCGGCTGGGAGCCGGCTTCGACGATGCCGCCGCCAGCGTGACCATGCACCACCCGGAACAGGCCCCGGTGACCGTGTTACTGGACCAGCCGGACAGCCGCGAGGGCGCCGATGCGCTGCTGCGCCGGTGGCTACCGGCCGGCCCTCATGGCGGACCACAGCTGGTGCGCGCCGATCGCGGCTATTGGGACGACCGGACAGGCACCGTCTCGCTCATCAACCTGGACACCGTCAAGGCCCTGGCCGACGCGGTCGAGGCGCCGGTCGATCCGTTGCGCTTCCGCGGCAACGTCTACGTGACCGGGCTGGGCGCGTGGCAGGAACTGTCCCTCCCCGGCGAACGCATCGTGCTCGGCGAGGCCGAACTCGAAGTGCTGCACCCGATCAACCGGTGCCGGGCCACCTGCGTCAACCCCGTCACCAGCGAGGCGGATCTCAACATTCCCGCCGCGCTGATGACCCACTTCGGGCATCTCTACTGCGGCGTCCGGGCCCGCGTCATCTCCTCCGGAGCGCTGCGCACCGGTGACCGGCTGACGCGCACTCGGCACCGCGGCAGCCCTCATCCGCCCACAACGGGACTGCCGATCGAGCAGTGGCCGCGGCCTGCCCGCGTCGTCCGGCGCGAGGCCGAAAGCGACGACGTGGTGAGCATCTGGTTACGCGATCCGCTGCGGCGCCTGCGTGTTCCCCACCGCTCAGGACAGCACCTGCGCATCCATGTCACCGACGACCAGGGTCCGCTCTGGCGCTGTTACACCATCTCCGGGAGCCACGACGGCGACCTGCGCATCAGCGTCAAACGCCACCCCGACGGACGCATGTCGCAGTGGCTGCACCGCCACGCACACGTCGATGCGACACTGCTCGTCTCCGGCCCGCACGGGACCCTGACCGCCGACTCCGGCGCCCGCTCGCCGTTGTTGCTGGCCAGCGCCGGAATCGGGATCACCCAAACCATCGCCCTCCTGGACGCGGCAGCACGGCAAGCCCCTGGTCGCCCCATCGTGTTCTGCCACACCGCCCGCAGTGGCAGCCGACTCGCGCTGTGGGCGGAAGCCCGCGCATTGATCTCCGCCTTGCCCCAGGGGCACGCCCGCTTGTTCCTGACCCATCCCGAGGAAGGCGATCTGACCCGGTGGAACGCCATGGCCGGCCGCCCCGAACTCGGCGATGTCGCCGCATCGCTGCTCGACTTGCCGACGGCGACGGCCTACCTCTGCGGACCCGCAAGGTTCATGGACGCCGCCCGCGGTAGCCTGACCCGCCGCGGCCTGCCCGCCCACGCGGTTCACCAGGAAGTCTTCGCCTCGCCCCGCGTTCCGTCCCAAGCGCCGGTGGCACCGCCGCCGTCCGGCCCGTTCCGGGTGTCGTTCACCGTCAGCGACCGCCACGCACCCTGGACACCGGATCACGGAACCCTCCTCGACCTCGCCGACACACTGGGCGTACCGGCCCCGTCCGGATGCCGCGCCGGGGCCTGCCACCTCTGTCAGCAAGCCATCAGCAGCGGAAGCGTCACGTACACCACGCCACCCATCCTGCCGCCGAAGGCCGGTAACGCGCTCCTGTGCTGCGCCGTTCCCACCAGCGACATCCGCATCCCGCTGTGAAGCGGGGATTCGGTCTCGCCGTGAACTCTGCTTCTGTAAACGAGGGAATTGAATTCCAGCCAAGTGTCGCGGGTTTGCCCACGCCTGCTCGGGACCGCCCTAGACTGGCTGATGATCAAGGTAGGGCATTTGCGTGCGGTCGCTGTTCACGGGGGAGTTGCGTACGTGGTTGTGCAGTGCAAGTTAGTCGTCGCCGACGGCCACGAACTGTTTCGCGAGGGATTATCTGCGCTCTGTGCGGCGCAGCCGGGAATCAGAGTAGTGGGCCAGGCGGACGATGGGCAGGAAACCGTTTCGCTGATTCGCAGGGAACGCCCCGACCTTGTGCTCCTCGATGCCGAACTTCCGGGAGTCGGAGCCGTGCGGACGGCTCACCGGGAGCCTGTGGCCCCGCGGTTGGTGATGCTCACTGCGCACGAGGATGCGCAGCTCATGGAGCGCTCCATGTCCGTCGGGCCGCATGCGTGCATCTCAAAGGATTCGACCCGTGATGAGCTGTTCGCGATGATACGGACCATCGTGAGCAATGGGGACCGCATGTTTGTCTCCTTATCCAGAGGGGTGGCCGAGCAAGTGAGGTTCCCCTCGGCCGGCCACCTCACGGCTCGGGAGAAAGAGGTCCTGCAACTCGTCTCCAAGGGGTTCCGCAATGCGCAGGTTGCTTCGTCGCTGTATGTCGCGGAGGGAACCGTGAAACGACATCTCGCCAACATCTATGTGAAGCTCGGTGTTGGATCGCGTATGCAGGCTGTGCGTACCGCCGTCAAAATGCGGCTGATAAAGGGAATCCAGTGAGTCGCCTCTTCTGCGGCCGAGCCGGTTGCACGGCGGAAGGTGCCGGGGGTTCCGAGGCGTGGTCCAACGGGCCGGTGCGAAGCTGTACGCGGGGTCACCGATTCCTCGTCACAACGCCCAGGGACGCCGCCACGACACAGCCCAGGGCCACCCACTGGCTGGGACCCAGCCGCTGGGAGAGGACCACGAGACCGATCAGGGCGGCGATTGCCGGCTCCAGGCTCATGAGCACTCCGAAGACCCGCGGAGGTATCTGCCGCAGGGCCCTGAACTCCAGGGAGTAGGGAACCACGGAGGACAGCAGGGCCAGGCCGAGGCCGGTGACCAGCACCTGCGGATTCAGAAGAGTCGCGCCGGCGTCGGCGAAGCCCACGGGGAGAGCGAGCACTGCGCCCCACACCATGGCCAGGGCCAGGCCCGAACCGTCGTTGGTACGGCTGCTGAGCTTCGCGCCGAGCAGGATGTACCCCACCCAGCACCCCGCGGCGGTCAGCGCGAAGGCGACACCGACCCAGGAAAGACCGCCGTCCACCTCGGTGAGCAGTGCCACCCCGGCGGCGGCCAGGAGCGCCCACCCTGCATCGGACCAGCGACGGGAGCCGGCGACGGCAAGGGCCAGCGGCCCCAGCAGTTCGATGGCGACGGTGACGCCCATGGGAATGCGGTCCAGCGCCTGGTAGAAGGCGAAGTTCATTCCGGCGAGCACGGTTCCACAGGCGAACACGGCCGGCAGAGCGCCCCGTCCCACCCGCAGGGACGTGCGCCACGCGAGCAGCAGGACCAGGGCGGAGAAGACCAGCCGCAGCGTTGTGACCCCGAAGGGACCGGCGACCGAGAACAGCGGCTGGGCCACTGCGGCTCCCAGCTGCCGTAAGGCCATTCCGCACAGGATGAGCCCGGGGGGCGGCACCGCCGCCAGAAGACGTCCGGCGCGCTGCCCGGCGCCGGGCCGGGGCGCCGCCGGCGGCGCCGTCTGGTCGGCGCACTTCACGGTCTGCGCGGCAGTCGTTCCTTGGCTCTCGGTCATGGTCCTCCTCGGGATTCATCGCGGCCCCTACGCCGGGCCAGCAGCCACCGCATGCGTCCGGCGGTGGCTGCCGGCCCGGTAAGAGGCCTCTGCTGCTCCGCCGGGCCGGCGCGCCCGGTCAGTCCGGGCTGAGGCCGAGGGCGGCTGCGGGGCAGCGCTGGACAGCGTCCTCGACCGTGCCGGTGGGGTCGGTCAGAGGCCCCTCGTCGAGGAGTTCGACGAGACCGTCGTCGTCGTTCTGGTCGAACACGGCAGGCTCGATGAGCACGCACTGTCCCGAGCCGACGCAGGCTTCCCGGTCGATGGTGATCCGCATGACATGTCCTCCCGGGTCACCAGGTGACGGGCAGTTCGTGAACCCCGTACACGATCTGATCGTTTTTCAGGGGGAGTTCCGCCGCGGGAACTGCCAGACGCAGACCGGGGACACGGGCGAACAAGGTGCTGAGGACGACCTCCAGGTTCATCCGGACGAGGTTCTGACCGATGCACTGATGGGGCCCGTAGCCGAATGCCAGGTGCCGTCCCACGTCGCGACGGATGTCCAGGACTTCCGGATTCTCGTAGAAATCACCGTCCCAGTTGGCCGATGCGTTCAGCCCGATGACGCCCTCGCCTTCCCGTATCGTGACCCCGCCGATCTCGATGTCGGACAGCGCGACGCGGAAAGTGGCCTGGTCCGAGATGCTGAAGTAGCGCAGCATCTCCTCGACGGCTTGCGGGACGAGTCCTGGGTCGGCCCGCAGTTCGGCCAGTTGGTGCGGGTGCTCCAGCAGGCCGATCGTGCCGAGGGCGATCATGTTCGGCGTCGCCTCGTGGCCGGCGACGAGGAGCAGTCTGGCCATGCCGAGGACGAGGTCCCGGTCGTAGGCGCCCGAGTCGCGCAGGTTGTTGATGAGGCGGCCGATCAGGTCGTCCGAGGGTTCGCGCTCCTTGTCGGAGACCACCTCCCCGAGATAATCCAGGAGTTCGGCATAGGCCTGCTCCTGCTCCGCCCGGGTCGCATTGCGGGAGAGGATGACCGCCGTCTTGGCCAGGAAGAACGCGTTGTCCGCGTACGGGACTCCGAGCAGTTCACAGACGACCATCGAGGGCACCGGGGCGGCGAAGGCCTCGATCAGGTCCGCCGAACGGCCGGCGTCAAGCATGGAGGTGAGGCATGTGTCCACGATCTCCTGGACACGTGGCCGCATCCTCTGGACCCGCTTGACCGTGAACTCAGGGAGAACCAGTCGGCGTCGGGCGATGTGTTCCGGGCCGTCCATCCCGACCATGCCGACGAGTCGTTCCTTCGGCACCCCGACGGGAAGGCGCACCTGCAGGGGGGAGCCGGGGTGCAGGCGGTCCGTACTCACCTGGGGATGGACGAGGAATTCCCGGATGTCCTCCTGCCGGGTCAGCAGCCACGCGGTCCTTCCGTGCTGCAGGGCGACCTTGGAAATGGGTGCCTCGGCACGTAACTGCGCGTACTGTTCGGGCACCCGCATCGGGCAGGACCGGGGCATGGGGAATGCCGGGTGTTCGGCGTGCACGCTCTGGGCTGCGGAGGTGTGCACGCTCTGTGCTGCGGAGTCGGTTGTAGGGGGCACGTGCCTCTCACCTGTCTCCTCGGAGCCGATTCAGTGATGACTCAGAAGTTAGATCGCGCACGAATGCGGCCACATTGCCCGCACGAAGTGCCCCGGAGCATGCCTGAGGGTGTAGTGCCCATGCATCCAAAGATGTAGCCGGGATCCGGTTGTGGCGTCCCGGACGTCGGCGTCGTCGTGATCATTGGTGGCCGCATGTGGAGCTGCTGGGTTCGTGCCACTTCTCCGACGCGCCGACTTCGGGCCCGCGCGCCGTCGGCCAGCGCACGGGCCCGGAGCCTCCCCCGAGGTTCCCCCGTCGCGCTCCATTCCACCCCTCCGGCGCGCGGACCTGTACCTCGGAGGTCCGAGGGTCAGTTGGCGCGCGGCGGGGTGTACTTCTTGAGGGCGTGCTCGACGCGTTCCGCGTAGTCGCGGTAGTGCGCGGGCACCCCGCCCGCCGCGTTGACCTTGCTGAACGAGGTGCGGTACGCGGCCGCGATCAGCACTTGGCGGTTGCCTTGCAGCTCCGGGCGGAGGCGCGGTGCGATGACGCACAGATAGCGGCCCGCGGCCGGGATGGACACGTCGGGCGGGAACGGCGGCTTCGGGTCGCCGGACTTCGGCACTAGCGAGGGCGGGAGGTAGGACTTGAGCACGCGGGGCGTCCAGCGGGCGATGCCGTACTCGTCCATGGCCGGGTCGGACAGATCCGGGTCGAAGTCGCTCTCGGCCTTCAGCAGCGCGGCGATGAGCGGCGGCGTCACCTCCTCCTCGGTGCACGCATGAGCCGCGTCGACGATGAGCTTGCGGTACGCGACCGGCACTCCCGCGTCCGTACGCAACTCGTCCTCGCCGTACGTCGCCGGGGCCACCTTCTCGGTCCCGGTCCTGCCGTCGCCCCGCTCCTCCTCGCCGCCGAGCAGGCCCAGGCCGTAGCCCAGCGCTGCGATCCCCGCCGTCAGGGCGGCCGCGGTGACGACCGCAAGGGTCCGCGAGCGGCGGCCCGGCCTGCCGGGGGGCCTGCCGGCCCGCCGCGGCCCGGACATCCTGGCGAGCCGCCGGGGCAGGCGCGGCGAGCGCCCGGTCCCGGCCAGGGTCTCGACGCGCCGCAGCAGGTCACGGGCGCTGTGCGCGGCGCGCTCCTCGTGCGTACGGGCCAGGCAGTCGCCGATGATCTCCGGCCAGCCCTCCGGCAGGTCGGGCGAGAGCCGCAGTTCCTCGGTCCCCCGCGCGTAGCGCACGGTCGCGTCCCTGCGGGCGGCCACGGTCGCGCCGGGCATCGGGAGCGTCCCGGCCAGCACCAGGTGCGCGACCACCCCGAAGGCCCAGATGTCCGCGGTCGTACGGATCTGCTGCCCGCGCTCGCCGATGTCCGACCACAGCAGCTCGGGCGGGGTGTAGTCGGGCGTCGAGAAGGCGGGGGAGTAGGCGTGGGTGCCCTCCAGCTCCGCCGCCAGATTGAAGTCGCCGAGCCGCACCGAACTGTCGGGCATCAGCAGCACGTTGCCCGGCTTGAGGTCGCCGTGCACCCAGCCCGCCTGGTGCAGCTGGGCCAGGCCCTCGCAGATCTGCGCGAGCAGCGCCGGCCCCTCCGGCACGGGCCCGGGACCGGAGCGAGAGCCGGAGCCGGAGCCGGAGCGGGCGATGAGCGTGTCCAGGGAACCCTCGGCGCGCTCGAGGACGAGCACGGTCGCGCCGTCGAGCTCGGGACGCTCCGGGTCGTCGACGGTCAGCGCCTCGTACATCCGAATCAGGCGCGGGCGGCGCAGCCTGCGGTGCAACTCCAGCTCGCGGTGCGCGAGATCCTCCAGGTGCCGCAGCTGGCGGGGCGTACGGGTGCCGGTGGGCAGGAACTTGAGCGCCGCGGACCGGGGCAGGTCGGGCGGGGCGTCCGGGCCCGGCTCGCCGCCGCACCGGGCGGCGTAGACGCTGCCGAACGCGCCGGTGGCCAGCGGTTCGCGGACCTCCCAGCAGCCGACCCGGTACCCCTTCGGCACCCGCACCGCGAACGGCGCGCTCTCGGCTCCTCCGCTCACCGCTCCCGCCCCTCGATCACGCAGAGCTCCTCCTCCCGTACGAGGTCGAAGCGCAGCGCGAGGGAGACCAGGGACTCCTTCTTGCCGTTCAACCGGGGCCCGGGGAGGGCGGATTCGGCGGGCGGCTTCAGGCGCAGCTTGACGGCCAGATAGTCGATGTTCCACTGCACCGTGGTCCGGTTCACCGCGGGCCACACCGGCTTGAGGCGCTCCACGACCTGCTCGGTGGTCGGCAGCGGGGCGTGCGGCTCGCCGCGCAGCCGGGGCTCGCAGAGCGCGGCGAGGACGAGGAAGTAGCGCTTGGACCGGTCCAGCGGGAAGGGCAGCGCGGTCGGCTCGCCGCCCGTGCTTCCGCTGCCCTCGAAGTAGTCGTGGCGCGGTGCCCAGACCTCGAAGCCGACCAGGTCGTTCCCGGCCGGGAGCACCACCCGGGAGAACTCGAAGGGGACCGGCGCCTCGACCCTGCCGGGCCCGACCTTGATGTGCTCCCCGGCGCCCTCGGGGTTCTCGACGACGTACGTCTGGCGGCGGCTGAGGTTGGTCAGCGTCCAGAAGGTGGCGGTGGCGGTGATCTCCCCGGCGGAGCGGGACACGCCCGCGTGGTCCATGACGAGATACGGGCCGCCGTCCGCGGTCCTGGCCTCCTCCGTACGCCCGAAGCCGAGTGTCTCGCCCGGCTCCAGCCGGATCTGGGAGTCGGGACCCCGCGAGCCGTCGGGTACCACGATGACGCTGAACACCTACGTTCCCCCCGGTCGAGGATCGGCAGCGGTCAAGGCTACTGACGGCCCGAACGCAGCCGCAACGCGGCGCGAGGGGCGCACCCGGACTCCGGGTGCGCCCCTCGTGTGGTGCCGGGTGCGCGTGATTCTGCGCGTGATTCCTCGCGTGATTCCTCGCGTTCTTCGCGCGATTCCTCGCGATCAGCGGCGCGGGCGGGAAGCGCCGTCGTGATCAGTAGCGCGGCCGGTTGAACCAGGCCGCCGTCTGGGACTGCAGCATCGCGGCCAGGATGAAACCGCCGATCGCGAGGCCGACGACACCGCCGACGGCGGAGCTGCCGGTGCCGGCCGCGAAGTTGCTCAGACTGAGCAGGATGAACAGCGCGGCGTAGACGATGGTCGCGATCCGGATGCCGGGGCCGCCGTTGCCGAACTTCGCGCCCAGGAAGATCGCGAAGCCCGCGAAGGCCAGGACGACGAAGAC
Organism: Streptomyces sp. 7N604; assembly: GCF_052245475.1. NCBI lineage: Bacteria > Bacillati > Actinomycetota > Actinomycetes > Kitasatosporales > Streptomycetaceae > Streptomyces > Streptomyces sp. 7N604. The sequence continues at coordinate 19,284 of NZ_JBQQBX010000055.1, read as the reverse complement.
GACCGCGTAGCCGAGGCCCGCCAGGCCGTCGGTCTTGTCACCCGCTCCTATCTCGTTCGACACGTCCTGCGCCGCCGCGACGGCGATGGCCGCGACGATCGCCACGATGATCTGCAGCCCCGCGACGATGAACAGGATGACGCGGGCGGCCTGCGCCATGCCCGGCAGCTGCATCTGCACCGCACCGGGGCCGCCGGGATACGCCGGGTAGGGCGGGGCCGGCTGCTGCGCCGGATAGCCGTAGCCGGGCTGCGAGCCGTAGCCGGGCTGCGCCGGGGGCTGCTGCGGGTAGCCGTAAGGCTGGCCCTGCGGCTGCTGGCTGTAGGGGTTGTTCGGGTCGGAATAGCTCATCCGGGGTTCCTCCGAGCGGATGTACGGGGACGACACGCGCCGCACGGAGGTCGGATGAAACAGCGGCCCGCCCCCCGTACTGCCGCGGTAACTCTTTCGGTCATCGTCGTGGTGGAACCCGTCGGTTGTCCAGCCAAGATCCACAAACGTGGCGAATCGGAAACCTGGAGGGACTCCGGACGAAGCCCTGGGCGGCCCCCTGGGCGGTGGCATGAGCTGCGGAGGCGCCCTGATGGGGGCCTGATGGGGGCTCGATCGAGGCCTGATGCGGGGCTGACGGGGGCCTGATTGGAACGCAAGCCGCCGTATCCGGGAGGATGGAGGTATGACCGCCAAGATTCTCGATGGCAAGGCCACCGCCGCCGCGATCAAGTCAGAACTCGCCGCCCGCGTGGAGGCGCTCAAGGCCCGTGGGGTCACGCCGGGCCTCGGGACCCTGCTGGTCGGCGACGACCCGGGCAGCAAGTGGTACGTCGCGGGCAAACACCGCGACTGCTCCCAGGTGGGCATCGCCTCCATACAGCGTGAACTGCCCGACACCGCCACCCAGGACGAGATCGAGGCGGTCGTACGGGAACTCAACGAGGATCAGGCCTGCACGGGCTACATCGTCCAACTCCCGCTCCCCAAGGGCATCGACGTCAACCGGGTGCTCGAACTCATCGACCCGGCCAAGGACGCCGACGGCCTGCACCCGATGAGCCTCGGGCGCCTCGTCCTGAACGAGACCGGGCCGCTGCCCTGCACCCCGAACGGCATCGTCCAGCTGCTGCGCCACCACAAGGTGGAGATCAACGGTGCGCACGTCGTGGTCGTCGGCCGCGGCGTCACCGTCGGCCGCTCGATCGGCCTGCTGCTGACCCGTAAGTCCGAGAACGCGACGGTGACCCTGTGCCACACCGGCACCCGCGACCTGTCCGCCCAGCTGCGCCAGGCCGACATCATCGTCGCCGCCGCGGGCTCGCCGCACATCGTGAAGCCGGAGGACGTGAAGCCGGGCGCGGCCGTACTGGACGTGGGCGTGAGCCGGGACGAGCACGGCAAGATCGTCGGCGATGTGCACCCGGGTGTGGCGGAGGTCGCCGCCTGGATCTCGCCGAACCCCGGCGGCGTGGGCCCGATGACGCGGGCGCTGCTGCTGCAGAACGTCGTCGAAGCGGCCGAACGCCGTGCGCCTGCGGCGCGCTAGGAAGGGAGTCGCCACTCATGGCTGAAGGCCAGGCGAACGGCGCGGCCGGGGCGCCGCGCCTGCGGCGCGGTGCCTTCGGCGCGGAGCCCTGGAATCGGGGTGATGGCGGCGCCACTGAGCGGCACCCGCCCGCCGGGGCAGCCGGAGGCAGCACCGGCGGCGCGGCCGACCGGCACCCGCCCGCCGAGGCGGACCGTACTGGCGGCGGGGCGGCCGGAGACCCGGGCCGGGACGGCGACGGATCCGCGCGCGCCAGGAGCGCTGCGGAGCGCGGGGGCGCCGGTCCTCCCAGCACACCTGGTGGCACAGCCGCCCAGGGGCACCGCGGCGAGGCGGCGCCGGGCGCAGGCGCGGCGGTCGGCGAGTCGGGCCGCCCGCCCAAGAGCCGTCGTTTTCCCCGGGTCACGCGGGACACCGCGCGCCCGGAGGGAGGTGGGCGGGCCGCGTCGGGCGACGCGCCCGCGCCCGCGCGGCAGTGGCCGCTGCTGACCGTGCTCGGCGGGACCGCAGCCGGGCTGCTCGTCGTCACCGCAGGCGCCGTCCGGATCGGCATCATCATCGTCGGTCTCGCGCTCATCACCGGCGCCGTCCTGCGCTGGGCGCTGCCTGAAGTCGGCATGCTGGCCGTGCGGTCCCGGTTCACGGACATGGTCACGTACGGCGCGCTCGGCTTTGTGATCGTGATGCTGGCGATGATGATCCAGCCCGACCCATGGCTGGACATTCCCTGGCTGAAGGACGTGGTCCACTTCACGGTGCGCTGACGCGGCGAGGCCGGGCCGGGACCCTCCCGGCGTATTCTGGGAGCCGGGTATCTCGATGCCGAGATATTCGAAAGCCTGAGCCACGCGAGAGGGACGAAGCACTCCCATGGCCAAGATCAAGGTAGCCAACCCCGTCGTCGAGCTCGACGGCGACGAGATGACCCGCATCCTCTGGCAGTTCATCAAGGACAAGCTGATCCTGCCGTACCTCGATGTGGAGCTGAAGTACTTCGACCTGGGCATCGAGCACCGCGACGCCACGAACGACCAGGTCACCGTGGATGCGGCCAACGCGATCAAACAGCACGGCGTGGGCGTGAAGTGCGCCACCATCACACCGGACGAGGCCCGCGTCGAGGAGTTCGGCCTCAAGAAGATGTACCGGTCGCCGAACGGCACCATCCGCAACATCCTCGGCGGCGTCATCTTCCGCGAGCCGATCATCATGAGCAACGTCCCGCGGCTCGTCCCCGGCTGGACCAAGCCGATCGTCGTCGGCCGTCACGCCTTCGGCGACCAGTACCGCGCGACCGACCTGAAGATCCCGGGCGAGGGCACCCTCACCATGACCTTCACCCCGAAGGACGGCTCCGAGCCCATCGAGATCGATGTGTACGACTTCCCGGGCGGCGGTGTCGCGCTGGCCATGTACAACCTGGACGAGTCCATCCGCGACTTCGCCCGCGCGTCCTTCCGTTACGGCCTGACCCGTGACTACCCGGTCTACATGTCCACGAAGAACACGATCCTCAAGGCCTACGACGGCCGCTTCAAGGACATCTTCCAGGAGATCTTCGACTCCGAGTTCAAGGCCGAGTTCGACGCCAAGGGCCTGACGTACGAGCACCGCCTCATCGACGACATGGTCGCCGCGGCCCTGAAGTGGGAGGGCGGCTACGTCTGGGCGTGCAAGAACTACGACGGCGACGTCCAGTCCGACATCGTCGCGCAGGGCTTCGGCTCGCTCGGCCTGATGACCTCCGTGCTCATGTCCCCGGACGGCAAGACCGTCGAGGCCGAGGCGGCGCACGGCACCGTCACCCGCCACTACCGCCAGCACCAGCAGTCCAAGCCGACGTCGACGAACCCGATCGCGTCGATCTTCGCCTGGACCCGTGGCCTGGCCCACCGCGGCAAGCTCGACGACACCCCCGAGGTCATCAGGTTCGCCGAGACGCTCGAGCAGGTCTGCATCGAGACCGTCGAGGCCGGCCAGATGACCAAGGACCTGGCGCTGCTCATCTCCAAGGACCAGCCGTGGCTGACCACGGAGCAGTTCCTGGACGCCCTGGACACCAATCTGCAGAAGAAGATGGCCGCGGCCTGATTCGCAGAAGGCAGCGGAGATTCGGAGATTTCGCACAAGCAACGGCGCCCGTCCTCTCCCCCGGGTGAGGACGGGCGCCGTCGCGTTCGGAAGGGAGCGTCGCTGCCGCGCCCCCGTGGCGCGTCCCTTCCACGCACGAGGATCTTGGGCCCGGCGGCCGGGCTCAAGCTTTACGGGTCCCCTGTGGCGCAGAAGTGACGGTTTCGGCGCGGTGCTGCGTTCGTGCAACAACCGTCACCGGAATGTGTCGGATGTCTCGTGCTGGTACGCGTGAGCCCGGGGCGCTCGGTGTGAGGCATCCGGCCGCCTCCGACCGTATGCACGTGTGGGCCCCCGCTATGGGAACTGACATCCTGGACACGCGCATCCGTGAACGAGTCCCGGACAAGGGTGCGATGGGGGAGCTCACAGTGCCGGGACGATGTGCACGACTCGGGGGGAACAGGGGGAGGCAATGCCTCGTTGGAGGACGCTGCCGGAGGAACTCGACCCGCAGGTACGGGAGTTCACCAGTCAGCTCCGCAGGCTCGTCGACCGCAGCGGCCTGTCCGTTTCCGCGGTCGCCGACCGCACCGGCTACAGCAGGACGTCGTGGGAGCGCTATCTGAACGGCAGACTGCTGCCGCCGCAGGGCGCCGTCGTGGCCCTGGCCGAGGTGACCGGTGCGAACAGCGGTCATCTCACCACCATGTGGGAGCTGGCGGAGCGGGCCTGGAGCCGGGCCGAAATGCGGCACGACATAACGATGGAGGCGATACGCGTTGCGCAGGCGCGGGCCGCTCTGGGGGAGCTCGCCCCGCCGCCCGCGAAGGCTTCGAAATCGGCCAGGTCCGATAAAGGGCGCAAGGCGCGCAAGCCGGAGGAGGCCGCGGCTGCCGTCCCGGAACCCCGGGACTTCCCGGGCCACTTCGGGGCGGCCGACGCGGTCACCGGCGCCGACGCCGTCGATGGCGCCGGCGTCGGCGGCATCGGCGACGTTGGTCACACCGGCGACGGCAGTGATCGGGGCAGCCGCGGCAGCCGGAGGCGGGGCGGCCGCCGCGTACCGATGTTCCTGGCCGGGGTCCTCGGCGCGCTGGTCGTGATCGCGGGCGGCGTGCTGCTGCTCGGCCTCGGCAGGGACGACGGCAGCGAGGCCGCCGAGCCCCCGCCCTCGCCGACCGCCTCGAAGAAGCCCGACCTGCCCGCCGGGGTCAAGTGCAGCGGCGCCGACTGCGCAGGCGGGGACCCGGAGGTCATGGGCTGCGGCGGCAAGTACGCCGAGACCGTGTCCCAGGCGACCGTCGGCGGGGCGTTCATCGAAGTCCGCTACAGCGAGGTGTGCGGCGCGGCCTGGGCGCGTATCACGCAGGCCGCCCCGGGCGACGCGGTCAGCATCACCGCGGCGAAGCGGACCGAGAGCGGCACGGCGGACGCGGACAAGGACGCGTACACGCGCATGGTCACCGTGACAGCGCCGGAGTCGGCGAAGGCGTGCGCGCGGACGAAGGCGGGCGCCAACGGCTGCACCGTGCCCGAGGCCGGGGCCACCGCAGGAACTGCAGCCGGTGGCGGGAACGCCGAGACCGCGGGGACCGCCGGGAACTAGGACGCCGCGGACGTTGTGCGGCCCCGCTCCGTGTGCGGCCCCGCCCCGTGTGCGGCCCCGCTCCGTGTGCGGCCCCGCCCCGTGTGCGGCCCCGCCGCCTGGGGGCCTGCCCCGGAGTTCGGTGGTCCGGTGGCGAAGCCCCTCGTATAGAACGTCGCAAAACGTATGCATGCCCCCGCAGATCCAGGGCAGGCGAACCGCACCCCCCACGGGTGCCGTGCACCCCCAGGCGGCCGCTCGCTCTCCCCCCTCATCCCCGCGAGCGGCCGCCACGCACGGGGCGATAGCCTGACGCCGGAACTCTCTTGATACCAAGAGACCCACCGCATACGGGCAGGGACACCCACCGCCAGGCAAGCCAAAGCAGGAGATCGCCATGACCCGCACTCCCGTCAATGTCACCGTCACCGGCGCGGCCGGCCAGATCGGCTACGCGCTGCTCTTCCGCATCGCCTCAGGCCACCTCCTCGGCGCGGACGTGCCGGTCAAGCTGCGCCTTCTCGAGATCACGCCGGCCCTCAAGGCCGCCGAGGGCACCGCCATGGAGCTCGACGACTGCGCCTTCCCGCTGCTCCGGGGCATCGACATCACCGACGACCCGAACGTGGCGTTCGACGGCACGAACGTCGCCCTGCTCGTCGGCGCCCGCCCCCGTACCAAGGGCATGGAGCGCGGCGACCTGCTCGAGGCCAACGGCGGCATTTTCAAGCCGCAGGGCAAGGCCATCAACGACCACGCCGCGGACGACGTCAAGGTTCTGGTCGTCGGCAACCCGGCGAACACCAACGCGCTGATCGCCCAGTCCGCCGCCCCGGACGTACCGGCCGAGCGGTTCACCGCGATGACCCGCCTCGACCACAACCGCGCGATCTCGCAGCTGTCGAAGAAGACCGGCGTCCCGGTCTCCGAGATCCGCAAGCTCACCATCTGGGGCAACCACTCGGCGACCCAGTACCCCGACATCTTCCACGCGGACGTCGCGGGCAAGAACGCCGCCGAGGTCGTGAACGACGAGAAGTGGCTGTCCGACACCTTCATCCCGACCGTCGCCAAGCGCGGCGCCGCGATCATCGAGGCGCGCGGCGCGTCCTCGGCCGCCTCCGCCGCCAACGCCGCGATCGACCACATCCACACCTGGGTGAACGGCACCGCGGACGGCGACTGGACCTCCATGGGCATCCCGTCGGACGGCTCGTACGGCGTCCCGGAGGGCCTCATCTCCTCCTTCCCGGTCACCACCAAGGACGGCAAGTACGAGATCGTCCAGGGCCTGGAGATCAACGACTTCTCCCGCACCCGTATCGACGCCTCCGTCGCCGAGCTGGCGGAGGAGCGCGACGCGGTTCGCGGCCTCGGCCTCATCTGACCCGGGCGGGTCACGGCACCCGGAGAAATTCGAGCGCCTGAGCGACCCGGAACACCCGAGAATCCGAAACACTCGAAAGGCCCGTGAAGGGCACGTGAAAGGCCCCGGTTGTCTACCGGGGCCTTTTCCGTTTCCCTATGCTGAGGCGGCGTCCAAACCGTCAACTCCCCCTGTGTGAACGGGAGTTCGAGCAGCTCGGGGGAACATGTGTCACGCCAGCACATCCCGGCACAGCCCGCTCTTCCGTCGCAGTCCCAGCCCCAGTCCCGGCCCCAGCCCCAGTCCCGGCCCCAGCCGGAGCATGCCACTCGCCCTGCCGCCAGCGAGGCCACCCGGCTGCTGTGTGCCGGCACGTACCTGGACGACGACTACCGCGACGCGGTCCTCGACGAGCTCTACGTCCACGAGGAGCGGATCGCGGCCCCGTCCCTCGGCATCGACGCGGCCCGGGTGCTCGCCCACGCGCTGCGCGCCCGCCGCCTCCAGGCGGTCTGGGCGGTGGCCGTCGTCGCCCTCTGGGTGCTCGCCTTCGTCTTCGCCAGTACGCAGGCCACTGCCTTCCTCATCCCGTGCGTGCTGCTGGTGCTGGCCGCCCGGCTCCGCGGCGGCGCCTCGGGCCCGTTCCACGCCGACTACCCGGGCGCACGGCGCACCCGCCGCTTCCGGCGGGTGGCAGCGGCCTATCTTCGCCTCGTGGGCCGGCTGTCGCTGGCGCTCTACGCGGTGTCGGCGCTCATGGTCGCCACGGCCGACGAGGAGACCCTCTACGAGCTGCAGAGCACCGACCTGATCGTCTCGGACGAGCGCGCGGCGGCCTGGGTCGCGCTGATCATTCCCCTGGCGATGGCCGCGTGCATCGGAGCCCACCGCGAGCAGGTGGCCAGGATCATCTCACGCGAGCTTCAACCCGAAGCCTTCGCCGACCGGGCCCGCCCGGACGTCGCGGAGGCCACGGCCGGGGAGCGCTTCGCGCGCCTGCAGCAGCGGATCCGGCTCGAACAGCGCTCGCCCCTCATCTATTACCACCCGCAGCAGCCCTTCCTCGGCGCGGGCAGCCCGTACGAGCCCTGGACGCTCGCCGTCGAGCTGCGCCGGGACCCGAACGCGCCGGGGAAGCCGCTGGCCGAGCTCAACAACCGGGAGGTCCTGCGGCGCGTCAAGCCCCTGGTCGAGAACCTGCGCACGCCCGCGAACCCCGATGCCCCGCAGGCCGCCACGGTCCGCGACCGGCTGCGCGGCCTCGAGGTCGACGAGTGCGTCTTCGTACGGGCCACGGGCGTGCCGGTGCGCGCCCAGGCGCCGCTGCAGCAGAAGCACTTCGACGCGGAGCGGGAGCGCGCCATCGAGGAGGGCGGCGAGGGCCGCAGGCACTTCCTGCGCATCCGCGTCGGCGCCTGGGAGGAAGAGGTCGTCATCACCGTCTTCGTCCGAGTGCACACACAGGGCCGCATGCTGATGCTGGAGATCGCCCCGCACGTGCTGCGGCCCGTGCGCCGCGACTTCCGCGCCGTGGACCGCGTCTCCGCCGACTACTGGCGCGGCAAGCCGCTGGGCAGGGCGGTCTGGGCGCTCGGACAGCTGCCCATGGGCGCCGTCCGGTCAGTCGTCCACGCCTTCCGCGAGGCCGGTTTCCTGTGGCGGATGTGGACCGGAGGCCACGCGGCGGCCCTGCCCGACGGGCCCTGGACGTCCGTACGGGAACTGGGCAGCGACGAAGGAGCCTCGCTCTTCCAGGAGATGGACGTCAGCCGCTACCTCAAGAGCATCCAGGACCGGGTCGCCAACGGCGTACGGCAGGCGCTCGCCGCGGCGGGCTGGCAGACCGACGAGTTCGTGCAGCAGGTCGTCAACGTCAGCGGCGTGTACATCGGATCCGCGGAGAACAGCGCCATCGCGGTCGGCGACCACAACACGCTGGAGAACAAGCCGGCGGAGGACCAGCCGGCGGCAGGCGGGGAGCAGGACCAGGAGCAGGAGCACGTGGAAACGGGAGGGCAGTGATGGCGGCCGGTGAGCCGGACGAGGGCAGCGGGGGCGGCGGCGGCCGCGGGCGCGGTAGGGGGCCGGGCGGCGGGGGCACGCGTATCGGCGACGTGACCGGCAGCGCCGTCGTGATCGGCAGCAACAACCAGGTCAGCAACACGACGGGAAACACCGGCGGCCCGGCGGCGAAGGACGAGGGCCACGAGCGGCTGCTGCTGGCCGTACAGCAGCTCAGGGACGACCTCGGGCGGCTGGTCGCGACCCCCGAGATCACCGCACTGCGCGACGAACTCGACGACACCGAGGGGGAGATCCGGCGCACCGGCCAGGCCGACCCGGGCCGCTTCGCCCGGCTGCGGCAGCTGCTGCAGGACGCCGCCACGGGCATCGGCGCGCTCGCCTCAGGGGTCGCCGTCGGGCAGGCGCTGGCCGCGCTGGGCGGCTGAGATGGGCGAGGGTGAGAACGAGCCGTACTGGGACGAGCAGTCGCAGCGCTGGGTGATGGGCACGGCGCCGCCCGGCCCGCCTGCCCCGCCCGGACTCTACGATCCGGCGCCACGGCCGCCGAACAGCTGGGTGCTGCCCGCGACCCGCTCCCGGGTCGCTGTGCTGCTGACCGCCGCGGCCGTCCTCGGCGGCGGGCTCGGCTTCGGCGTCTGGGCGCTGCTCCGCGACGGCGGCGGCCCTGCCGATGCCCGGCCGGGTACGAGCGTGAGCGCCTCGCCGACCGGGCCCGCGCCGGAGTCGAACCCGCCCGCTTCCGCATCCCCGAGCACGGCGGCGGATGAGCCGCCCGAGGGCTTCCAGCGGGTGGAGGACCCCGGCGGATTCAGGCTGGACGTGCCCACGGGGTGGCAGCGCAGCGAGGACGGGACCGGGATCTTCTACAAGTCGGCCGACGAGCGGGGCCTGATCCAGATCTTCCGGCTGGACGGCCCCGAGGCGACCCCGTACGACGCATTGCTGGAGGCTGAGCGGTTCCTCAAGAACAACAAGAACTACGAGCGGCTCGGGCTGCAGAGGCTCGGCCCCGGCGACGGCTCCGACGCGGAGCTCGACTACGCCTACGACAGTGAGAAGACCGGCCCGCGCCGGGTCCTCGACCGGGTCTTCACGGCGCCCGACAGCGAGATGTACGCGGTGCTGGTAGCGGGGCCCCGCGAGGACTGGCCCGAGCAGCGGGACATCCAGGAGGTCGCACTGGACGCGTTCTGTCCGACGGGCTTCTGCGATGCGGGAGATGGCGGAGCGCCTACGCCGTAAGCGGGCGGTCCGCCGGGCCGATGGGGGCCGGGAGGACGGTGGACCCGGTGAGGTAGCGGTCCACGGCCGCCGCGGCGGCGCGGCCCTCCGCGATGGCCCAGACGACCAGGGACTGGCCACGGCCCGCGTCGCCCGCCGCGAAGACCCCGTCCGTGGTCGTCGTGAAGCGCGCGTCGCGGGCGACGTTCCCGCGGCCGTCCAGCTCGAGACCGAGCTGGTCCATCAGCCCGTCGTCCTGCTCGGGCCCGGAGAAGCCGAGGGCCAGCAGCACCAGCTGCGCCGGGATCACCCGCTCGGTGCCCGGGAGCGGCCGCCTGTGCTCAGGCTCGACCTCGGCGAGGTGCAGCGACCGGACGCCGCCGCGCTCGTCCCCCTCGAAGCGGAGGGTGGCGGAGGCGAAGATCCGGGGGTCGCCGCCCGCTCCGTCCCTGGCCTCTTCGTGGGCGTGCGAGATCCGGTAGACCTTCGGGTACGTGGGCCACGGCTCGTCGTCCCGCCGTCCTTCGCCCGGCTCCGGGTTGATGTCCAGCTGGGTCACGGTGGCCGCGTGCTGGCGGATGGCGGTGCCGAGGCAGTCGGAGCCGGTGTCTCCGCCGCCGACGATCACGACGTGCTTGCCCTCCGCGGTGACGGGCGGCGCGTCGTAGTCGCCCTCCTGCACCCGGTTGGAGAGGGTCAGGTACTCCATGGCCTGGTGGATTCCGGTCAACTCCCGGCCGGGTACGGGAAGTTCCCGCCACGCGGTGGCGCCCACGGCGAGCACCATCGCGTCGTAGCGCCCGCGCAGCTCTGCGGCGTCGACATCGCGGCCCACGTCCACGCCGGTGCGGAACTTGGTCCCCTCGGCCCGCATCTGGTCGATGCGGCGGTCGATGTGGCGCTTCTCCATCTTGAATTCCGGGATGCCGTAGCGGAGGAGCCCACCGATGCGGTCGGCCCGCTCGTAGACGGCGACGGTGTGCCCGACGCGGGTGAGCTGCTGGGCGGCGGCGAGACCGGCGGGGCCCGAACCTATGACGGCGACGGTCTTGCCGCTGAGCCGCTGGGGCGGCTGCTCAGGCGCATAGCCGCGGTCCCACGCCTGGTCGGCGATGGTGGACTCGATGTCCTTGATCGTCACGGGGTCGGAGTTGATCGCCAGGACGCAGGAGTCCTCGCACGGAGCGGGGCAGAGGCGGCCGGTGAACTCGGGGAAGTTGTTGGTGGCGTGCAGCCGCTCGGCGGCGGCGCGCCAGTCGCCCTGCGAGGCGTACTCGTTCCACTCCGGGATCAGGTTTCCCAGCGGGCAGCCGCTGTGGCAGAACGGCACGCCGCAGTCCATGCACCGGCCGGCCTGCTCGGTGACGACCGGGAGCAGGTCCTGACCCGCGTAGACCTCATGCCAGTCGGACACGCGCTCCGCGGCAGGGCGGCGCGGTCTGGATTTGCGGGGGGTTTTGAGGAAGCCCTTGGGGTCGACCATGTGCTGCTCCATCGCTTGCAGCGTCGCACCACGGCGTTCCGGCCACTCTACGCCTGCTTTGTCCACCTTTCACCGGCCTGAAACCCCCGGATCGCGCCCCGGGCGCCGCTGTGGGGGCGGCCCTCCGTCGCACCGCCCCGAGTAAGCGCCGGCCGAGCCGAATGCCGCCCCGCGGCGGTGCGTACCCGCCCGGCCCCGCCCGTCTGCAGTCGGCGCAGAGTCCCGGTGCGCGCAGCGTGAAATGGGTCACTGAGCGTGAAAACTTGCGCATGCCTTTGCCGCTTCGGGGGAGGGGTCCCTGCTGCTGGTCGGCCGCGCGGTCGTCCGGTGATGAACATGTCAGGCAGTGGAAGGCAGAAAGCGACGTGTCGGCAACCGAGAGTATTCACATCGACGGGGTGTGGCGATCCGCCGCATCCGGTGTCAGTCGCGAGGTCCTCGACCCCGCAGACGCCAGGACTCTGGCGCGCGTCGCCGAGGGTGGCGCCGAGGACGCCGATGCAGCCGTCGCCGCAGCCCGCCATGCGTTCGACTCCGGTTCCTGGCCGCACACGCCCGTCGCCGAGCGCGCCGCGCTGCTGCGCCGGGTCGCCGAACTGCTGCAGCGCGACCGCGAGGAGATCGCGCTCATCGAGAGCCGGGACACCGGCAAGACGCTCGAGGAGGGGCGGGTCGACGTCGATGACGTCACCAACGCCTTCCGGTACTTCGCCGACCTCGTCGTCAACGAGAGCGGCGGGCGCGTCGTCGACGCCGGCTCCGACGACGTACACAGCGTCGTCGTCCACGAGCCGGTCGGCGTCTGCGCGCTGATCACCCCCTGGAACTACCCGCTCCTCCAGGCCAGCTGGAAGATCGCCCCCGCGCTCGCCGCCGGCAACACCTTCGTCATCAAGCCGAGTGAGATCACGCCGCTCTCCACCGTCCACCTCGTCGGACTGCTCGTCGAGGCCGGGCTCCCGGCCGGGGTGGCCAACATCGTCACCGGCGCAGGTGACCCCGTCGGCGCCCGGCTCTCCGAGCACCCCGGCGTCGACCTGATCTCCTTCACCGGTGGCCTCGCCAGCGGCACCAAGGTCATGCAGGCCGCCGCGCCCACCGTGAAGAAGGTCGCGCTGGAGCTGGGGGGCAAGAACCCCAACGTCGTGTTCGCCGACGCGTGCGCAACCGACGAAGGGTTCGACACCGCCGTCGACCAGGCCCTGAACGCCGCCTTCATCCACAGCGGCCAGGTCTGCTCCGCCGGTGCCCGGCTCATCATCGAGGAGTCCGTCCGCGACCGGTTCGTCGCCGAGCTGGCCGCCCGCGCCGAGCGGATCAAGCTGGGCCGCGGCACCGAGGACGGCGTCGAGTGCGGCCCGCTCGTCTCGGCCCAGCAGCTCGAGAAGATCGAGGCGTACGTCGACTCGGCCAGGGAAGAGGGCGCGGTCGTACGCTGCGGCGGCAAGCGGCCGAAGCCTTCCGACGTACGGCCCGCGACCGGCTACTTCTACCCGCCGACCGTCCTCGACTACTGCCACGGCGAGATGCGCGTCGTGCGCGAGGAGACCTTCGGACCGATCCTCACCGTCGAGACCTTCCACACGGAGGACGACGCCGTCGCGCTCGCCAACGACACCGAGTACGGGCTCGCGGGCGCCGTGTGGACCTCCGACCCCGGCCGCGCGCGGCGCGTCGCCCGCCGCCTGCGCCACGGCACGGTGTGGATCAACGACTACCACCCGTACGTCCCGCAGGCCGAGTGGGGCGGCTTCGGCAAGTCCGGCATCGGGCGCGAGCTCGGCCCCTCCGGCCTCGCCGAGTACCGCGAGGCCAAGCACATCTACCAGAACCTCGACCCGCGCCCGGTGCGGTGGTTCGGCGGCTGACGCCGCGGAATCGGCGGTCGCGCTCGCCGGTGTTGCGCCCTCCGGCGGTCGCGCCCTCCGGTGGTCGCGCCCGCGGGTGGTCGCGCCCTCCGGCCGGCCGCCCCGCCGGCGGTGGCGTACGGCGGCCCGCGCCCCGGAGTGACCGAGGGCGCCGGGCCCCGCGGACACGTGAAGACCGCCCCTGAGACCCCAGAGAAGGCCACCGGATGGCACGTACGACGGTGGCACGTACGACGAGGAGCAACACCCCCATGACCATCCCCCGCAGCTACGACTACGTCGTGGTCGGCGGCGGCACCGCAGGATCGGTGATCGCCTCCCGCCTCACTGAGGACCCGGACGTCACGGTCGCCGTCATCGAGGGCGGTCCCTCCGACATCGACCGGCCCGACGTCCTGACCCTGCGCCGCTGGCTCGGCCTGCTGGGCGGGGACCTCGACTACGACTACCCGACGGTGCCCCAGCCGCGCGGGAACTCGTACATCCGGCACAGCCGGGCCCGCGTGCTCGGCGGCTGCTCCTCGCACAACACCCTGATCAGCTTCAAGCCGCTGCCGTCCGACTGGGACGAGTGGGCTTCAGCCGGCGCCGAGGGCTGGGACGCGGCGTCCATGGACCCGTACTTCGACCGACTGCGCAACAACATCGTGGCCGTCGACGAGAAGGACCGGAACGCCATCGCCCGCGACTTCGTCGAGGCGGCGCAGGGCGCGCTGGGCGTGCCGCGCGTCGAGGGCTTCAACAAGGAGCCGTTCCACGAGGGCGTCGGCTTCTTCGACCTCGCCTACCACCCCGAGAACAACAAGCGTTCCTCGGCCTCCGTCGCGTACCTCCACCCGCACATCGAAGCGGGCGACCGGCCGAACCTCCACATCCTGCTGGAGACCTGGGCGTACAAGCTGGAGCTGGACGGCACGCGCGCCACCGGCGTCCACGTCCGTACGAAGGACGGCGAGGAGATCCTCGTCGGGGCGGGCCGCGAAGTCCTCGTCTGCGCGGGCGCGGTGGACACCCCGCGGCTGCTGATGCACTCCGGCATCGGGCCGAAGCGGGACCTGGAGGCGCTCGGCATCCCCGTCGTGCACGACCTGCCGGGCGTCGGGGAGAACCTGCTCGACCACCCCGAGTCGGTAATCGTGTGGGAGACGGACGGGCCGATTCCGGAGAACTCCGCGATGGACTCGGACGCCGGTCTCTTCGTACGGCGGGACCCGGAGTCCAGCGGCCCCGACCTGATGTTCCACTTCTACCAGATCCCGTTCACCGACAATCCGGAGCGGATCGGCTACGAGAAGCCCGAGCACGGCGTGTCGATGACCCCGAACATCCCCAAGCCGCGCAGCCGCGGGCGCCTCTACCTCACCAGCGCCGACCCGGCCGTCAAGCCCGCCCTCGACTTCCGCTACTTCACGGACGAGGACGACTACGACGGCAACACCCTCGTCGACGGCATCAAGATCGCCCGGGAGATCGCGAAGACCGAGCCGCTCGCCCAGTGGCTCAAGCGCGAGGTCTGCCCCGGCCCCGAGGTCACCGACGACGAGGAGCTCAGCGCGTACGCACGGCACGTCGCGCACACCGTCTATCATCCTGCGGGCACCTGCCGCATGGGTGCCACGACCGATGAACTCGCCGTCGTCGACCCGGAGTTGAAGATCAGGGGCTTGGAGGGGATCCGGATCGCCGATGCGTCCGTGTTCCCGACGATGCCCGCCGTCAACCCCATGATCGGCGTCCTGATGGTGGGGGAGAAGGCCGCAGAACTGCTTGTCCAGAAAACGACACCGGGAGGTGACGCGTGATGTCCGGGAACCAGACAACCGATCCGGTGTTCTCCGTCCGCAACCTGTGGAAGGTCTTCGGCCCCAAGGCCGACCGTATCCCCGGCAGCCCGTACGCCGAGCTGCCCGCGGACGAGCTGCGCGCGCAGACCGGCTGTACCGCTGCCGTGCACGACGTCTCCTTCGACGTCCGCAAGGGCGAGGTCTTCGTCGTCATGGGCCTGTCCGGCTCCGGCAAGTCCACCCTCGTCCGCTGCCTGACCCGGCTCATCGAGCCGACCAGCGGCAGCCTGACCATCGATGGCGAGGACGTCCTCGCCATGGACAGGACCCGGCTGCGCGAGCTGCGCAGGCACCGCGCCGCGATGGTGTTCCAGCACTTCGGTCTGCTGCCGCACCGCTCCGTCCTCGACAACGTCGCGTACGGCCTGGAGATCCAGGGCGTCGGCAAGGCCGAACGCCGGGCCAGGGCGACCGAGATGGTGGAGAAGGTCGGCCTCGCGGGCCTCGAGGCGCGCCGCCCGGGCCAGCTCTCCGGCGGTCAGCAACAGCGCGTCGGCCTCGCCCGCGCGCTCGCCGTCGACCCCGAAGTGCTGCTCTTCGACGAGCCGTTCAGCGCCCTCGACCCGCTCATCCGCCGCGACATGCAGGAAGAGGTCATCCGCCTGCACCGCGAGGAGGGCCGGACGATGGTCTTCATCACCCACGACCTCAGCGAGGCGCTGCGGCTCGGCGACCGGATCGCGCTGATGCGCGACGGCCGGATCGTGCAGCTCGGCACGCCCGAGGAGATCGTCGGCTCCCCGGCCGACGACTACGTGCGGGAGTTCGTCCGGGACGTGCCGCGCGAGCAGGTGATCACCGTCGGTACGGCCATGCGCCCGGCGGACGTCGGCGAGTCCGCGTCCGGACCCGCGCTCGCCCCGAGCGCCACGGTCTCCGAGGCCATCGAGGCCGTCGCCCGCTCCGGCGACCCGGCCGCCCGGGTCATGTCCGACGGCAAGCTGCTCGGCGTCGTCGACCACGAGTGCCTGATCGGCGTCGTGGCGGGCTCGGGCGCCTCGGGCGCCTCCGGCGCCGAGGGCAAGGAGGTGACGGTATGACGAGCCGCTTCTCCGTAGCCAGGTCGGCGGGGCACCACCCCGGTGGTTGCGCGTCGTTGCCGAGTGCGGGCCGGTGGCCGGTTTGTGCCTACCCGGTCCGCCCCGCGGAACGCATGCCCACGAACCGGAGGCGCCGATGACCGCCGCCACGTCCGTCGGCGGGGCCGACGTCCCGCGCTCGTTCTCGCTGCGCACGGTGGTCCGCCACCGGGCGCTCGGCAAGCTGCTCCTGCTCGCCGTCGCGGCAGCGGTTCTCGTTCCGCTGGTTCATGCCCGGTGGGCCAGCGGCACCTGGCCGGACGCGCTGACCGTCGACGTGTCCGAGCCGCTGACCAAGGTCAGCGACTGGATCATCGACAACCGTGACAGCCACCCGCTCTTCCTCTACTTCTTCGGGCACATCAGCAACGCCATCGTGCTGTCCGTGCGCGCCGTCTATCTGCTGCTGCTCGCGCTCGGCTGGGCCGGCGTCACGGCCGCGGCCGCGCTGATCGCGTGGCGCGTCGCGGGCGTACGGCTCGCGCTGACCGCCGCCGCCTCCTTCGCGCTGTGCGGCCTGCTCGGCATGTGGGTGCCGACGATGCAGACCCTGGCCCTGATGGTCGTGGCGGTCCTCGCCTCGGTCGTGCTGGGTGTGCTGCTCGGCCTCGCCGCCGGGTTGTCGGACCGTACGTACCGCACGCTGCGGCCCGTACTCGACACGATGCAGGTGCTGCCCGCCTTCGCGTACCTGCTGCCCGTCGTGCTCGTCTTCGGCATCGGCGTACCGGCCGCGGTCCTGGCGACCGTGGTGTACGCGGCACCGCCCATGACCCGGCTCACCGCGCTCGGGCTGCGGAACGCCGACGGCGGGGTCATGGAGGCCGTCGCCTCGCTCGGCGCGACCGGCAGGCAGCGGCTGCTGACGGCCCGGCTGCCGCTGGCCCGCAAGGAGCTGCTGCTCGGCGTCAACCAGACGATCATGATGGCGCTGTCCATGGCGGTCATCGCGTCCATGATCGGCGCGGGCGGCCTCGGCGACCGGGTCTACCAGGCGCTGTCCTCGGTGGACGTGGGCGCTGCGCTCGCCGCCGGTATCCCGATCGTGCTGCTGGCCGTCGTCCTGGACCGGGTGACCGGAGCCGCGGGCGAGCGGATCGGCGCCGAGCCGACCGGGCACTCGCTGCTGCGCGGATGGCGGGGCTGGGCCCTCGCCGCCCTGGCAGCGGCCGCCGTCGCCGTCGCCGGACGGCTGTCGGGCCGCACCGCCTGGCCCGACAGCTGGGTCGTCGCCATCGCCGAGCCCGTCAACACCGGCAAGGACTGGATGGTCGACCACCTCTACACCGGCGTCCCGGTGGTGGGCGGCACCGCCGACTGGGCCGCGCACTTCACCCACTGGGTCCTGGACCCCGTACGCGACGGTCTGCTCGGCCTGCCCTGGTGGGCCGTGCTACTGATCGTCGCCGCCCTCGCCTGGCTCATCGGCACCTGGCAGACCGCCCTCACCGCCGTCATCGCGATGGCCGCGATCGGCGTCCTCGGGGTGTGGAAGCCGTCGATGGACACGCTCTCGCAGGTCCTTGCGGCCGTCGCCGTGACGCTGGTGCTCGGCCTCGCCATCGGGGTTGCCGCCGCGCGCAGCGCCCGCCTGGAAAAGCTGCTGCGGCCGGTGCTCGACGTCTTCCAGACGATGCCGCAGTTCGTCTATCTGATCCCGGTGGTCGCGCTGTTCGCGGTCGGCCGCGCGCCCGCGGTGGCCGCGGCGGTCGTGTACGCGCTGCCCGCCGTCGTACGCATCACCACCCAGGGGCTGCGGCAGGTCGACCCGGCGGCGCTGGAGTCCGCGCGCTCGATGGGCGCGACCGGCGCCCAGCAGCTGCGCCAGGTCCAACTGCCGCTGGCTCGCCCGGCGTTGCTCCTCGCCGTCAACCAGGGCGTCGTCCTGGTCCTCGCCGTCGTCATCATCGGCGGTCTGGTCGGCGGTGGCGCGCTCGGGTACGACGTCGTGGCCGGCCTGGCCCGCGGCGACCTCGCGACCGGGCTGGTCGCGGGCGCGGCGATCGTCTGCCTGGGGCTGATGCTCGACCGGGTCACCCAGCCCACACAGCGCCGCGCGCGGAAGGAGGCCTGACATGGCGCGTATACGGATGCCGCGTCCGCGGATTTCGCGTCTGCGGATTTCGCGTCTGCGGATTTCGGATCTGCCGATACGGAGTCTGCCGATACGGAAGAAGACCGCCGCGGCCGTCGCCTCGGCCGCCGCACTGCTCGCGGCGACCGGCTGCGGCGCGGCGGACATGACCAAGCAGGCGTCGCCGTACGCCAACGCGCAGGGCGCGAAGACCGTCACCCTCTCCGTCCAGTCCTGGGTGGGCGCGCAGGCCAACGTCGCCGTCGCGCAATACCTGCTGGAGCACGAGCTGGGCTACCGCGTCGACACCGTCCAGGTCGACGAGATCCCCGCCTGGGACGCGCTCAGCCAGGGCCGCGTCGACGCGATCATGGAGGACTGGGGCCACCCGGACCAGGAGCAGCGGTACGTCAAGGACAAGAAGACGATCGCGCGCGGCGGCGACCTCGGGGTGACGGGACACATCGGCTGGTACGTGCCGAAGTACTTCGCGGAAGCGCACCCGGACGTCACCGACTGGAAGAACCTGAACAAGTACGCGGACCAGCTGCGCACGGCGGAGAGCGGCAGCAAGGGCCAGCTCCTCGACGGCTCGCCCTCGTACATCACCAACGACAAGGCGCTGGTGAAGAACCTGGACCTGGACTACCAGGTGGTCTTCGCGGGCTCCGAGGCGGCGCAGATCACCCAGATCAAGCAGTTCGCCAAGCAGAAGAAGCCGTTCCTGACGTACTGGTACGAGCCGCAGTGGCTGTTCAACCAGGTGCCGATGGTGGAGGTGAAGCTGCCGGAGTACACGGATGCGTGCGGGGAGAAGGGGACGGAGGACCCCGAGTCCATCGACTGCGCGTACCCGACGACCCCGCTGCAGAAGTTCCTGAACGCGGACTTCGAGAAGAAGGGCGGCAAGGCCGCCGAGTTCCTGAAGAAGTTCAAGTGGACGAAGGAGCACCAGAACGAGGTCTCCGAGCTGATCGCCGCGGACAAACTGTCGCCGCAGGAGGCGGCGGAACGGTGGGTCGAGGAGCACCCGGACGTCTGGAAGGCATGGCTGCCCTAGCCGCCTGCGCATTCCTCCACTCCCAACCCGCCCCGCGGTCTTCCCTGCAGAGCAGGGAAGACCGCG